>NZ_JBDJAC010000014.1:0-103662 GCF_039652615.1 Fulvimarina fulva
GAGGCCTTCGCAGAGATCGACAAGGAGGAGATCGATCCGATCCTCACCATCACAACCATGAAAGCCGCCTGATCATGACCTCAGGCCACCCAGAAAATTACACCAGCTTGACGGACGTGACCCTGGGAAAGTTCGGCGATCAAATCGTCGGCAAAAATCCCGAATGTAGCTTTAGATCTCTGAGCTTCGGTTGAGCGTCGGCGTTCATCGATCGGATTGGAGCCCCCAACTAACACTCGACGAGCGTTATCGGCTTTTTCTCGAGCATCAGCGAGAGAGACCGTAGCCGTTCCACCTAGTCCCATCTCCTTCAGCTTGCCTTGCCAGCGAAACATGAAGAGCCAACGCCGCGAATTTCCCGGACCGACAACGAGATACAAACCGTTGCCGTCAGCATGACGACCAGGTTCGCTTATCGTAGCGACGCGACGTGCTGACAAGCGTTTCGTTTGGACTGCCATGCCATCTTACCCCAACGTATACCCCAACGCATGACACGGATCGTACAGGGCACTAATAGACATCGCCAGACTCGAAAACGTGCGCAACCGAATAAATCAAGGAAGTCTTGGACGGAGTCGAACGGAGATGGACGCTTATTCGAATCCCTCTCTCACCGCCACGTCAGGGCCTCGACAGGCCTATCCCTAACTCATTGATGTTGGTTCACACGCGGACCTGATCCGGGTTTTCCATCGAGACTTGATCCGGCTCCGACTTAAGTTGGAGGGGGCGTCTTTATAAAGCCACGAGCGTTTTCCTTCTTTTGGCGGTTGGCGGTTGGCGGTTGGCGGTTGGCGATTCCGGTACCTGCCCTGAAGCGGACGCTGTCGTTTCCGGTCTTCAGGCTCTGGCCGCGACGGGCGAGACGATCGAGCAGTGCGGTGGTCATCCTGACGCCGCCAAAGGTGGTGGGGCCCTTTTGGGCTACCGGTAGGTCTTCGAAAGCGGCCTTTCATAGAATTCCGGTCAGCGGGATCGCTGCAAAGCGCATGCGTCATGCTGGCGGAGCTTTGGGCGCATCGCTTTCATTGCTCGCCGTCAGCCGGCCGCGAAGGACGGTCAGAACGCGAAGGACCGTCGCGAGGTCATCGGGCGACAGATCCCTTGCAAGCTCGTCGGCTGCGGGATTCCAGGCACGGATCGCGTTGTCATAGGCATGCTGTCCTTCTGCCGTCAGAACGACCAGTTGAGCCCGCTTGTGCCGGGGGTTGGCCTTGAAGGTCACCAAGCCCTCCTTCGCAAGCTCGTTGACGATCCTTTGAACGTTCTGCCTGTTCGCCCCGAGGTCCCGCGCCAGCCAGGCGACCGGCTGCGGCTCGCTCGCATAGGCGATGGCGCCCATGATCTGCCATCGGGCGCTCGTGAGGCCATGGGGCAGTACCAGACGGTCGCCCCAGGTGAGGGCCGCGTTGTTGACCCGAAAAAGCGAGAGAATGAGATCGGTCAGCATCTCCGCCGACGGTGTTCTATCGAGCATGTCGAAATCCTATTGACATCATGATGTCGTTTATCGATATTGACACCATGATGTCATTGTGGCGTCCCGCACACAAGGAGAACGACATGCCCAAGTTTCTGGAAATGGATAGGAGTGTTTCGCTGGCCGATCAGCTGCACGACGATGAGGCCGGTCCGGTCACCTTGATCAACACCTTCGTCGTCGAGACCGGTGATGTGGATGCGTTTCTGGAGGTCTGGGGCCGCGACGCCGAGATCATGAAGCGGCAGCCGGGGTTCATCTCGACCCAGCTTCATCGCGGTATCGGCGGCAGCGGCGCCTTCCTGAATTATGCGGTCTGGCAGTCTGTCTCTCATTTCAAAGATGCCTTCGCCAATCCGGAATTCCGGGCCCAGCTCGGCTCTTACCCGGACAGCGCGACAGTGAGCCCACACCTGTTTCGCAGGATGGAGGTGCCCGGCATCTGCGTGGGGTGAGAAACGCGCGTTTCCACCCCTCTGAGACGCTTCAGAACCGAGGCGGCCGCTTCAGACCGCCTCGATCATCGCCATCACGTCGTCCTCGATCGCAATCCCGTCGCTTGCGGCCTTGCGCCGTGCTTCGAGACCCCGGCGACCGGGCAGCCGGACACCCGGTTCCGAGCCGATCATCGCGGCGAGTTCCCCAAGGCGACCGAGCGCGCCGTCGCCGCCAATGGCTTCGGGGTCGAGAACCAGGATGAACTGACCAAGACGCGGCGGCTCGCCCTTGTCGTCGAAGAGCGAGGAAGCCTCATAGGCAAAGTTCGCGCCGGTCAGGCCGGCGCTCAGCATTTCCACCATCAGCGCCAGCGCTGCGCCCTTGGCATCGCCCGCCGGGGCCATGGTGCCGGCAAGCGCAGCGTCCGCGTCCGTCGTCGGGTTACCGTCCTTGTCGAGCGCCCAGCCTTCGGGAATGGCGACGCCTTTCTGCTTGGCGGCCATCACCTTGCCGCGCGCGACCCTCGACAGCGACAGGTCGATGACGACCGGCTCCGCGTCCGGTATCGGCGTCGCAAAAGCGATCGGATTGGTGCCGAAGACCGGCTTCGTTCCGCCCCAGGCAGCCATGGCGCTCGGTGCATTGGCGGTCATGAGGGCGACGAGACCCTTTTCGGCAAAGCGCTCGACGGTCAGGCCGAGGACCCCGGCATGATGGGAGTTGCGGACCCCGATGGCCAGAACGCCGGTTTCGGCAATGACGGCCGGCGCGCGCTCGATGGCAAGATCGAAGGCAGGATAGGCAAAACCCTCGGCGGCGTCGACGCGCATGGTCGCAGAGCGGGGCATGTCGATCAGAGGCGTTGCGTGCCCGTCGACCTTCTTCACCTTCGCCTGCGCGCTATAGGCCGCGACGCGCCGGAGGCCGTGGCCACCCTGGCCGGAAGTTTCGGCGGTGACGAGTGCATGGGCGACGGACGCGGCCTGTGCGGGCCCGACGAAGGCCCGTTGCAAGGCCTCGGCGACAAGGCGTTCGGCGTCTTCGATCGAAAGGATCTTGGTCATGCGGACTGGCTCTTGAGATGGTTGAGGACATTGTCCGCGGTGACGGCGCTGACTCGGACATTCGCCTCTTTCGTGACCCCGGCGATATGCGGCGTCAGGATGAGATTGGGAACCCCCTGGAAGAGCGCCCCGGCTTCGGCGTTGAGAGGTTCGGTCTCGAAGACATCGAGCGCGGCCCCGCCCAGTTGGTCGCTCCTGAGGGCCTCAACGAGCGCGGCCTCGTCTACGACACCGCCACGCGCGGTGTTGATGAGGATCGCGCCCGGTTTCATGGCCTTGAGGGCATCGCGGCCGATCAGATGGCGTGTCGTCTCGCTCAACGGCACATGCAGGCTGACGATATCCGAGGTCTCGAGCAGGGCTTGAAGCTCCAGACGTTGCGCGCTCTCCCAGGCGACGTCGGTTTCGGGAAGAAACGGATCGAAGGCGGCGATCTCGCAGCCAAACACCCGCGCACGGGCGGCGACCTTCCGGGCGATCCCGCCAAAGCCGATGAGGCCGAGGCGCTTGCCCGCGATCTCGCCTCCCATCATTTCCATGCGCGGCCAGGTGCCGGCAGCGACATCGGCGCTGCGGTGATAGGCCTTGCGCAACAGCGTCAGCGCCGCCGTCACCACATATTCTGCGACCGCCACGTCATTTGCGCCGGTCGCCGGATAGACCGCGATCGCCTTCGCCTTGCAGGCATCGAGGTCGATATTGTCGAGACCGACCCCGAGACGGCCGACGCAGGTAAGGGCCGGCACGTCGGACAGGATGTCTTCCGAGACCTGTGTGCGGTTGCGCACGATCAGCGCCTTCGCGGTCTTCAGTGCGTCCTTCAGCGCGTCCGGACGGTTTACGAGGTCTGGATCGTAAAGAACGTCGTGGCGTTCGCGCAGCTGGTTCACCGCCGCTTCGTCCATGAATTCGGAAATGACGATGTCTGACATATGGCGTTCTCACTCTCTCATCTTGGCTGACTGAAAAAAGGCCGCCCGCCCGAAGGGCGAGCGACCTTTGAATGGATCCCGATCTTGAGGATCAGGCGCTGCGATAGAGCTTCGTCATCACGAATTCCCGGTGGCCGAGGGCTTCGGCCGCGGTCATCCGCCCGTTCGCAGTGCGCATGATGTTCTCGATCAACGCATCACCGGCCTGATCGATGGTCATGTCCCGGCGCAGGATGCCGGACACGTCGACGTCCACATGCTCCGACATGGTGCGTACCGTGCGCGGATTGGCGGTGATCTTGACCACCGGCACGATCGGATTGCCGATGACGTTGCCCTGGCCGGTGGGGAAGGTGTGGATCACGTAGCCCGCCGCTGCCATCAGGGTCACGCATTCGGCGGCTGCCGAAGAGGTGTCCATGAAGTAGAGACCATTGCCCTTCTGGGGCGCTTCGGCAGGTTCGAGAATGTCGATGAACTGGCACTCGCGGCCGATCTTCTCCAGATTGCCGAGGGCCTTTTCCTCGATGGTGGACAGGCCGCCCTCGATATTGCCCTTGGTCGGCTGGGACTCCGACAGATCGTTGGTCGCATGGGCGAAGATGACATCGTCCTGATAGGCCTTCCACATCTTGTACCAGCGCTCGCCGACCTCTTCGTCAACCGCGCGCTTCTGGCAGATGTGCTCGGCGCCGGTGATTTCGGAGGTCTCGCCGAAGACGCCGTAAATGCCTTCCGGGATCAGCTTGTCATACATATTGCCGACGGTCGGGCAGGAGCCGAGACCGGTCGTGGTGTCGGACTCGCCGCATTTGGTCGAGACCCAAAGCTCGGAAACATCGCATTCCGTGCGCTGGATCTCGCTGGCCCACTGGACGAATTCCTTCGCCTTGCGCGAGACGTCCATGATCGTCTTGAGGTCGCCATTCTGCTCGATCGAGAAGGCGGCGACCGGCTTGCCAGTCTCTGCGATGCCGTCGGCGATCTTCTGGGTCCAGCCCGGCTCGATGCCGACGACGATGCAGGCCGCGACATTCGGGTTCGCGCCGGTACCGATCATGGTGCGGAAGTGAAGGTCGAGATCGGGGCCGAACTGCAGGCGGCCATAGGCGTGGGGCAGGGCGAGCGTGCCCTTGATGTTGTTGGCGACGGCCTCGCAGGCGGCGTTGGAAATATCGTCGACCGGCAGGATGACGACGTGGTTGCGCACACCCACACGGCCGTTCTCGCGACGATAGCCCTGGAATTTGCGATTCGTATTGATCGGCATGGTCAAGCTCTTTTCAAGATGAGGCGGAAGCGGGAGAGACATGGGACGCGTATGGCGCTGTGCGCCGGCGCAATCCGAGGCGGTCTCACCAGCGATTTGTCTTCAGATTGTGGACGTGGACATGGCTGCCCTTCTTCACGTCGGCCTTGAAGCGTCCGATGTCCTCGCCGTATTTCACCGCCGTATCGCCCGACGAAATATCGCTGAGAGCGATCTTGTGCCCGATCGGAACGTCGTCGTTGGCGGTCAGGCGAAACGAGGAATTGTCGTGGGTGACGACGCAGAGCATGTCTGTGCCCGCCTTCAGTCCCTCGACGACGACCACGCCGACATTGTCCTTCTGGTCGTGAACCAATAGCTGCGGGTGACTGCTCATGATGTTTTCTCCCTGGTGAATTTCATGAAAATCGCGGCGATCTGAGCCGAGCCTGCGGGCCGCTTGGCCTTTGTTCCCAATCGCCTTTTGCGCTCGCCCATCGGTTTCGCCGGGCAGTCCGCGAAGCGATCGGGGTTTGCATTCGCTGAAGTCTTGTATAAGATATAAAATATGTTTTCGATCGGGTGTCAAGAGTGCTATGAAGCGGGAGCGCGCTTTTCAAAGGGCCGGAAAAGGCGTGACGTGATTGGCTTCGATGGAGACCGGGCTGCGATGAGCGAAAGTCAATTGGAAGGACTGGCCTTCAGGCCGCTCTACGCCCAGGTCCGGTCGCGGCTGGTCCAGCGCCTGATTACGGGGGACTGGACGCCTGGCATGATGCTGCCGAGCGAGTTCCAGCTCGCAAAAGAGCTCGGCGTAAGCCAGGGCACCGTCCGCAAGGCCCTCGACGCCATGACCGCCGAGCATCTTCTGGTCCGCCGGCAGGGGCGCGGCACCTTCGTCGCTGTTCCGGAAGAGGGTCGTATTCTCTTCAAGTTCTTCCGCCTCGTGGCCGACGACGGCACGCGGCTCTTTCCCCGAAGCGAGGTGATCGGCCGCGGCCGCGCCCAGGCATCGAGCACGGTTCGCGATCAGCTGAAGCTCGCCGACGGCGACGAGATCTGGTGGATCGACCGGGTGAGGCGGCTTGGCGAAAAGCCGGTCATCGTGGAGCGCGTCACGCTTCCCGTCGCTCGTTTCGAAGGGTTCGGCGAGATGGAGACCATCCCCAACAATGTCTATGCGCTGTATTCGGAGCACTACGGCATCACGATCGGCCGGGCCGCCGAGAAGCTGAAGGCGAAAGCTGCCAGCGATCATGTGGCGCGGCATCTTGGCTGCGGCAGCGGCCACCCCGTCCTTCAGGTGGAACGCGTCGCCATGGCTCTCGACGACACGCCGATCGAGCACCGCCTGTCCACCTGCCTGACCGACGATTTCCACTACGGAGCAGACCTTTGACAACGCCGGTCAGGTCCTGGAGCCGTCGTTAGAACCCGGCTCCTCTCCCCCTTCGAAGCGATCTCACCCGCCCCGCCGGCCAAGCCGAAGCGTCGGGGCGACAGTATAAGGCCAGCCCATGCCGACACAGTCCCAATCGACCCAGCCTCGATCGAACTTCGCGCCTTCGGCCCTCAAGGACCGCTACTGGCCGCTGTTTCCGGGTATTCTGCTGGCCCTTGTGGTGGCCGCCGCGGCGCGGTTCGTGGCCGACCATTACAGCGCTCCGGTGATGCTGTTCGCGCTTTTGATCGGCATGGCCTTCAACTTTCTGGCCGTCGATCCGCGCTTCAAGCCAGGCCTCGAGTTTTCCTCCAAGAGCCTGCTGCGCTTGGGGATCGTGCTTCTGGGCGCGCGGATCACCACGACGGACATCGCCTCGCTCGGGATCTCGACCTTCGCCACGGTGATCGGCCTCATCGCGCTCACCATCGCCACCGGCTTCGTCTGCGGGCGCATCTTCGACAAGCAATGGCGCTTTTCACTTCTGACCGGCGGTTCCGTCGCCATCTGCGGCGCGTCCGCCGCCCTCGCCATCGCCTCCGTCATTCCTCACAATGAAAAGACCGAGCGCAATCTTCTCTTCACGGTGGTTTCGGTCACTACGCTCTCGACGATCGCGATGATCCTTTATCCGATCCTGTTCACGGTGCTGGGGCTGAGCCCCAGCCAGAGCGGCTTCATGGTCGGCGCGACCATTCACGACGTCGCCCAGGTCGTGGGGGCCGGCTATTCGATCTCCACCGATGTCGGCGACGTCGCGACCATCATCAAGCTCCTGCGCGTCACGATGCTGCCGGTGGTTCTCATCATCATCGTGCTGGTCCTGGCGGGGCAGAAAAGCGGCGGTGCGACATCGGTGCGCCTGCCGTCCTTCGTTGTGGGCTTCGCGGTTCTGACCGCTATCAACAGCCTTGGATGGCTGCCGGGTATAGTGGCGCAAGGGGCCGTCGATCTGTCGGGCTGGCTTCTCGTCATCGCCATCTCGGCGCTCGGCGTACGCACCAACATGAAGGATATGCTGCAGCTCGGCTGGCGGCATGTCGCCATGGTCGTCACCGAAACACTCGTTCTCCTGATTCTCGCGATCACCGCCGTCGAGATTGGTCTTGCCGGGTAAGGCCGTCGGCCTCGGAACGGGTTGGCGAATCACGAATGAACCGAATGTCGGTTTATTCGTCGCATGGTGATGGGCATGTCACGACGGCGAAGGGCCGAGCGATCCCCGTTCGACGATCGCGGTTTCGATGCAGCGGGGGCCGTCCGGTGCTTTGCCCTCGATCAGGGCGAGCAGCGAGGCCGCCGCACCCGCGCCCATCCGCTGGTGGGGAACGTGAACGGTCGTTAGACCGGGCTCTACATGGGCGGCGATGTCGATATCGTCGAACCCGGTGATGGAAATGTCGTCGGGAATCCGCAAGCCCGCGCGTTTTGCGGCCGAGATCGCGCCGACGCCAAGCACGTCATTGCCGCAGATGATGGCGGTCGGGCGGGGAGGGCGCTTCATCAGCCTGTCGAAGGCCGCGGCCGCCTCGTCGAAGGCATAGCGCACCTCTTCGACCGCAAGTCCCGCCGGATCGAGGCCCGCCTCGGCAAGGGCCGCGCGCACGCCTTCGACGCGGCCGGCGGCCCTGTCGTTCATGGTGGTGATGCCGGAAATCATCGCGATCTCCCTGTGCCCGCGCGACAGAACGCGCTCCGCCATTGCCTTCGCCGCCCCGACATTGTCGAAGCCGACGCAGGGCTCCTGCTGGTTCGAAAGGGACCAGGCGATCACGTAGGGCGTGCCGGAACGCTCCAGGAATTCGTAGGCGCTAGCCAGTCGCGCAGCGCCAATGAGAAGAATGCCTTCCGCGCCGCGCGTGACGAGCACGCGGATCTGGTCAGCCTCCCGGTCCGCGTCATAGCCCGAGCTCGATACGAGCAGCGTGACGCCGGAGGCGGCGAGCGTCTCCTGGAACGCCTGGAGGCCGCGGGCAAAGATCGCATTGTCCATCGTGGGAATGACCGCGCCGACGGTCCGCGTCTTGCGGGAGGCAAGTGCCTTCGCGCCGAAATGCGGTGTATAGCCGAGCGTATCGACCGCATTCATGACGCGCTCGCGGGTCTTCTCGGTGACCTTGCCCGGCTCGTTCAGGCAGCGCGAGACCGTTGCCGTCGAAACCCCTGCCATTTTCGCGACGTCTTCGAGGGTGCTTCTGAGCGACACGTCTTTGTCTCTATCCCTTTACCGCTAACGCCGCGCGATGATCGGCCCGACCTTGCCTCGCTATAATCCATATTTTCTCGCTGACGGAAATGAAAACGCTTGCAGTTCAGATTGTAAGCGCTTACACTGATCGTGCAGTTCGGCTTGGGAGGGCCAGGCTCGTGAACAATCCTCTGATTTGGTTGATCGGCGCGCTCGCCGTTTTTCTCGTCTTTCTTGCGAATGTCTATGTGGGCGCAGCCGGTGGCGCTGGCTTTGTCGGCCGTAGCGGCGAATTGCTGCTCATTATCGCCGTCAGCATCCTGTTCGTCATCGGGACGCTCCAGTGCGAGGCCAGAGCCAGATCGAAAAACCAATCCAGAAAGTCTCGGGAGGAGACCCTATGACCACCAGTGACAGATCAGAGCTCGAAAACCACGCGCGCCGGAACTTCATGAAGTTGACGGCTGCCGGCAGTTTCACCGCGGCGCTTGTCGCCGGGGCTGCTGGAACGCTCTGGTCGGACGAGGCGGCGGCGCAAGGCGCCAATGAAGAGCGCCAGCGCGAAGCCGACGCCGAGCAGACGATGACCATCGCAACGGCCTATGTTCTCGGGGCCTCGCGCAGCTATCCGATCATGCAGCTGGACCTCAAGGAAAACATCCAGAACCTTTCGAATGGCCGCATCTATGTGAAGCTGGCGCCCGGTGGGCAGCTTGGCGCTGGTGGCGCACTCGTCCAGAAGGTTCAGAGCAACACGATCCAGGCGGCCCAGCATTCGATCTCGAATTTCGCGCCCTTCGCGCCCGCCGTCGATCTGATCAATCTTCCCTATTTCTGCGGTTCGAACCAGCGGTTCGTGAACCTCGTCAAATCCGATGCATGGCGGAACGATGTGCATCCACAGATCGAGCAGCGTGGCTTCAAGCCGCTGTTCTACGTGGTCATCGATCCGCGCGTCGTCGCGCTTCGCAAGGGCGAGGACAAGCCGGTGATTTTGCCGGGCGACCTGAAGGGCATCAAGTTCCGCGTGCCCGGCTCGGAAATGCTCCAGCAATATTATCGCATGGTCGGCGCCAACCCGACGCCGGTGGCCTGGGGCGAAACCCCGTCCGCCATCAAGCAAGGCGTTGCCGATGCGCTCGATCCGGCGGTCGGCGCCCTCTACGTCTTCGGCTTCAAGGACATCCTGTCCCACGTCACCTTCACACAGGCCGTTCCCGACGCTCAGATCTATTCCTGCAATCTGGAGTGGTTCAACGGCCTCTCCGACGAGATGAGGGAGGCGATCGAGATCGCGTCGGAAATCACCTCGGTCCAGAATCTCGCCAAGGTGCCGTCGGCGCGTGCCTATGCCATGTATGAGATGCAGCGCGCGGGCGTCGAATTCCACACGCTCGATGACGATCAGCTCGCCCAGTGGAAAGAGGTGGGCGGCTATCAGCGCAGCGAATGGGACACCTACAAGTCCGAGCTTGCCGGGTCGATGGACGCATTCGTAAAGCTCGAAGAAGCTGCGGGCACGCAAAGCAAATACGCCGTCAACGATGCCTGACTGTCTGTGACAGGAGCCGGCGCGCGCTCTTGCGCGCCGGCTCGGCCACGACGCGTCGCTCTGGCGCGATGCAAAGAACTCAAACCGTTACCGCCCGTCGTGCGTTTCTCGCACGCGCGGCGTGCCGGGAGGTGGCATGCGCTCCATTCTCGCAATCCTCGATCGCAATCTCGAACGCTGGGCGCTGCTCGTTTTCTATACGATGCTCGTTCTCGTCATGGCCGTTGAAGTCGTGAGGCGCGAAGTCTTCGCTTATTCGTCAATCTGGGGCGAGGAGGTGGTGCGCTATTCCTTCATCTACCTATCTTGGATTGGTGTCGCGGCGGCGATCAAGGAACGGGCGCATATCCGCATCGACATCCTGACCGCGCTGTTGCCGCAAAGGGCGAAGACCACCGTCTTCATCTTTGGCGATCTCGTCATGCTCGCTGTGGCCTTCATCGCTCTCTATTGGTCCTACGAGACGGTCGCGGTGTCGTGGAAGTTCGGCTCCGTCAGCCATGGTCTCAGACTGCCCATGGTCTGGTTCCTGGCCGCCGTTCCAATCGGTTTCGCCCTCGTCGTCATCCGCCTCCTCCAATCCATCATCCGCGACGTCGGCTCCTTGCGGGCAGGCACACCGGTCTATGAAGGCGAACGTCTGTTCGACTGAGGTGAACTCATGCTTTGGCAACAACTCCAGGAACAGACGGTCGAGCTTGGCTGGTCTTTTTACGGTCCGGTCATTGCGTTCGTCGTTCTGTGCGGCCTTGCGGTTCCCGTCTGGGCCGCGATCGGCGTCGCCGCCTGTCTGATGCTCTATATTTCCGGCGTCCTGCCCCTTTCGCTCGTGGGTGAGGCCCTGTTCGACGGGATTGACGCGTTCGCGCTGACGGCGATCCCGCTCTTCATCCTGACCGGAGACGTTCTCGTGCGCACCGGGCTCAGCCGCAAGTTCCTCGATGTCGCCGACGCGCTCACCTCCTGGGCCAGAAGCGGCTTCGGCTCGGCGACCGTGCTCGTCTGCGGCATGTTCTCGGCTATCTCCGGCTCGGATGCGGCGGGTGCCGCCGCAGTCGGGCGCATGACCATCAACCGTCTGGCCGAAGCGGGCTATCCCCGGCCCTATGCCTGCGCTCTCGTCGCTGCTGGAGCCTGCACCGGCATCCTGATCCCGCCTTCGATCGCCTATATCGTCATTGGTCTCGTGCTGGGCATTTCGGCGTCGACCCTCTTCGAAGCGGCGCTGATCCCGGGCATTCTCATTCTTCTGTCCATTCTCGTCACCAATTCGGTGGTCAACCGGGTGAAGGCGTTCGAGAACAACGACGCGATCTCGTTTGCCGAATGGGGCACCAATGTTGCCGCGGCCCTGAAGCGGGGATGGTACGCGTTCCTGGTGCCGGCGATCATCTTCTACGGCATCTTTTCGGGCCGCCTTACGCCGACGGAGGCGGGTGCGGTCGCCGTCGTCGTCACCATCATCATGGGCTTCATACTGCGCACCTTGAGCTTTGCGGACTTTCCCTCGATGCTGGTATCGTCGGCCAAGGTGAACGGCGTCATCCTGCCGATCATCGCCTTCTCGCTGCCGCTCGCCCAGGCGCTTGCCGCTCTCAACGTGCCCCAGGGCTTTGTCTATTCGATCACCGAAATCACCAGCGATCCGATCTTCATCATTGCCTTGATGATCGTCGTCCTTATCGCCGCAGGCTGCGTGATGGAAACGACGCCCAACATCGTCATCCTGGCTCCAATCCTCAAACCGCTTGCCGACGAGATCGGCATGGGCGAGCTCCAGTTCTGCGTGATGATGATCACGGCGCTGGGCGTCGGCTTCATCACGCCGCCCCTCGGGCTGAACCTCTTCGTGACGGCGGGGCTGACCGGCGAGCCGATCCTGAAGATCGCCTATTGGGCCGTTCCCTTCGTCCTTTTCATGCTGATGGTGGTCCTTCTGATCGCCTACGTCCCCGTCCTTTCGGTCCCGGTCTTCTGATGCCGGGACCCTGCCAAGCCGTTTGTTTCTTCGACCGATACGACTACGAAAGAGGTGTCTCATGAGCCGCGAATATCTCAAGAAAGCCGATGAGGTTCCGGCATCGAGCGCGCAGGATGTCCGCCACACCGTCCTGTCGATCCTCGACGACATCGAAAACGGGCGCGAAGAGGCTGCGCTGCGCTATGCTTCGAAATTCGATCGCTATGAAGGGCCGGCCGCCGTCACGAAAGATGCGATCGCGGAGGCAGCGTCCAAGGTTTCCCAGAAGCTGAAGGACGACATTCGCTTTGCCCATGACAATGTGCGGCGCTTTGCCGAACGCCAGCTCGCGACCCTCGGCGATGTGGAATACGAGATCGTGCCCGGCTTCACGGCAGGCCAGAAGAGCATTCCGGTGCGCGCCGCCGGGGCTTATGTGCCGGGCGGGCGTTATAGTCATGTCGCTTCCGCCATCATGACCGTGACAACCGCCAAGGTCGCGGGCTGCGAGCATATCACCGTCTGCTCTCCGCCCCGGCCCGACACGGGCGTCAATCCCGCCATCCTCTATACCGCCGATCTGTGCGGCGCCGACACGATCCTTGCCATGGGCGGCGTCCAGGGCGTCGCCGCCATGGCCTTTGGTCTGTTCGGAACCCCGCCCGCCGATATCCTGGTCGGCCCCGGCAACCAGTTCGTCGCCGAAGCCAAACGCGCCTTGTTCGGCCGCGTCGGCATCGACATGTTCGCCGGCCCGACCGACAGCCTGATCCTGGCCGATGCGAGCGCCGATGCGGATGTCGTCGCGGCTGATCTCGTCGGCCAGGCCGAGCATGGCTACAATTCCCCCGTCTGGCTCGTCACCGACGACCGCAGGCTTGCGGAAACCGTCATGGGCCTTGTGCCCAATATGATTGCCGACCTTCCCGAGCCGAACCGCGACAGCGCCTCAAAAGCCTGGGAAACCTTGGGCGAAATCATCCTCTGTTCCGATCGCGAGGAGATGGCGGCCACCTCCGACGAATACGCGCCGGAGCATCTGACCGTTCAGGCGGGCGATCTCGACTGGTGGCTGAATCGTCTGAAATGCTACGGCTCGCTCTTTCTCGGCGAGGAGACGACGGTTGCCTATGGCGACAAGGCGTCCGGCACCAATCACGTCCTTCCGACCTCGGGCGCGGCGAAATATACGGGCGGCCTCTCGGTCCACAAATATATGAAGATCGTCACCTGGCAGCGGGCAACGCGCGAGGGCTCGAAACCCGTGGCCGAGGCGACGGCCCGGATCTCGCGCCTCGAAGGCATGGAGGGCCACGCCCGCACCGCCGACATCCGTCTGCGCAAATATTTCCCGAAAGACAATTTCGATCTTTCGGCTGCGGAGTAGGGCGAAGCCATGACAAGCCCATCCTCGCTCTTCGATCTGACGGGACGGATCGCCTGCGTGACCGGGGCGAGCAGCGGCCTTGGCCGCGCCGCCGCCTCCATGCTCGCCGAGGCCGGCGCCAAGGTGGTCGGTGTTGCGCGCCGGGCCGACCGACTGCTCGAATGGGAAGCGGAAGCGGAGGGGGAGACCGCCAGCATCGCCGCCGATCTCGGAGATAGAGACGCGCTACCCTCGATCGCGGAACGCGTCGCGGAGCCTTTCGGGTCGCCGGATATTCTGATCAATGCGGCTGGGATCAACACTCGTGAGACCGCCGATCAGGTGACGGCCGAGGGCTGGGACCGGACGATCCATCTCAATCTCACCGTTCCTTTTCTTCTGGCCCAGGCGCTCGCGCCTCAGATGAAAAAGCGGGGCTGGGGCAGGATCGTCAACTTCGCCTCGCTGCAGTCGCGCCGCGCCTTTCCCGGGGGAATAGCCTATGGCGCCTCTAAAGGCGGCGTCGAACAATTGACCCGCGCCATGGCCGAGGCCTGGTCGCGCGATGGGGTCAATGCCAACGCCTTGGCCCCCGGGTTCTTCCCGACCGAGCTCACCGGACCGGTCTTTTCCGACAAGGGGCTTGCCGAGCGGAATGCACGCCAGACCTGTATTGGCCGTAATGGTGAGATGGAGGATCTGCGCGGGCCGCTTCTGTTTCTGGCTTCCGATGCGTCGGCCTATGTGACCGGCCAGCTCCTCTTTGTCGATGGAGGATTCACCGCCCGATGAAAGCGCTCGTCTACACCGGTCTCAAAACCCTCGACTATCGCGACGCGCCCGATCCCGAACCGCGCGACGGCGAAGTGATCGTCAAGGTCGAGGCCGTGGGGATTTGCGGCTCGGACATGCACGCCTTTCTCGGCCATGACGAAAGACGGCCCGCGCCGCTTATTCTCGGCCATGAGGCGGCGGGCACCGTGACAAGCGGCAAGCTTGCGGGCAAACGCGTCACCGTCAATCCGCTGGTGACCTGCGGCACATGCCCGGCCTGCGAAAAGGGGCGCAACAATCTCTGCCCCAATCGTCAGATCATCTCGATGGCGCCGAGGCCCGGCGCTTTTGCCCAGTATCTCGCCATCCCCGAGAAAAATCTCGTCGAAATTCCCGACGGCGTCAGCGTCGACAAAGCCTGTCTCGCCGAGCCGCTCGCCTGTGGTTGGCATGCCGTCCGCGTGGCCGCGCGCAATGATCCGGACGCCTTGCGGAGCGGCACGTGCGTCGTCATCGGCGGCGGCGCGATCGGCCTCGGGGCCGCTCTTTCGCTTCACGCTGCGGGGGCAAGCCGGGTGATCATCGCCGAGACCAATCCGAGGCGACACGCCGCGCTCGAAGGCGCCGGTCCCTTCGAGATCGTCGATCCCACCTCTGATCCCGTTTCGATCACCGCCGATGTGGTGATCGACGGCGTCGGCTTTGCCGCCACCCGCACCATGGCGAGCCGCATCGCAAAACCCGGCGGCGTCATCGTCCATATCGGACTCGGAGACAATGAGGGCGGTCTCGATATACGCCGCCTGACCCTTCAGGAAATCAGCTTCATCGGCACCTACACCTATACGTCCGACGATTTCCGCCAGACCGCCGCCGCTATCTTCGATGGCCGCCTCGGCGCTCTCGACTGGCCGCATATGCGCCCCTTGCGAGACGGCGCAGCCGCCTTTGCCGACATCCTGAACGGCCGGATCGCGGCCCCGAAAATCGTCCTCGTTCCGTAATGCGCGGACCTTCAAGAGCGGTGCTCTCGAAGGTCCTCCGGGCTCACATCTTGGGCCGGAAGGAATCGGGATCGGCCATGCGCCAGTAAGCGCCGTAAGGCGTGCTGTCGGGATCATCCAGCAACTGCCGGTCGGACAGGAAGGACACCACGTCCGAGATCGGGATCATGTCGGTGTTGTTGCGCCACTGTCGCAGATGCTGCGGACGGAAATCGTCCGGCGTTTCCAGTCCGCAGGCGACCACGATGTCGTGGAGGCTGTCGAGGGTCGCTGACTGGAAGGAGGCGACGCGCTTCGCTTTCTCAGGGATGACGAGCGCACGCTGGCGTGCGGGCGAACTGGTGGCGATGCCCTTTGGGCAGGTGCCGGTGTGGCAACGCAACGACTGCACGCAGCCGAGCGAGAACATGAAGGCGCGCGCCGCATTGCTCCAGTTGGCGCCCAGCGCTGCGTTGATCGCAAGGGACGAGCCCGAATAGACCTTTTCCGAAGCCGCGAGTTTCACCTTGTCCTTCAGACCGGTGCCGATCAGCGCATTCGTCATATAGGCCAGACCCACCCGAAGCGGCAGGCCGACATGATCGGACAGTTCCTGCGGCGCAGCGCCCGTTCCCCCGCCCGCACCGTCGATGACGATGAAGTCGAGGAGGATGCCGCTTTCCACCATCGCCTTGCAGATCGCGAACACCTCATGGGGCATGCCGACGCACAGTTTGATGCCCACCGGCTTGCCGCCCGAAAGCTCGCGCATCTTGGCTGCGAATTCGAGCATTTCGCGCGGGGTCGAGAATGCCGAATGGCCCGGAGGCGAGAGACAATCCTTATGGGCAGGCACCTGTCTTGCCTTGGCGATCTCTTCCGTCACCTTCTCGCCGGGCAAAAGGCCGCCGTGACCGGGCTTCGCGCCTTGGCTCAGCTTGATCTCGGTCATCCTGACCTGATCGTATTTCGCCTTCTCGGCAAACTGACCGGCGTCGAAGTCGCCCTTGTCGGTTCGGCAGCCGAAATAACCCAGGCCGATTTCCCACGCGATGTCGCCGCCATCCTTGAGGTGATATTCGGAGAGCCGGCCTTCACCCGTATCGTGATGGAATACGCCCTGTTTGGCGCCCAGGTTGAGCGCCTCGATCGCGTGGGAACCCAGGGCACAAAGCTCATCGCGCTGATGTTGAGCCGCGCCGCCTCGTAGGGACGCGTGCATTGCTCGCCTCCGTCGACACCATTGCCGGGGCCATCACGTCCCTCGTAACCCCGGCTTAACGGCGGTCGTTCAAGACTTCGCCGCCTGATGGATCGGCGGGCGGAGACAAGCATGACGGGCAAGACATCTCCCGGGATCTGGCCAAGGCCCCGCCACCTGCCGCGCCGGGCGGGTCTGTCTTGCGCCTTGCTCCTGCTTTCAAGCCTCATCGCCATGACGCTTCCCGCCGCTGGCGAGACGGGCAAGGCGCGCGACTGGTCGGCGACGCTGAAGGGCGATGCCGAAGCGATGGTCGCCTTCATCATGGCCAACCATCCCGGCGTCTACGACAAGATAAATCCGGGTTTCAAAGCTCAGGTCGAAGCCGCTCGCGACCTCGCCCTGGAGCGGGCGAAAACCGCCGATTCCCGCGAAGCCTGGTGGTTTGCCATGGCCGGGCTTGCAGCAAGCTTCAATGACGGTCACGTGGCCGTCGACATGACCGACAAGGACTTCGCCTTTTCCACGAGATGGCCGGGCTTTCTCACCCGGTATCAGGGCGCGGACCAGATCGTGGCCGAGGTCGCGGCACCATCGGGCGAAACTGCGCCATCGGCCCATTCGGCGCTGCCGCCGCTCGGTGCGAAACTCATCTCATGCGACGATGTGGCGGCCGAGACGCTCGCCGAGACCCGCATCGGCGCGTTCGAGGGTCTGTGGTTCCTGCCGGCCCAAAGGATCGAGGAAGGGCCGAAGCTCTTCATCGATTACGGCAATCCATGGGCCAAGCTGCCGCTACGCTGTCGCTTCGAGGCGGATGGCGAGACGCGGGATTATAGGCTGGACTGGCGACCGATCGCGGCAGAGACCATCGCGGACGCCCTCACGCGCCTTCGCCAGGACATTCGGCCGCCCTTTGTCATGCGGGCACTGCCAGGCGGCGGATACTGGCTCTCCATGTCGTCCTTCAACGGTCACGAGGGAAGCGTCCCGTTCAAGGGGCTCACCGAAATCATCGAACAGGCGCGCGATCATCAGGAGGCGCTGCGGGCCGCGCCCTTCGTGGTGCTCGACGTGCGCGGCAATGGCGGCGGGTCATCCTATTGGAGCGAGGAGATCGCGCGAATACTGTGGGGCAAGGAATGGATCGCAGCCCACCCCAAACCGGGGAACGATACGGTGGACTGGCGGGCCTCGAAGGGCAACACGGCACTGGTCGAAACCTATGCCGAGATGTTCAGGAAATCCGGCAGCCCGGCGGGACTGTCGGCCGAGCTGGAGAAAATCGCCTCGGGGATGCGGCAATCGCTTGCCGCCGGCAAGCCGTACTGGCGCGAGGAGGACAAGACCAAACACCCGCCAGGCCATGCCGAAGCCATCAAAAACCCCATGGCCGGGCCGGTCTATCTTCTCACCAATTATCGCTGCGCTTCGTCCTGCCTCACCTCGATCGATCTGTGGAAGGCGCTTCAGGGCATCCAGATCGGCCGCCAGACCTATGCCGACAGTCTTTATCTGGAAGCACACCACGAGGTGCTTCCCAGCGGGTTGGTCAGGGCGACGACGCCGATGAAGGTTTATCGGGACAGGGCCAGAGGTTCGAACCAGCCGCAAGTTCCGGCCTTCGCCTATGAGGGCGACATGACCGACGATGCGGCACTGCTTGCCTGGATCAGAACACTGCCGATGTCGAAACGGTAAAATCCTGCTATCACACACGATGATCCGAATTCCGGCCGCCCATGTCAGGAGCGCTCCAGCCGGCGGATGACCGCCTGAAGGGCAGGGCGGACCTTCAAGAAAACGAGATAGCATTTCTCGAGCATGGCCAGGGCGATGCGGCCCTGAAACACAAGCCCAAGCGGCCGCAGCACCGGCACGGCGCGCCAGACGGCGGCGAAGGCCGCAGCGCCGCTGAGAATGCGGCCCTCCTCCAAGGCATGAAAGCGTCGAAGCAGTTCGCTTCTGTCCAGCGGGCAGCCTTCCTGTTCGCTTCCAATGGCATCCACGAAGCGGATCGCGCCTCGCCGATCAAGCCGGCGCAAAAGCGCGATCTCCTGCCGACACAAGGGGCACGATCCATCGTACCAGACTGTAAGTTCTGCCATGGTCCCAAGATGGGGCTTCGCGGGGGAAAATCGCGATCTGCTACGTGCGGCAGATCGCACCATCAGGTCGCATCCGACCCCTTTGCGAGACGTGTAGCCCTCGGCATCTCGATTGAGCCCCGCCTTTACGCCAGTTCTCGACCAGCGATGCACGTCGCACTGCGACCGGCGTCGTCACGGGACAACGAGGGGCGGGGCAATGCGAGCGGGAAATCCCGTAAACCTTGGATTAGGGCCATGAACCTATCATAGGTTGACGTTCGGATCAGAGCGCTTCAAGGCCTTCGACCCTGTGGTGAGGCGTCCTCTGATTGTTATCCGTAAGCGAGACCGTGTCGCCGATGCTTGTCTTATGACTTTTTCTGCCGATCAGGCGAATATGAACCGCCGCGGAAGGGCTCACTTCCCTCCTGCGGCGGCGAGGGATGGATCGTTCCGATGCAGGCCGTCTGACGGGCCGAATTAGAGTTTGATCACCCTCGTCTTTTCTCGAAGGCCTGAACGGATACCCGGAATTTGGTTCCGGACGACAAGCAGAGGCTCGATAAAAGATGACAGAGATTACCATCGGCATCGACATCTCGAAAGATCGTATTGACGTCCATCGCCTGCCGGGTGGCGAGAGCCGGCAGTTCGCCAATGACAAGACCGGTCGTACGGCCTTCTTGCGCTGGCTGAACCCAAGTGATGAGCCGCCCGCCCGTATCGTCTTCGAAGCGACCGGAGCCTATCACCGGGCTTTGGAACGCCAACTCGCCGAGGCTGGGCTTCCCGTCGTCAAGGTCAATCCGCGAAACGCCCGGCGCTTTGCCGAGGCGACCGGACGGCTGGCCAAGACCGACCGGATCGATGCAGCCCTGCTGGCCAGGATGGGCGCCGTGCTGGCGCTCGAAGTGCACGCGGTTCCAAGCCAGACCCTTAGCGACCTCAAACAGATGATCGTCGCGCGCCAAGCGCTGATCAAGGACCGGACCGCAGCCAGGAACCGGGCGGAGATCACGACGATTGGCATTCTCAAGCGCCAGAATGCGGAGCGGCTGGAGCAGATCGAACGCCAGCTCACAGCGATGGACCGTTAACCTCAGGCTTTGTTCCGCCAAAGCTTTGCGACGTGTTCATCTGGCGTGGGCATCGCCGCCGCATGTCCTGATTCTCGGTCTGGCTGGCCGCCGGCCTTCCGCCGCGACAGCGGGCGTTTGCGATCTTTTGCTTCAAGTCAATTTCGATGGAATGGCGCGCTCAAAACCTGAGCCCGGCGGGTCGTGGCGGGGAAAGGGGCTTTCCCGCTGTGACTTGCCGCCGCGTCCTGTAGGCCGTCCGCTGGTTTCATTGAGTTGCGTTGATGCCTGTGATGGGAGATGTATGCGAATCTGATGGCGGAGCGTTGCTTGGGGAAGCAGCTTGGAGCGCGAGGTCATCGCCAAGCATTTTCCAAAATGGCTTGATGGGAATTTTCGGGAGGATATCAGGGTGAAAATCGGCGCACCGAAGGAAATCCACAAGGGCGAGGCGCGTGTCGCGATGACGCCCAAATCGGCCGGGGAGCTGAAGAAGCTTGGCCATGAGTGCCTGATCGAGGCCGGCGCCGGCATCAAGGCCGGCTTCACGGACGAGGCCTATCGGGACGCTGGTGTGACCATCGTCGATGACGCGGCGGCGCTCTATAGCGAGGCCGATATCGTCGTGAAGGTGCGCGAGCCGAAGGACGAGGAGATCGAGCGTCTCGCGAAAGGCCAGACCCTGATTTCCTTCTTCTATCCGGGCCAGAACGAAGCACTGCTCGAAGCTGCGAAGGATCGGGGCGCCACTGTCATCGCCATGGACATGGTGCCGCGCATCTCGCGCGCCCAGAAGATGGACGCCCTCTCCTCCATGGCCAATATCGCCGGCTACCGCGCCGTGATCGAGGCCGGCAGCAATTTCGGACGCTTCTTCACGGGCCAGGTGACGGCGGCGGGCAAGGTGCCACCGGCCAAAGTCCTCGTCGTCGGCGCTGGCGTCGCGGGTCTCGCGGCCATCGGCACCTCCACCTCGCTCGGTGCGATCACCTACGCCTTCGACGTGCGCCCGGAAGTCGCCGAGCAGGTCGAGAGCATGGGCGCGGAATTCGTCTATCTCGACTTCGACGAGGAGACCAAGGACGGTTCGGAATCGGGCGGTTACGCCTCGGTGTCGAGCCCTGAATTCCGTGAAGCCCAGCTCGCGAAGTTCCGCGAGCTCGCGCCCGACATGGACATCGTCATCACGACGGCGCTCATTCCGGGCCGCGAGGCACCGGAACTCTGGACCAAGGACATGGTCGAGAGCATGAAGCCGGGCTCGGTCATCGTCGATCTCGCCGCCGAGAAGGGCGGCAACTGCAAGCTGACCGTCGCGGACGAAAAGATCGTCACCGACAACGGCGTGACGATCGTCGGCTATACCGATTTCCCGAGCCGGATGGCGACCCAGTCGTCCACGCTGTACGCCACCAATATCCGGCATATGATGGCCGATTTGACGCCCGAAAAGGACGGCAAGGTCGTTCACGACATGGATGACGACGTCATTCGCGGCGCGACTGTCACCCATGACGGCGAGATCACCTATCCGCCGCCAAAACCCAAGGTGAAGGCGATCGCGGCGCAGAAGCCCAAGGAGAAGGTGAAGGAGAAGACGCCGGAGGAGAAGCGGGCCGAGGAAAAGGCCGCGTTCAAGGCCCAGACCAAATCCCAGGTCACGCTTCTGGCCGTCGGCGGCGCGCTGGTGCTCTTCGCCGGTCTCTTCGCGCCGGCGAGCTTCATGCAGCATTTGATCGTCTTCGTTCTGTCCGTCTTCGTCGGCTTCCAGGTGATCTGGGGTGTCGCCCACAGCCTTCACACGCCGCTGATGGCGGTGACCAACGCCATCTCGTCGATCATCATTCTCGGCGCCCTGATGCAGATCGGGTCGGGCTCGTTCCTCGTCATCATTCTGGCGGCGCTCTCGGTATTCATGGCCGGCATCAATATTTTTGGCGGCTTCCTCGTGACACGGCGCATGCTCGCCATGTTCCAGAAATCCTGAAGGCGGGGGGCTTCACGATATGGCATACGGATTCACGACGGCGGCCTATGTGGTCGCGGCTGTTCTCTTCATCCTGTCTCTCGGCGGATTGTCGGGCCAGGAAAGCGCCAAGCGGGCGGTCTGGTACGGCATCGCCGGCATGGCGATCGCGGTCCTCGCGACGCTGATCGGCCCGGGCGCCGGGCTTTGGCCGGTCTCGATCATCCTCATCCTCATCGGCGCCGCCGTCGGCTATCAGCTGGCGACGCGCGTTCAGATGACGCAGATGCCCGAGCTGGTCGCCGCCATGCACAGCCTGGTGGGCCTTGCCGCAGTGCTCGTCGGCTTCATCGCCCATATCGAGCTCAGGCGCGTCACTGGCATGTCGCCCCCCGAACGTGAGGAACTGGCGGGCTTTGCCGCGCTCCTTGCGCACAAGGACCCGACTGAACTTGCGATCCTCAGGATCGAACTCTTCCTCGGCATCTTCATCGGCGCGATCAC
Organism: Fulvimarina fulva; assembly: GCF_039652615.1. Taxonomy (NCBI): domain Bacteria; kingdom Pseudomonadati; phylum Pseudomonadota; class Alphaproteobacteria; order Hyphomicrobiales; family Aurantimonadaceae; genus Fulvimarina; species Fulvimarina fulva. The sequence goes on from NZ_JBDJAC010000014.1 coordinate 22,268, forward strand.
TTTCACCGGCTCGGTCATCGCCTATGGCAAGCTCGCCGGAAAGGTGTCGTCCGCGGCGACCAAGCTGCCGGGTGGCCACGCGCTGAATATCGGAGCTGCCGCGCTCTCGGCGATCTGCCTCATCTGGTACTTCAACACCGCCGGGCTCCTGCCGCTGATCCTGATGACGCTGGCCGCCCTCTTCATCGGCTATCACCTGATCCGGGGCATCGGCGGCGCGGACATGCCGGTGGTCGTCTCCATGCTGAACAGCTATTCGGGCTGGGCGGCTGCGGCGATCGGCTTTTCCCTCGGCAACGATCTCCTCATCACCGTCGGCGCGCTCGTGGGCTCGTCGGGCGCGATCCTCTCCTACATCATGTGCAAGGCGATGAACCGGTCCTTCGTGTCGGTCATCCTCGGCGGATTCGGCGGCGCGGGCGGCGAGCAGATGGCGGTCGAGGGCGAGCAGGTGGCGATCGATGCGGCGGGCGTTGCAAACGCCCTCGAGGATGCCGACAGCATCATCATCATTCCAGGCTATGGCATGGCGGTGGCGCAGGCCCAGCAGGCGGTAAGCCAGTTGGTCACGAAGCTCCGAGGGCAGGGCAAGACCGTGCGCTTCGCCATTCATCCCGTCGCGGGACGCCTGCCGGGGCACATGAACGTGCTTCTGGCCGAGGCGAAGGTGCCCTATGATATCGTCATGGAGATGGACGAGATCAATGATGACTTCAAAGACACCGACGTCGTCATCGTCATCGGCTCAAACGACATCGTGAACCCGGCCGCCCAGGACGATCCGAACAGCCCGATCTCCGGCATGCCGGTGCTGGAATGCTGGAAGGCCAAGCAGGTCATCGTCTCCAAACGCGGCCAGGGCACCGGCTATTCCGGCATCGAGAACCCGCTGTTCTTCAAGGACAACACTCGCATGTTCTATGGCGACGCCAAGAAGTCGCTGGAAGAACTTCTGACGAAGATCGACGGGTAAACCATGATGCCGGAACGTCTGTCGACGTTCCGGCATCATAAAAAAATCCGTTTGATTGCTGAGCGATGACGGATTTGACGAACGTGTCCGCGCCGCGCGTGCTTTGATCCGGGGGCCGACTGAAACCCGGATCATTTGTAGAAGCAAGGGCTTGGAGCGGGTTATCGGCCCCGGTTTCACGGTGTTCAGCTCCGGGCTGTCGTCGTCGTTGGAGTGCGGAATAAATCAGCGTTTCGTCCTTCTCGGGACGGAGCCCGAGAGTGACGGTCGAGAGAACGATCCACGCCTTCCATCAACAGGCGTCGTGATCGAGTGGGCAAATTGAAGCGAAGCGCCGTGCGATATGACCTCTGGTTTTACAGTGCGCTGTTCTTGCCTCGTTACAGCCCGCCGCCCTTGTCCCGAGGCAAGGCATAGCCGCCGCGTTTGGAAGTGGTCAGCCCCATGGCGACCGCGCCCTCGATCAGCTTGACCGCCGAGGCGACGCCGTCGACGACGGGGATGCCGTAACGCTCGGAAAGGTCTGCCGCGAATTCGGCCATGCCGGCGCAGCCGAGAACGATCGCCTCCGCTCCATCGCGCGCGATCGCTTTTTCCACAGTCTCGGCGATCTTGTGGTTCGCTGCTTGCTGATCTTCCTCAAGGGCCAGCACCGGCACTTCGCTTGCCAGAACGCTCGCGCAGCACGTTGCGAGCCCCGCCTTGACGAGATTGTCCTCGAGAATCGGCACCGACACCGAAAGCGTCGTCACCACGGAAAATCGACGCGCGACGAGGCTTGCCATGCGAGCGCCCGCCTCGCCGATGCCGATGACCGGACCGGTCAGCACGGAGCGGGCGGCATCAAGGCCCGTATCGTCGAAACAGGCGATGATATGGCCCTCCGCGCCATCGGCCTCGGCGATCTGAAGCGCCTTCAAAAGGCCCGGCACCGCGAGCGCGCCGTCCACATGGCCCTCGATCGAGACCGGCCCGACATCATTCTGGTAGGCGAGGATCTCCGTTCCGCGCGCGGCCGCGCGCCGCGCCGCGCCGGCGATGGTTTCCGTCATCGAACGGGTCGAATTCGGGTTGACGATCGAGAGCCGCATATCGGTTGCCTTTGCTTCAGCTGTCTTTCAACGCACGTTTCTGACGACGCTTCTGAAGGAAGATGAAGGCGGCAAGTGTCCCGAAGATGACCGTGAAGGAAACCGCCGTCACCGACGTACCGAGAGCATAGATCTCCGGCGTGGTGACGGTGGTGGTCAATGCGGCAAGTTCCAGCGGCAGGGTGTTCGTCGAGCCCATGGTCTGGCTGGATCTTGCGATCTCGTCCCATGAAAGGGTGAAGCCGAACAGCGCGATGCCGATGAGGAAGGGCGCGATCATGGGCAGGATCACATATCGAAAGCTCTGCCAGTTCGTCGCGCCAAGGTCGCGGGCCGCTTCCTCATAGCTCTTGTCGAGGCGGTTGAAGACCGCGAACATGATGAGAAGGCCGAAGGGCAGCGTCCAGGAAAGATGCGCCCCAAGACCCGATGTGAAAAGACCCAGCGAGTTCCCGCGCGGCGCGACGAGGCCGATCGCGGCAAGAGAGGGTCGCAGCAGGTCGTCGATGATCCGGAATTCCAGCGCGATGCCCAGCGAAACGACAATCGAGGGCACGATAAGGCTTGCGATCGCCACATAGAAGAGCGGCGTCGAGCCCTTGAACTTCTTGCGGAAGGCCAGCCCGGCGAGCACCGAGATGACGACCGTCAGCACCATCACGGTGAGGCCGAGAGCGAGCGAACGGCGAAAGGCCGAGCCGATGTCCACGGTGCCGCCGCCGCCCCAGAGCCGCTCGAACCAGTAGAACGAAACCCCGTTCATGGGAAAGGTCAGCCCGCCGGACGGACCCTGGAACGAGAGCGTCAGGATGGTGACGACCGGCCCGTAGAGGAAGACGACGAAAAGGGCGAAGAACAGGGCGAGGAGGTAAAAGCTGCGGGGGCGCTTTTCCTCGCGAGGCACGGTTTTCACGGCCATTCCTCAAAGCTCCTTGCGGATGTCGACGAGGCGCAGCATGCCCCAGATCGTCAACAGGACGACGGCGAGAAGCACGATCGCATTGGCTGCGGCAATCGGAAATTGCAGGAAGTTGATCTGGGTCTGGATCACCTTGCCAACCGAAGCGATCTGCTGGCCGCCCATGATGCCGATCGTCAGATAATCGCCGGTGACGATGGTAACGACGAAGATCGAGCCGATGAGGATGCCGGGCTTCACCAGCGGAATGATGACGTTAGTGAGCGTCTGCCAGCCGCTGGCGCCGGCGTCGTAGGCGGCCTCGATAAGCGAGCGGTCGATGCGCATCATCGAGTTGAAGATCGGCACCACCATGAACAGCGTGTAGAGATGAACGAGGGCGAGGGCGACCGCGAAGTCGGAATAGAGAAGCCATTCGAGCGGCGCGTCGATCAGCCCGAGGTTTTGCAACGTCTCATTGACGAGGCCATTGCGGCCGAGAAGCGGGATCCACGAAATCATGCGGATGACGTTCGAGGTCCAGAACGGGATGGTGCAGACCATGAAGAGCGCGATCTGCATCGGCAGCGTCTTGACATGGAAGCACAGGAAATAGGCGACCGTGAAACCGATCAGAAGCGTCGTCACCCAGACGATCGCGACGAATTTCAGCGTCGACAGATAGGTTGCGAAGGTGGTGCAGAGCGCCGAGCCGCCGGAAAAGCAGCCATAGAAGACATCCGTATAGTTCGTCGTGACGAAGGCCGGCTCGATCGAATATTCGGTGTAGTTCCAGAAGGAGACGATGAAGGTCGCCACCAATGGCAAAACGAAGAACAGGAAAAAGACGAGCGCCATGGGCGCGGCTTGGGCATAGGCGACCCACCCGGGCGTCCAGCTCGTGCGCCGCGCCCGTTTGGCGGTGTTCCCCCGCGCTTCGCCCCGTGTGGCGGCCCCGGCATGAGCCGGAGCCTCCACGGTCTTGGTCATCGCCTCAGGACGCAATGAACTCGTTCCATTTGCGGATCATGTAGATGTTTTCGTCCATGACGGCGTTCCAGCAGGCGACAGAGCCCATGCGCTCGTCGTAGGAGCCGCCGTCGCGGGTCGCGCCGGCCTTTTCGAGCAGCTTGCCGTCCGGCGACATGATGTCCTTCTCGGCCGGCTTGCCTTCGAACCAGTAAGCCCACTCGTAAGGCTCCATAGCCTCCTTCGTGGTTTCAAGGACGGCGGTGTAATAGCCCTGCTTGGCGAGATGGGCGCCGGCCCAGCCGGACAAGAACCAGTTGATGAACTCGTAGGCCGCATCCTTTTCGCGGTCGCCGATGGCGGGCGGCAGACCGAAGCCGGAGGCCCAGGCGCGGTAGCCTTCCTTAAGCGGCTGATATTTGCACTCGATGCCTTGCGTGCGAACGGCCGTCACCGCTGGCGACCACATGGACTGGATGACCACCTCGCCCGAGGCCATCAGATTCACGCTCTCGTTGAAGTCGGTCCAGAAGGCACGGAACTGGCCGGCGCGCTTGGCCTCGATCAGCGCGGCGATCGTCTTGTCGATTTCCTCGCGCGTCATGTTGCCCTTGTCGCCATAGGTCACGTCGCCGCGCGCCGAGAGCGCCATTGCCGCGTCCATGATGCCGATCGACGGGATGTTCAGCATCGCCGCCTTGCCCTTGAACTTCGGGTCGAGGAGCGCGGCCCAGCTGTCGACCGGGCCGTCGATGAGATCGGGGCGGATGCCGAGCGTATCGGCATTGTAGGTGGTGGGGATCAGGGTCAGGAAGCCGGTTTCCTCGCCGGCGAACTCGGTCGCGTCCTCGCTCGGCAGGTAGAGCACCTCGGCCGGCGCAGTTCCGTCCAAGCCGACCTTCTTGCCGTCGACGGTCCCGTTGCGGATCACCGAGGCGATCTTGTCGGAGAGTTTGATCTTCGAGGCGTCGAGACCCATGATGTTGCCGGAGGGGAGCAGCTTCGGCAGCGCGAAATATTCCGTATCGACGAGGTCGAAGGAATTCGGCTGGGTGATCACCCGCTTGGCGACGTCGTCGGTCGTCACCGCGATATATTCGATGTTGATGCCGAGATCCTCACCAGCCTTTTCGGCGATGGCAGGGGACTGGTTCACCGCCGTCGAGAGATAGCGCAGGGTCACCTTCTCCTGGGCGATCGCCGGGGTGGGGAAGGCGGAGAGCTTGGCGGTCACTGCAGCGCCCGCAAATGCGGCGGTGCCTTTCAGAAGCGTGCGGCGCGAGAGGCCTTCAGAGGTCTTGTCTGTCATCGTCCATCCTTTTGGTCATGGTCGGTTGGCGGAAAGGGACGTAAGACCCCCTTTCCTTCGCGGATCAGGCTGCGAGTTCGTGACGGTCGCTGGCATGCCAGCCGACCAGCACCTCGTCTCCGGGGGCGACGGGCGCCCGGTCGAATTCGTCCTCGGTGAGTGTGGCGAGAAGGTCCGTGCCGTCCGAGCGGCGCATCGCGACGTGAACGGTCATGCCCTGATATTCGACATCGGTGACGCTCGCCTTCTGGCCGCTCGTCTCGCCGGATGAGACCTGGCCGAGAAGCCGGATCTTGTCTGCCCGGACCGCATAGGCCGTCTGGCCGTCACTGACGACGTTGTGGCCGCCCATGAACTGGGCGACGAACTTCGTGCGTGGCCGGTTGAACACCTCGCGGGGCGGGCCGACCTGCTCGATCTTTCCGTCATTCATCACGACCACCATGTCGGCGAGCGCCATCGCCTCTTCTTGGCTGTGGGTGACGTGAACGAAGGAGATGCCGAATTCGCGCTGATAGCGTTTGAGTTCGGCGCGCATGCGAATGCGCAGGAAGGGATCGAGGGCGGAAAGAGGCTCGTCGAGGAGGAGCACCGTCGGATTGGTGACCAGGGCGCGAGCCAGCGCCACGCGTTGCTGCTGGCCGCCGGAGAGCTGGGCGGGAAGGCGGCTGGAATAGCGGCCCATATCGACCATTTCGAGCATGTCGTCGGCGCGCTTGAGGCGTTCGGCCTTGTCGGTGCCCGCCATCTTCAGGGAAAAGGCGACGTTCTCGCGAACGCTCAGATGCGGAAACAGCGCATAGCTCTGGAACATCATGGCCGTGCCGCGCTTGGCTGGCGGCAGGTCGTTGACGATCGTATTGCCGATCATCACGTCGCCATCGGAAATGAACTCGTGGCCCGCGATCATGCGCAAGGTCGAGGACTTGCCGCAGCCGGAAGGTCCGAGAAGGCAGCAATAGGTTCCCGCTGGTACCTTCAGTGAGACATGATCGACGGCGAGCGTGTCACCATAGGCTTTGGTGACGGCGGCGAGTTCGAGATCGGCGGCTGCGGATGGCACGGGCTGGCCTGCTCCTGTTTCTGCTTTCGGGTTTCCAAAAGCAAAGCCTGTGCCAATCTTTCATTGAGTCTGCGAAATCATGTGCGCGGCGCACGGCAATACACATTGGTGTCTCTATTTCATGGGAGGCCGCCGGTCCGGGTTGCCTATTCTAGAGCCAAATTCAACCAAGGTGATCAAATGTTGTGCAATCACTCACTTTCCGGTTCAATTCACACGGCTTACCATTTAACATGCAGAGAATCCAAGCACTTGCCACGCGCGGGACGATTGATTTCAAGTCTGCACGCCGTTGGCTCCTTTCAATAAGCTGATCCAATCTTGACGAAGACCACGCTGATCGACGAACGGACGCGACCGCTCGCTCCGAAAATTGAGGGTTTGACGCCGTTTCAGGAACTGCACGGCAAGACATTGGCCCATATTCACGCCATGCATCTTCGCGAGCTCGACGAGCTGAACAAGCTCGTGTCGATGATCGAGGCCGGCGAACGATCAGCGCCCGATCTGGCAGAGGCGATCTCGGTTCTGCCCATGGTGCGTGCGTATAAAGGCTTCGGCACCTTGTGCGGCCGCGAATGCAGGCAGCTGAGTTTCCATCACGGAGCCGAGGAACATGGGCTGTTTCCGGCACTGCGCGAGCATGCGGGGGATGGGCTTCTCAAAGTGCTCGATCGCCTGGCCGAGGAACACGTGGTCATTCACGCGCAGATTGAAGCGCTGGCCGAAAAGGCCGAGATCGTCGCCAACGAGGCGACATCCGAGAGATTCGCCGAAGCACGCGAAGCGCTCCGTACGCTCGACGCGCTGGTCCGCTCCCACTTTGGGTATGAAGAGGTCCAGCTCGCCGATGCCATCGGTTTTTACGAGGTTCCGATCTGACGGTGAGGGGCAGTTGGAAACGGTGGAAATGGGAGTGTCCGCCCTGTATTTTCGAGCACTCTGAGCAGACCTTTTGTTTTCCGGTTCGTCCTTGACGGGGAGGCGGGGCGCCAACAGTGACTGGCACAAGCTTGAGCATTCGTCATGACACTGAAAGAGGATTTCGGCGCCATCGCCAACTGGATCGAAGTGAACTCCCGCGAGAACGGACCGGCGTTCAACGGGTCCGCGTCCGATCATCAGGTAGAGGTGGCGGAACGTCGCCTGGGCCTTGCCCTGGCGCCCTCCAATCGGCGGTTCTACCTCTTGGTCGACGGGCAGCCGCGCAGCCGCGCAGCCGCGCTATCGCGCCGGTTTTGGGGCTGCTTCCAGCTCGTTCCAATCCAAGACGCGGCAGAAAACGCCGAATTCCTGAACGAGGCGTTTTTAAACGGTATTAGCGTCCCCGACGTGGACCATGCTCCAATAAGAGGTGCCTCCTGAGATCCGCGCCGTCGGATCGTCCAGATCGAAAGCCATCCGCACGAATTTTGACCGCCGGGGCCAATGCTCTCCGCTTCTTCGGTGAAACGCCGCTTGTGATGCGGCAGGTCCCTTGAAATCAGTGCTTCAAGCGACCCGCCGTTTTATACGAGATCCAGTCTGTCTCGGGCTCTCGATAAGACCGCCGCGACAAGTTTCCCTGTGGCCGATCATTGGAGGCTACGTGTTCGATCGTCCGGGAATGCTCCATCATGTGGGCAGGTTGCCTATTGGAGAGAGAACGATATGTGAAAGATTAACGGTACGGAAAGGTGTGATAACATTGAAGAACCTAGCACTACGCCTCGGCCTGAAAGTGGATGCGGATATTTTCTTCGTAGCGGCATTTCTGACCCTTGGCTTCGTGCTTCTCCTCGTTGCGATCCCCAACCAGATCGGTGACATCTTTTCCGCCAGCCGCAGCTGGATCGTGACCAATCTTGGCTGGTTCTTTATCCTCGGCGTCAATGTCTGGTTAGGCTTTCTGGTTTTTGCGGCTGTCTCTCGGCATGGTCATATCCGGCTGGGGCACAGGGACTCCCGGCCTGAATATTCGAACCTATCCTGGTTCGCGATGCTTTTCGCCGGTGGCATCGGAACCATTCTCATGTTCTGGGGCGTCGCCGAGCCGATCAGCCACTACCAGGACCCCCCGCTGCCGGGTGTCGAGCCGTTCACGATCGAGGCGGCCCAGGATGCGATCTCGATATCGCTGTATCATCTCGCGATCCATACCTGGACGATCTTCGCCCTGCCGGGTCTCGCCTTCGCTTATTTCATCAACCGCTACGACCTTCCGATGCGGGTCAGCTCGGTATTCTACCCGCTGCTCGGGAACCGCATTCACGGCCCCATCGGCAAGACGATCGACATCGCCGCTATCATCGGAACCTTGTTCGGCGTCGCGGTTTCTCTCGGACTCGGCTCCTCGCAGATCTCGGCCGGCCTTTCGCAACTCTTCGGCTGGAGCGATGCAACCGGGCTTCGGATTGCGATCCTCGTCACTCTGACGCTCGTCGCGGTCTTCTCGATCGCAGCCGGGCTCGATCGCGGCGTGAAGATGTTGTCGAACATCAATATCGGCATGGCGGTCGGTCTGCTCGTCTTCGTGCTCGTGACTGGCTCGACGCTCTTCCTCCTGCGCGGGATCGTCGAGACCTTCGGGCTCTATCTGTCGAACCTTCCGCGTCTCGCCTTCTGGAACGATATGATCCACGGGCCGAACATGGGCACAGGGGACTGGGGCTGGCAAGCAGACTGGACAGTGTTCTACTGGACTTGGACCGTAACCTGGTCGCCCTTCATCGGCATCTTCGTCGCGCGCATCTCGCGCGGGCGCACGGTCCGCGAGTTCGTGTTCGGCGTGCTGCTCGCGCCCTCGCTCTTCACCGTGATCTGGTTCGCAATCTTCGGCTGGCAGGCAATGGAACTCGACGGGCTTGGACAGGCGGCACGCGAGGCGATGGGCGAGGAGGCTGGCGCGATCAGCAGAGCCGTCTCCGAGTCGGTACCTCTCGCCATGTTCGCCTTCTTCGCCGAGCTGCCGCTCTCGTCCATCATTCAGGGTATCGCGATCATAGTCGTCGCGATCTTCTTTGCGACATCCGCAGACTCCTCATCCCTCGTTGTCGACATGATGTGCACCGGCGGACAACAGTCTGGGCCGGCCAGGCAGCGGGTGTTCTGGGGCGTGATCCAGGGCCTCATTGCCGCAATGCTGATCCTGCTCGCGGGCGATGCGGGGCTGACCGCATTGCAGGAGGTCATTACCGTCGTCGGGCTGCCGATCTTTCTCCTCGTCTGCGCTATGATCCCGTCGATCATGTGGGGGTTTGCCGCCGAGGACATCGATCATGTGACGATAGGCAAGCGGCCGGAGCTCGAAGATCTCCTGAGCAAAGAAGAGACTTGACCGCTGAGTCAGTTCATCTGTCCTGACGCATGACGCAGAAAACTTGCACGGCTTTTCGGACGACACCGGCAGCGAATGCAGAGGATCAGAGCGAAATGCCGACTCGATCTTGCGGCATTTCGCTTTCGCGCGATCAAAACCAGTGCTTCCTGAACGTCCGCCCGTAAAACAAACTCGATACCGAGGGCGACGGCTTGTCACCCCAAACGAAAAACCCCGCCATAGCTGACGGGGTTTTTTCATTGGTCCGGGCGGGCATTCGCCGGCCGTGGTCAAGGCAGGGAAAAATCCCTGCATTGCTGTTAGTGGAAATCGCCCTTGCCGCGATATTCCTGGATCTGCGTTGTCCGAAGTCCTGCAAGGCCATGCTGATCGATCGACAGCTGCCAGGACAGGAACTCTTCCACCGTCAGCGTGTACTTGCTGCAGGCCTCTTCGAGACTGAGCAGGCCACCACGGACGGCCGCCACGACTTCCGCCTTGCGGCGAATGACCCAGCGTCTTGTATTCTGCGGAGGCAGGTCCGCCAGTGTCAGCGGCGACCCATCGGGGCCGATGACGTATTTTATTCTTGATCTCACCTGATCGGCCATTGGACTCTCTACTCTACACAGCGACCTAATCGAGTTCGAAGCTAGCCAGTCGATCCTAAGAATCCGTCAAGCCTGAGGTAAGCTTTCGTTTAGACATCGCGTTTGGTAAACGCGGTCCTTCTTTTCGCCATGCCGCCGCCCCAGAGGTTAACGGGAGCCAACGGGAGCCCCGGCGTGGCGGGGCACCTGCGTTAAGCGGTGCGGCGCCTTTTGCGCAGGCGGATCAAACGTCCTAAGTAGGGCTCATTCTAGGACGAAACCGAGCGGCCGGCGGAGCGCCAGCAAACATGACGACCCAATTGAACAGCCTCGATATCGCCAAGGCGCCGGAAGACACGCGCGTGATCGTCGCCATGTCCGGCGGCGTCGACTCGTCCGTCACGGCGGCAATCCTCAAGGACGAAGGCTACGACGTCGTCGGCATCACGCTTCAGCTCTACGATGCGGGCGACACGCCCGCGAAGGCCGGGGCCTGCTGCGCGGGGCAGGATATTCGCGATGCCCGCCGGGTGTGCGACCTGCTCGGTATTCCCCATTATGTTCTCGATTACGAAGAGAACTTCCGCGAGGCCGTTATCGATCCCTTCGCCGACGCTTATGTGGCCGGCGAGACCCCGATCCCGTGCGTCTCGTGCAATCAGACCGTCAAGTTCCGCGACCTTTTGAAGACCGCAATGGACCTTGGTGCGGATGCGCTTGCGACCGGCCATTATATAGAGAGCCGTAAGCGGGGCGATCATCGCAGCCTGCACCGGCCCTTCGATCTCGATCGCGACCAGAGCTATTTCCTCTATGGGACGACGCAGGAACAGGTGGATTTCCTGCGCTTCCCTCTGGCGTCCCTGACCAAGGACGAAACGCGCGAGATCGCCGCGAAGCATGGTCTCGCCATTGCCTCCAAGCCCGACAGCCAGGACATCTGCTTCGTACCGGCGGGCAGGTATTCCGATCTCATCCGCAAGCTGCGGCCCGAGGCCGGCGATCCCGGCGAGATCGTGCATGTGGACGGTCGGGTGCTTGGACAGCACGACGGAATCATCAATTTCACCGTCGGCCAGCGCCGGGGACTTGGCGTTGCAGCGGGTGAGCCGCTCTATGTCGTCAAGCTCGATCCGGCTGAGCGCCAGGTGGTGGTCGGCCCGCGCGAAGCGCTGGCGACTGACGCCGTTCGCCTGCGGGAGGTCAACTGGCTCGCAGAGGACGCGCCTGAGACCTATGCGGCCGATGGGCGCGAGATCTTCGTCAAGCTCCGCTCGACCCGCCCACCGAGCCCTGCCCGTCTCGTTGCGAACGGGGAGGGCGGCTGGATGGTCGAACTTCTTGCCGCCGAATATGGTGTCGCAAAGGGACAGGCCTGTGTCTTTTATGCGGAAGAAGGGGCGGGCGCCGAAGTTCTCGGCGGCGGCGTCATCGACGGCTCCTTAAAGGGCCGCGAGGCAGCGCGCGGGCAGGTGTTGACGGCGGCCGAGTAGGGCTGACCTCGAAACCCTCCGGCATCCTCAGACGTAACTTCCGTGGCTCTCGAGGCGAAGCTTCCTATGAACGGCGCTTCGGCGCTGTCCAGTCGCGTTCGGGCCGACCACAGGAGATGTCTTATGCTTCGTGACCATTCACGCTATTCGACGAAGGCTTTGGCGATTGCCGCCGTCCTCGGCCTGACGGCCTCGAGCCCCGCCACTGCGTTCGCCTTCGAGGCAAAGCCATTCGATGCGGCCTCGCTCAACGAGCGGGCGGACAAGGCGGTCGCCGAAACATTCGCTGGCCATGCCGACGAAGAGACCGTTACACTCGACTGGCAGCCTTATGCCGATTTTCTCGGCACTTATGTCGTGGACGATCCGGACGGCCTCAACCGCGTGAATTACGGGGCCGTCTCCGATGCCGATCATCAGGCACTGAAGGACATGATCGCGCGGTGGACGGCGCTCGATGTGGATGCGCTGACCGCGCCGCAGAAGTTCGCCTTCTACACAAATCTCTACAATGCGCTGACGCTCGATGTCGTGCTCGACCATTATCCCGTGAAATCGATCCGCGACATACAGATCGAACGGACGGACCAGGGCCTGTTCGCATCCCTTTCGAGTGCTTTCGACATCGGTCCATGGTCGACCGATCTGGTGACGATCAAAGGCACGGAGCTCTCGCTCGACGAGATAGAGCATTCGATCCTCAGGCCGATGGGGGACGAGCGGGTCCACTACGCCGTCAATTGCGCGTCGATCGGATGCCCCGACCTGAAAGCAACGCCCTGGACGGCGGGTGCGCTGGAGGCCGATCTCGACACGGCCGCGCGCAACTACATCAATTCCGAGCGCGGCCTTCGCCAGTCGAGTGCCGGCAATCTTCTCGCATCGAAGATCTTCGACTGGTATGCGGCCGATTTTGGCGGGGCCGGTGAGATCGCCAGTTACATGAAGACCTATGCCGAGGGCGAGCGCGCCGACTGGCTGAATGCACCGGATGCCAGGATTTCCGGCTATCGTTACGACTGGAACCTCAACGACACCAGGACTGAGACGAGCTCAGCTTCGAACTGATCGCTTTGCAAATGGGCCGTGGCTCGTGAGCGCGCCGTGCGATAAATCTGGTCTGCTCTGCTATCAGGAGGCCATCGTCGTCATGCCCGAAGAGACTGAAAACGCGCCGCTTGCGGTTACCGCGCTTCAGGCGCCCGTCCGCGCCAGGCCGAGCAATTATCCCGAACCCTTCAGGAGCCGGATGAGGGGACGCATCAAGCGTCCCCTCGGCGAGCTTTTCGGCCTTGCGAATTTTGGCGTCAACCTGACGGTTCTGGAGCCCGGCGCCGTCTCGGCGCTCCTCCATCGCCATGCGACACAAGATGAATTCGTCTACGTCATCGAGGGCACCGCGACACTCGTTACCGACGACGGTGAGATCGAGATGATGCCGGGTATGTGTGCGGGGTTTCCGGCGAAGGGGCGCGCGCACCAAGTGGTGAACCGCTCGCAATCGCCTGTTACCTATCTCGAAATCGGCGATCGCAGCCCGGGAGACTCTGCGGAGTATCCGGACGACGATCTCGTTGCCGACTGGCGGGAGGGCGCATGGCTTTTCACTCACAAGGATGGCACGCCTTATTGATCAGGGCTTGATCGCTGTTCGCTTGTAGATGCGAAGCGCGTTCAGTCTTCGCTAACCGCGTTGGGATAAACACTCAGGTCATATGCCCATGACGGGCTTTTGAAGGACCCGACGCATGGTTTTGCGTATTCGCGTTGGGGGCAGATCTTGGCGCGCGGCGGCTCTTGTCGTCGTGAGCATGGGGATGCCCTCTTTTGCCCAGGCAAATGGCAATCTCGTCTGGGGTGGTGAGTTACCCGCACCCGACCAGACCTATCGACCTAGCCCATCGGCGGTCGATATGTTGGACACGAACGCAACGCAGCCGGTGCGAAATCCCGCGCCCTTGCCGGCGCCCTCCGCAGCCGAGATCATCGCGGACGACCTTCTGCCGAAGACCGCGCCGGTGCCCACGCCGGGCGCCCTTTTGCCGGTCGCCCAGCCGGCTCCCGATCTCGCGCCTCCGCCGGCCCCGATGCCGATGCGGGACGCTGACACGCTGTTCGGCGGAACGACGCTGCCCGAACTGCCCCGTCAGGACCCGTGGGCAGCGATGAAGGCCGTCACACCCGGTGCGCTCACCGAGGGCGACCTCAAACGGCTTCAGAAAAGCGCGCCGCCTCGCTCGAACGCCTATGCCGCGCTCGAGAAGAGGCCCGCGCCCAGGCTGGAAGAGCCGGTCAAGGAGCGCGCGCCCCTTGTCCACAAGACGCCGTCGGGCTGGCGCAACCTTCCGCACAAGGAAGCGCTCTGCCGTGCAGCGCTGGTGCAGCTTGGCGTCGAATTCACCGAGCCTAGCCCGATCCGGACCAGCAAGTCCTGCAGCGTGCCCTATCCGGTCAAGGTGACCCGGATCGCCAAGGGCGTCGCCATGTCTCCTGCGGCGACGCTCAATTGCGATGCGGCGTTCAGAATTTCCCGCTGGGTCGACAAGGAGGTGAAACGCGCCGCCCATTCGACGCTTGGCACCCGCATCGCGGCGATCAGGAACTCATCCTCCTATCGATGCTCGCGGGTCGCGGGCAGTGGCGGCATCTCGCAGCATGCGAGCGGCAACGCGCTCGATGTGGCAGCGTTCGTCATGGCCGATGGAAACGAGATTGACGTCGAGAAGAAGGGCATTCTCTCGCCGCGCGAAAAGGCCTTTCAGAACGACGTGCGTGGTTCTGCCTGCCGCTGGTTTGGCACGGTTCTGGGTCCCGGATACGATTATCTCCACCGGAACCACTTTCATCTCGACGCCCGTGAGCGCAAGAAAACCTATTGCAAGTAACCGGTCCTAGGGCGCCCGGCTGGATCAGCCGGGTTAGGTCTCAGCCGCGGCGCTTTTCAAGCGCCTCGTAAACCCGCTTGGCGAACTCCCCGAGTGCGCCAACGAATATGCCGCTCGATCCGATGACGAAGAGCCAGACCGCAAGCGTGTAGTAGCTCTCGAACGCCTTGAAGAAGAAGATCGATCCGAGGACGAAGGCGGCATTTCCGAGGACCGATATGCCGGTGTGAATGAAGGAAAAGTCGCGAACGAGCCTTTGAAGCATTGCGATTGGAGCCTTGAGCGGGATGGATTGTCGTCCCGCGACCTATGCGTCTCGCCCGCGATGTCATCCGCTATGCCTAAGAATGATACCATATCCGGCTGATGAGGTCGGAGACGGTATCAAAGCCCCAAGCGGCGTATGGGCGTTTTTTCAATTCCGTTATCGCGAAGCGATCAGACGGATTTCGTAAGAGAACGGCGCCCCGAAGCCTGTCGCTTTTCGGGGCGCCGAAAATCGTTTGGATCAGTTGAACTTGTAGCTCAGGCCGAATTTGACCGTCTGGATGTCGAATTCGACATTGTGGTCGAGCGTCTGGTTCGGATAGGCGACGCTTGTCGTCGTGAAGCTTTCGCTGCCGAAGTCGGTATAGCTGTATTCCATCCGACCGATGAGATTGTCGAAGAACGCGTATTCGACACCGCCACCCAGCGTGTAGCCGTAGTCGAAGTCCGTTGCGCCAGAATGGCAACGCACCAGACCGTTCGCGAGGACAGGGCAGGGATCGCTCGCATTGGAATCCACCGTGCGCGAAACCCGGGCGTCAGTATAGGCGAAACCGCCCGTGCCGTAGACAAGAGCGCGGTCGATGGCCATACCAAGACGGGCCCGCACCGTGCCGACATAATCCATCTCGATCCTGTCGGTGGTGACCGCGACGCCCCGCCTAAATGTTACTTCGGTAAAGTAGAACTGGTCATGGCCGGCATAGTCGATGTCCGCCTCTGCACCAGCGACGATATTGCCGAACTGATAATTGTAGCCGAGATGAAGGCCGCCGACGAAATCGGTATCCCTGAAATCGTTGTCGCCGGAAGCCTCTGCGAAGGCCGCCGCGATGGGATTAATATCGTTACCGGTTCCGATATTCGGGACGAACGTGCTCGTGTCGCTCTCGGCCGCACCGAGGCCGACATGGCCGCCGAGATAGACGCCGGTCCAGTCATAGGCCTGGGCCGGTGCCATGGCGGGCGTCTCGAAGAAATTGTCGGCGGCATGGGCACCGCTGGTCAGCAGGCCGAAGGCGGCAGCGGTTGCGAGTCGTTTCATCATCGTTTTGGCCATAGGGTCCCCCTTGCTTGAGCCGTGAACGCTCAAAGCAACTGCGCGATGGATCGAAGCGCTGCCGGCTATGAGGCTGTTGGCACCGTGAGGAAGGTAGCTTGCGCCAAGCTCGCGGAATTGCCCGTTTTGCGGGTGGCCGGTGGCAGAACAGCCTGATGCAGCAAAGTGCACGCAGGGGTGTGTCGCAAGAGCATCACTTTTGTTAAGGTTTTGGTAGGGATTGATTTGAAATCAGCGTCTTATCGGTTTGCGTTTCGGCCAAGCCGCGCCGTCAGAATGGAGGCCAGCGCGCAGGCTACAACGCAGATCGCAAGGGCCAGCTCATATCCGCCGAGTTGCCAGAGGAGCGAGCCCAAAAACGGAGCGAAGGCGATCGCGCCGATATAGGCCCGCGCCATCAGGCCGCTTCTTGCGCCGAACGCTGCCATTCCGACGCTTTCGCGCAGGAGAACCGGGCGCATGATCGAGATCGAACCATAGCCATAGCCCTGCAGGATGCCGAAGCCGATCAAAAGCAGCGGTAGGGCTGCCGATCCCATCAGGCAAAGCGCCGAGACCCCGAGTGCGGCAAAGCTCGTCATGGTGATGAGCCGCGCCGAAAGCCGCTCTTCCGTTCCAAGGACGGTGAGCCGGGCGAGAAGCTGCATGGGGCCGATCGCGGATGCGGCGAGCACCGCCGTATCGCTGGAGAAGCCGAAACTCGCCATCATCGGCAGAATATGATTGACAATGAGGCCGTGCGATCCGCCGGCAAGCGCGAAGGCCGCCGTGATGATGATCAGGTTGCGGCGTTCTGACGGCCCTATCGGTGCCCCTGATCCCGCCGTTTTCACCGTCGCGGCAGAAATAGTCTCGGCCTTGCTCCGGGCGGTGGGGTTGCCCCGCTTTGCCGCGAGCGTTTCAAGACGGTGCGCTGTATAAACGTGCAGGGGTGCGGCCAGAAAAGCGAGAAGGGCGGCAAGCACCCAGGCGGCGAGACGCCAGCCGCCGATCTCGCCCAGAGCATGGACCAGTGGAAAGGCGAGGGTGCCGGCCAGCGCACCGATCAGGGTGACGATCGTGATGGAGCGGCGGGCTTTCGCGTCGTAGGCGCGGGTGACCAGCGCGAAGATGGGCTCGTAGAGCGTCGTCGCCATGGCAAAGCCGAGCGAGACCCAGAACGCAGAGAAAACCCATATATTCGGCGCGAACGGTGCGAGCGCGAGGATGAGTACGGCCCACACCGCCCCGGATGCGACGAGGGCCGGTCCGTGGCCGGCGTCGATCAGGCGGCCGATGGGCGGCGCGAGGACGGCCGAGAAAAGCACGCTACCGGCAAAAAGCGCGGTCAGCACGGTCTGGCTCCAGCCTTCTTCTGCCTGCCAGAGCGGCAACATGGCCGCGAAGGAATAGTAGATCGCGCTCCAGAACAGCGTCACAGACACCGAAAGGAGCGTGACCGTCCAGGCGAAAGACGTTTTCGTGTCCGCGGTTCTGGCCAGGGTCATCGCGCTTCGCCGGAATTTTGGAGGGTCTTCGTCAAGGACGTCCGTAGGGCTCGTCGGCCTTGATCATGCTCGCAAATCATACGGCTTCCGGCGGTAGCGCGGTCGCCTTGCCCTGATCGTCGATCGAGACCATCACGAAAATGCCTTCGGTCACCTTGGTTTCGGCGCGTGAGGTTCGGCTCTGGGTCCAGGCCTCGATCGAGAGGGTGACCGAGGTGCGTCCCGTCTTTTCCACCGATGTATAGACGCAGAGCGTGTCGCCGATCTTCACCGGCTTCTTGAAGGTCAGCGTGTTGATAGCGACGGTCGCAACGCGGCCCCTTGCGCGCTCGGCGGCGCGAATGCCTGCCGCCATGTCCATATGAGCGACGACCCAGCCGCCGAAGATGTCGCCATTGGCATTGGCATCGCCCGGCATGGCGGGAATGCGCACCGTGAGCTCGCCTCTCGGCATTTCGTCGCTCTCATCCATCGCGGCGTTTCGTCCTGTCGGATTTCGTCGAGACAGGTCTACGAGGGAAACGATCTGAAGGGCAAGCGCCAAGCGCGCTCGGAAGCGGCGTGCCGATCATGTTCTGCCAAGCATGAACTGTGACCCATGTCTCCGGGCCGGACAAGACGGATATGGTGCCGGCTGAGGGACTCGAACCCCCGACCTCCGGTTTACAAAACCATTGCTCTACCAACTGAGCTAAGCCGGCCTTGAGGTCCGTCTCTACAACAGGCCTCGCGGGCTCGCAACGCTTTGTGCGACACGCAACGACACGAGATCGCGGATATCTGCCGTCGAAGGCTTAAATGCCACATGACGGCGGCATCCCCCGGCCTTCAGCTTGCATTTCCTTGCGCTGGGTAAGCGTTCGCCGTTTTTGAGGTCCGGGAGCCGGCCGACTTGTTTCGCGGATGGAAACCGGCGACATCTTGGCCGCGACCGACGTTTGAACGCCAAAAGCCCGCGAGCCTGTCTTTTATGTCCACCAGCAGCATGTCGATCAGTTTCATGGCGAGCGAAGCGCCGGGGGCGCGGGAAGCGGCCAATCGGCTGAAGGCGATGTACGGCAATGACGACCCCGCCCATGCCGATGTCATCGTCACGCTCGGCGGCGACGGCTTCATGCTGCAGACCCTCCACCGCTTCATGAACACGGGCCGGCCGATCTACGGCATGAATCGCGGCACGGTCGGCTTCCTGATGAACGAATATCGCGAGGAGAATCTGCGCGAGCGCCTCGAAGCTGCAGTCGAGAACTGGATTCATCCGCTCGCGATGACGGCCGAGGACGAGGCCGGTGAAATCCGCGAGGAACTGGCGATCAACGAGGTCTCGATTTTCCGCCAGTCCTATCAGGCGGCGCGGCTGAGGATCGCGGTCGGCGGCACCGTGCGTCTTGACGAGTTGGTCTGCGATGGCGTGATGGTGGCGACCCCCACCGGCTCGACCGCCTACAATCTCTCCGCACAAGGGCCGATCATACCGATCGAGGCCCCGCTTCTGGCGTTGACGCCGGTCAGCCCGTTTCGGCCGCGTCGCTGGCGCGGCGCTTTGCTCGCCAATCACCAGACCGTCGAAATTACAGTTCTCGAATCAAGCAAGCGGCCGGTCAATGCGGTCGCGGATGCTCAGGAGGTCAAGTCGGTCCGCAAGGTGACCATTCGGGAAAGCGGCAAGGACAAGTGTCTGATCCTGTTCGACGAGACCCATTCCTGGGACGAGCGCATCCTCGCCGAACAGTTCCGTTACTGAAGGCGGTCGGCGTCTTAAGCCGCGACGACATCCGTCGATGGCGACGATGACGGACGGCGGACGCCGGCTTCCCGGGACAGCCCCCGCAGGAAGGCGAGAGCGGGAGCCATGGTATCCGCGTCACCCTTGCCGAGCTCGCTCGCCATCCGCTGCATGATTCGGGCGGCGACCTCGCCGTCCGTCAGCATCTCGCCGTCTTCATCCGCATTGCGCCAGACGGCGACGGCATGGAACAGGATCGCGACGCAGGCGCTGGGCAGGCCCGCGCGCTCGCACAGCGCGGCAAAAGGCTTGTGGCGACCTTCGACGAGGATCGAGCGGACGCGAACGGGTTTGACGCCCGAAAGGCGGGACAGCGACTCGCTCAATCCTTCCAGGGAGCCCGAGCAGGCGAGGCGCAGCATAACGGCAGGCGAAAGCTGTTCGGCGGCCACGAGCCGGTCGATGAGCGGCGTCAGTTCGCTTTTTTGCGCAGACCCGAGAATGGTGGCGGTGCCTCGCTGGCAGGCTTCCGTGCCGATCGTGCGACCGCGTCTTTCCCCGAGTGCAAGGGCGACGAGGGGCGAAGAGGCAACCGCTTCGCTGGTCTTCAGCATGAGATATTGGCGCAGATCCGCCGGCAGGTCAGATCGTTCGACGAGCGCACCGCGCAGGCTTGCGTCATCGCCATGGGCTTCGGCAATCCGGCGCAGCGTCTGGCCTGAGAACATCGCGCCCTGATGGTCGAGGAGCACGCGGACCTCGTTGAAATCCGCCATGGGAATGATCGCGCCGGTCACGCGCTCGGAGAGGGTTTGCCGGGCGAGAATAGCCTCGCGCAGCTTTGGCCGCTCGCTGGAGAAGCGTTCGATGAGATCCTCGTCCGACAGGTGCGGCGACGACCGGATCACGGGTGCTGCGACGCTGTCGCTGTCGCGGGAAAGAAGCCGGATCAGTCCTGGCGGCACCGTCTCCGCCCCGGCGATCGTGATGGCCAGGGCTCTGCGGACCGAGACCGCGGGATCTGCGGCGATGCTGATCAGGACGTCGTCGATCTCGCCGCGCTGTTCAGCCGGTGTCAGCCCGTCGATATGGGCCTGCGCGAGGAGCGCTGCCCATTCAGCGCGCTGGCTCGGCGCTGCGGGCTCGCACCAGGTAGCGGACGTGTCGTGAGCCATGATCTTCAATTCCGGACGCGAACAACCAACATTGTCTCGCAGTCTTCCGGAAAAGGTTTAAGCTTTGGTTCACCATAACGACAAATTTTGAGCGGTTTTTCGAGCCGCAGTCCGGAGCGACCGGTCGAGAGCCCGCTCAGAGGCAGTCCGCTCGATCCAGCCGGACTGCCGATCAACACCCGCGCGGGGCGTGAGCACCTTTGAAAACCGCGATCGCGGAGCGCTCGGGCCGATGTCCTATCAGATATCGCTTCCATCCGGTCGTTTTGGACGCGGCATGGTGAAGACATCGTCAGCGATGGCATAGTCCAGATAGCCGAGGCGGGCGAGGGGGGCCGCGAGCGCCATGTCGATGCGGCCGTCCGCAAGAATGCTTTCGTCGATATGGATGCCGATCACCTCGCCGATGACCACGACATTCGCCGATTCACCGTTTCGGCCGCGCGGGCGGAAGCTCTGCGTCACCACGCATTCGAGCGCCGCGGGGCTTTCGGCGACGCGCGGTGCCTTGATCAGCCGGGACGGTGCCTTCGTCAGGCCTGCCAGTTCGAACTCATCGACATCGGAGGGCGCGGGGGCGGAGGTCTTCACCACCTCACGCACGAGCTTGCCCGTTGCGAGATTGCAGACGAACTCACCGCTCGCGATCGCCGTTCGCGCCATATCCTTGACGCCGGCCGAAGAGACCATCACCAGCTTCGGGTTGTCGCCGATCGCGTTGAAGAAGCTGTAGGGCGAAAGATTGGCGATGCCGTTCTCATCGAGGGTGGAGATCCACCCGATCGGGCGCGGCGAGACGATAGCCTTGAACGGGTCGTGCGCAAGGCCGTGCTCGTTGGTATCGGTTGTGTAGAACATTTACACGTTCGGCCCTTCATAGGTGGTGACGAGTTCGGAAAGCGTTGGACGTGGGCGATCGGAGGGCGCCTCGCCGGGCGTTCCGATATAGATGAAGCCGGCGACGTTCTCCTCGGGCGTAATGCCAAGAAGCCTTTTGGCTTCGTCGTCGTAAGCTGGCCATTCGGTGAGCCAGGTTGCCGCAAAGCCCTTGGCGTTCGCTGCATGGATGAGGTTCATGCAGACCGCACCGGCCGACATCTGCTGTTCCCACACCGGTATCTTCACATGCTCGGCTGCCGTGGAAATCACTGCCACGACCAGTGGCGCGCGGGAAAAGCGGGTGCGCTCGACCAGGTCCCGCGCTTCGCCGAGAGGGCCTTCCCGCTCGATGACGAGCTCCGCAAGGGCAGAACCGGCAGCTGCCGCGCCGTCGCCGTGCAGCAGGATGAACCGCCAGGGTGCGAGCTTTCCATGGTCGGGCACGCGTGCCGCGATGGTGAGGATGTCGGTGAGTTCGCTCGCGGACGGTCCCGGTTCACTGAGCGCGGGAATGGGACGGGAGCGGCGCGCGGAGAGGTAATCGAGAAGATCGGGCAAGGGATGGCTTTCGATCGCGAGGCGAAATCGATGCGCCCTGAACAAGCGGCGCATCCTGTGTTTGATGGATACGAGCCTTGGCTATAAGGTGTTGAATTGCGGATTCAAGGCGAACTATCGCTTGTCCCGGCGTGACTTCGCCATGATCTGGCCTCAGGAGAAGAGTTTCGAACCTGGCTTGTGCCGGTGACCGCCGAAACCAGAGGAGACCTGAAGTTCAGCCATGCGTGCCCGCTCTCATCTTTCAGGGATTGCCCATGTCGTTCTTCTTGCCCTGGCTTTGATCCTCGCAGGAGCGACATCCTCCTTCGCCCAGGCCAGTTTCATCGATCGCGGCATCGAGGGCTTCTTGAGTGGAGGCTCGGAGGACCGGCCGAACGTCTACGCTTCGCCCTCAGCCAGCGAACTCTTGCCCAATTCGGCGGATGTCGGCGTGCCGCAAAGACGATCCCTGCGCACATTCGATCCGATCGCGCTGCCCGAGCCCGCCGCCAAGTCCGGCTTGTCGTCGCTCGACATGCCGAACCTTCCCGCATACGCGCCGCAATTCAACGTGGACAAGAATGCGTTTCGTCCCAATGCCGAACTCGTGCTCGAAGCCAAACTCTCCGATGATGGCGAGCCCGTTCCGGGCGGTCTCGTCTGGCGCCTGTTTTCTGCGGTGCCGCAGCTGAACGGCCGGTCTTCCCTGATCGCCACCTCGAAGGAAGCAAGCCCGAGCTTCAACGTGCCGCCCGGCGCCTATGTCGTCCATGCGACGTTCGGGCGGGCGGGCGTCGTCAAGCGGATCGATTTCAACGGCGTCAGCGTCAAGGAGGTCGTCGTGCTCGGCGCGGGCGGGCTCAAGCTCGATGCAACCGTGTCCCGCGAGGGCCAGAGCGCGATAGGCTCGCGTCTGAAATTCGACATCTACGCCGATGCCGAACGCGACAGCGACCGCGAACTCATCGCAAGCGGTGTCGCACCCGGTGAAGTGGTGCGCCTCAATGCCGGGATGTATCACGTGGTTTCGACCTACGGTTCGATCAATGCGCGCACGCAGGCCGATATTCGCGTCGAGGCCGGCAAGCTGATCGAGGCGACGCTTCAGCATCGCGCGGCACAGCAGACCCTGAAGCTTGTCCGCGAGCACGGCGGCGAGGCGATCGCCGGAACCGCCTGGACGGTCACCAGCATGTCGGGTGATATCTTGCGCAAGAGCGCCGGCGCCTTCGCTTCCATGGTTCTCGCGGAAGGCGACTACATGGCTGTGGCGCGCAATCGCGACACGACCTATCAGCGCAGCTTCAGCGTGAAGGCCGGTGAGGACGGCGATGTGGAGATTCTTCTCAGCGATCTGGTCGAGACGACATCCGGCGATTGATATAACGGTGTTTCGGGCGCCCGATTTCCGGCCTTGACCGGCTTGAATCGGGGTGACTTTCGCCACACTCTCATGCTGAGTGCGCGCACCGCCAATTCCTGTCAGGACCGAAATCGTTTCAATGAACTCCGATGATCCAATTCGCCAGCGCCTTGTGCTGCTCACCACGCCGCTTGCCGACGACGAGGCCGAAGAAGCTATCAAGCGCGCGCTTTCGGGCGGCGACGTCGCATCCGTCCTGATCGATCCGGCGGGCCGCGAGCATGCGGCCTTTCAGATCTTCGCAGAAAAGCTGGTGCCGATCGTTCAGGAGGCCGGCGCTGCTGCGATCATCGTCGACAACACCCAGATCGCGGGCCGCACGCGGGCCGACGGCATTCATCTGACGGATGGAAACGTCGAGGCGCTCGCCGACGCCATCGAGGCTCACGCGCCAAAGCTGATCGTCGGGGGATCGGGCTTCGAGACCCGGCACAGCGCGCTGGAAGCCGGCGAAGCGATGCCGGACTATCTCCTGTTCGGGCGTCTGGGGCAGGACGCGGAAGAGACGCCTCACCCCAAGACGCTGTCGATGGCCGAATGGTGGGCCGCCATGGTCGAGCTTCCCTGTATCGCGCTCGGTGCACGAACCTTCGAGAGCGTCGAGGCGGTCGCCGAGACCGGCGCGGAGTTCATCGGCCTTTCCGCCTTCGTCTTCGATGCGAAGGGCGAGGAGGATGCGAGGGTGACGGAGGCCAATCGCCTGCTCCAGGAGAAGTTCGAAAGGGAGAAGGCCGAGGCCCGTGAAAGGGCGAACGCATGAAGCGGGCGCTCGCCTCGGGCGTGGCTCTCGCGGCCGTTCTCGGCCTGGGGGTCGGTTCGCCTGCCATGGCGCAGGTTGAGGGGCTTCCCGCGACGCCTGGTCAGGCAAACCCGGGCGAGCTCCTGCCGCTGCCCGATCTGCGTCTCAACCTTGCACCGACGACGGGTGCCGGGTCGACGGGTGAGCCGAATTCCAGCACCCGTGCCTATGCCGAATATCAGATCGGGAATTACCTTACCGCGAAGTCGATCGCCGAGCCGCTCGCAAAGCTCGGTGACGCGAAGGCGCAAGCCCTCCTCGGGGAGATCTACAGCGAGGGCCTCGGGGTTCCGATCGATGCCGACGAGGCCGCACGCTGGTTCGAGGCGGCGGCCAAGAGTGGCGACCGTGCAGCCCAGTTCGAATTCGCGATGCTTCTGCTTTCCGGCACCGGGATTGCGCGCGACGAACAGCGCGCCTTGGGTCTTCTGAAGGAAGCGGCGGACGCCAAGCTCCCGCTCGCCGAGTTCAACTATGCCCAGCTTCTCGTGCGAACCTCGCCGACCAGCGGTTTTGCCGACGCGCTTCCCTATTTCCGCTCAGCGGCCGATGCCGGGATTGCCGATGCGCAATATGCCATGTCGCAATTGCTCGCGACCGGACGGGGCACGGACAAGGACGAGGCCGAGGCGCGCCTATGGCTTCGCCGCGCGGCGATCAACGGCTTTTCGATCGCCGAGATCGAATATGGCATCTGGCTGATCAATGGTCGGGGCGGGCAGGCAAGGCCGAGGGAAGGCTTCTCCTTTCTGAAATCCGCCGCATTGCGCGGCAATCCGATCGCGGTCAACAGGGTGGCCCATCTCTACAAGGATGGTCTCGGGACAGAACCGAACCGGGAAGAGGCCGCGAAATGGGCGGTCATCGCCAAACGGCTCGACAACAGCGATCCCGCGCTCGATACCTTCTTCAACGGCTTGAGCGACGAGGCGCGCAAGACGGCCCTGGAGGAGGCCAACAGGTTCACCGCCGGCTGATTTCAAGCGCCTTTGCTTGCCTCCTCCCGCAACGGCGCTTGAAGCAGAACCGGATTTGTGGTGTTGAGCACTCGGCTTGCGGTGCGCATCGTCCATGTGCCCGCCACGACGCCTGCCGGTTCGAGCTGCGAGGTTCCGATTGCGCGCCACCGGACGATCAAACGAAATGGTTTCGAGACAGATATGAAGATCAACGGAAACGAAATCCGCGCCGGTAACGTCATCGAGCACAAGGGCGGTCTTTGGGCTGCCGTGAAGACTCAGCATGTCAAGCCGGGCAAGGGCGGCGCCTTCGCGCAGGTGGAACTGAAGAACCTGATCGACGGCACGAAGCTGAACGAACGCTTCCGCGCCGCCGAAACGGTGGAGCGCGTCCGGCTGGAGCAGAAGGAATATCAGTTCCTCTACGCTGAAGGCGAAATGTTGGTCTTCATGGATTCCGAGACCTTCGAGCAGCTTGAGCTGATGAAGGATTTCGTCGGGGATCGCTCCGCCTTCCTGCAGGACGGCATGACGGTCACCGTCGAGCTCTACGAGGAAAAGGCGATCGGCATTCAGCTTCCCGATCAGGTGGTGCTCGAGATCACCGAGGCCGATCCGGTGGTGAAGGGCCAGACGGTCTCTTCGTCCTACAAGCCGGCGCTGATGGAAAACGGGATCAGGGTCATGGTCCCGCCGTTCATTTCGGCCGGTGAAAAGATTCTCGTCGATACCAACGAGATCACCTATCTGAGACGCGCCGAATAGGCCTTTTCCGGCTTCAAAAGCGACAAGGCGAAGCTCTGGAGCGGAATGCGGACGGTCGGTTCACCCGAATTCCGCTCCAGGGCCGATCCATCATCCGAGACGGCGCGATGAGCGCGCTCATTTGCATTCGACTTCGACAGGATACCCATGGCCCGTTCCGCGCTCCTCAACGTCATGACCCAGGCCGCAACAAAGGCCGGACGCGGCCTGGCGCGCGACTTCGGCGAGGTCCAGCACCTTCAGGTTTCCATGAAGGGTCCGGCGGACTTCGTGTCCTCGGCCGACCGCAAGGCCGAAGAGGTCGTTTTCAAGGAACTCTCGCGAGTGCGGCCCGACTGGGGCTTCCTGATGGAGGAACGCGGTGCGATCGAGGGCAAGGACCCCCAGCATCGCTGGATCGTCGATCCGCTCGACGGCACCACGAACTTCCTTCATGGCCTGCCGATGTTCGCGGTCTCGATCGCACTGGAACGCGACGGCGAGATCGTCGCGGCGGTGGTCTTCAATCCGGCGATGGACGAGATGTACACCGCCGAAAAGGGGGGCGGCGCCTATCTCAACGACCGGCGCATCCGCGTTGCCTCGCGCAAGACGCTTCCCGAAGCGCTGTTTGGAACGGGTATACCCTTCCTCGGCGTGGGTGATCACCCCGGCTTTCTTTACGAGTTGCGCCAGCTGATGGGCGAGAGCGCGGGCATCCGCCGCTATGGCGCGGCAGCGCTCGATCTCGCCTTCGTCGCGGCCGGGCGGCTCGACGGTTTCTGGGAACGGGCGCTCAAGCCGTGGGATCTTGCGGCCGGCGCCTTGCTGGTGAAGGAGGCGGGTGGCCTCGTCACCGGGCTTGAGGGCGAGACCTTCGACCATATTCGCGGCGATATCGCCTGTGGCAACGAATTCATCCACAAGGCCCTCGTGGGGCAGCTGAAACAGGCCTCGACCAAGCGGCAGGCCGCGCGCCGCGCCGGGGAATCGCGCGAAACGGGCGAAGTGGATCCCAACGCTCCGGCCTGAATTCTCCCGGAAGCTGGTCATAATTTAACCGTGCAAGGCCCCCGAAAGGCCCTCCGTGTTTCAAATGTTGCCGTAATTTCCTATTGTCTGGAGATACACGCCGTGCGTCCGGGCAATTCGTTCGACTGTCGGTCGATCAGGCGGCATAGCCGGCAACACAACGGGGCATAATGAAACTCTTCAGTTCGAAGACCGAAACGGATGCCAGACCGCGGGCATATGATCCGACGCGGCTATCGAGCCCCATGGTCTTCCTGTGGTCGATGCTGGTCTTCCTGGCGCTTGTCGGCTTCGTCGTCATGATCCTCGGACGCCAGGTCTCCCAGGCCTTTGCGACCAATCCCGGTCTCAACGGCCTCATCGTCGGCGTTCTCTTCGTCGGTGTCGTTCTGGCGCTGCTTCAGGTCTGGCGGCTCTCGCGCGAGGTGCGCTGGGTCAACGCCTATCGCGACGGCGACAAGAGCTTCAACAGCATGAAGGACCCGGTGCTGCTTGCGCCCATGCGCGCGCTCATCGGCAGCCGTCGTACGATTTCGCTCTCGACCACATCCATGCGCTCGATCCTCGATTCGATCGCCACCCGCCTCGACGAGACGCGGGACATCGCGCGCTATCTCATCGGACTTCTGGTTTTTCTCGGCCTGCTCGGCACGTTCTGGGGCCTCCTGCGCACCATCGGCTCGATCGGCGCGACGATCCAGGGGCTCGATCCCACGGGCGGCGATACGGCAAGCGTGCTCGATTCCTTGAAGGCGGGCCTTGCCGCGCCGCTCGCCGGCATGGGAACGGCCTTCTCGTCTTCGCTCTTTGGTCTTTCGGGCTCTCTCGTCCTCGGGTTTCTCGATCTGCAGATCGGGCGGGCACAGAATCGCTTCTACACCGAGCTCGAAAACTGGCTTTCATCCGTAACCGATGTCGGCTCGGACATGGTGCTACCGCCGAACCAGCAGGGGGCGGTTACCGCCGATGGAAACGAGGAGTTCAAGCGGCTGACCGAGCGGCTGGACCGGCTCGTGCAGGACCAGTCGAACTCTCCGAAGACGAGTGCGGCGATGGCGAATCTCGCCGAGAGCATTCAGGGCCTCGTTCAGCACATGCGGTCCGAACAGCAGATCATGCGCGATTTCGTGGAAAAACAGGCCGACGAGCAACGCGAGCTTCGCCTGGTGCTCGATCGTCTGTCGCGCTCAAACGGCACTGATGGCGGGGGAAGCTGATCGATGGCCCTCTCCCGTAACAGACGAAGTGGTGGCGGGAGCGCGGATTACTGGCCGGGCTTCGTCGATGCGCTTTCGACGCTGCTGCTGGCGATCATGTTTCTCCTGTCGGTCTTCGTGCTGGCCCAGTTCATTCTAAGCCGCGAGATTTCCGGGCGGGACGAGGCGCTCGACCGGCTGAACGGGCAGATCGCCGAACTGACGCAGCTCCTCGCGCTGGAACGCTCGAACGCCCAGGACAGCGAGGACCAGATCGCATCGCTGAGGGCATCCCTGGGGGCGCTGGAGGACGAGCGCTCCCGGCTTCAAAGTGCCCTTGAATCGGGCAGCGGTTCGACAGCGGCCGCGAATGCGACGATCAGCGCCCTCGAGGACAATCTCGAACAGGAAGAGTCGATTTCCCAAAGGGCGCGCTCCCAGGTTGAACTTCTCAATCAGCAACTCACAGCGCTTCGCCAGCAGATCGCAGCTCTCGAATCCGCCCTAGAGGCGTCGGAAAGCCGAGACCAGGAGAGCCAGACCAAGATCGCCGATCTCGGCCGCAGACTGAACGTCGCGCTGGCTCAGCGGGTGCAGGAATTGAACCGCTACCGGTCCGATTTCTTCGGCCGCTTGCGCGAAATTCTCGCCGACCGGGAGAATATCCGCATCGTCGGCGATCGCTTCGTCTTCCAGTCGGAAGTGCTGTTTCCCTCGGGCAGCGCGAATCTTCAGACGGCAGGCACCGACGAACTCGACCAGATGGCGAGCGCAATCCGCGACCTTGCGCGCGAAATTCCCTCGGACATCAACTGGATCGTTCGCGTCGATGGCCATACGGACAATGTGCCGTTGTCCGGCACCGGACAGTATGACGACAACTGGGAGCTTTCGGTCGCGCGCGCGAGTTCGGTCGTCAAATATCTGGTCAGTCAGGGTGTTCCGGCCGAACATCTGGCCGCCACGGGCTTTGGCGAGTTTCAGCCGATCGAAGAGGGCGATACGCCGGAAG
The DNA here is from genome assembly GCF_039652615.1 of Fulvimarina fulva. Lineage (NCBI taxonomy): Bacteria > Pseudomonadati > Pseudomonadota > Alphaproteobacteria > Hyphomicrobiales > Aurantimonadaceae > Fulvimarina > Fulvimarina fulva. The sequence continues at coordinate 51,136 of NZ_JBDJAC010000014.1, forward strand.
CGCGCCGCCGCAATCGCCGGATCGAGTTCAAGCTGACCGAGCAGTAGAGGCGAGACACCGCGCTCTGGACGCCAAATCGGCCAAGCCTATTTCCGGGCACATGACGCGTCACCTGAGCGAATCCGCCGACTGGACCTATCTCTGCCAGGAATTCGATACTGTCTATCGGTACGGTTCGGCGGGCGGCAGCAAGGTGATCAGAAGCCATCGCAGGCGAGTCCGAGATCTCTTGTCTTCGATCGTCGATGAAAACCCCGAAATCGTCGAGCGGGAGCCCCAGTCCAAGCCGGTGGTCGATCATCTGGCCCGCGCGCTCGATCTTGGCGTTTATGGCCCGATGCACGGTTTTGCCCGCATCCTCACCCGGATCGCACCCGATCTGGCTTGGGAATACGGCTATGAAAGCGTGCCGAAAGGCCTTGCGAAACGGTTTGCCTATACTGAGTTTCTTGGGCCGCGTGGTCCTATCCCAACGGACCGGCTGATCCTTGGCGCCGTGCTCTTCGCACCGAACACGACCTATCCGCAGCACAATCATCAGGACATCGAGGAGAGCTATGTCTCGATCGCCGGTGCCTGGTCGGAAAACGACGCGGCGGTCTATGCGCCGGGCTCGCTCATCCTCAACCGTTCAGGAGAGCAGCATCGCATCACCACCGGTGGGGTCGATCCTTGCCTCCTCGTCTATGCCTGGATCGGCCCGGCCGATCGTCTCACGGCGCCCGGCATGAAGTTCTCGCCGGGCCGCCGCACGCCAGCCGGAAAACCATCAGACGTGAACGTGCGGAGTTGAACAGACGCGGCCGGCTGCAGATTGACCTTTGGTGAAACTGACGGCAGCATCCCCATCGTGCGGTTGGGAGACCGCTCGAAACGCACGCCGTAAAGGCGGCAAAGGGAGGAATTCATGAAGACTTGGCTTCTGGCCTCGGCGGCTGTGCTCGCCCTGACGGTCGCATCCGGCGCGCAGACGCAGGACATCCCCGACAACATGGAAAAGCTGCAGGGCATGCAGTCGACCGGCACGTCGATGGAATTCAAAACCGTCGACCAGACCGGCGACTATGCCGATCAGCTGAAGAAGAATCTCGAACAGATCAAGCTGCCGGACGGCTTCAAGATAGAACTCTACGCCGTCGTCCCGGACGCCCGGCACATTGCGAACGGGCCCCAGGGCGTTGCGACTTTCGTGGGAACGCGCAAGCAGAATGTCTGGGTGGTCACCGATCGCGACAAGAACCGCGTGGCGGACGAGGTGAAGGAATTCGCGCCGTCGATCGACTTCACGATCCCGAACGGCGTCTGCTTCTCCGATGACGGTTTCCTCTACATCGCCGAGCAGAACCGCGTCCTGGTGCTGCCGGCGGCGGAATTCTTCTACGAAAGTCCGGATGTCGCCGTGGGCGTCGTTACGCCGCAGGGCGAGCTCGTTCCGAAGTCGGAGGAGAGCTTCAACCATACCGCCCGCGTCTGCCGGATCGGACCCGACGACCGCCTCTACATCTCGCTCGGCCAGCCCTACAATGTGCCGCCGAAGGAGAAGATGGACCTCTACAAGAAAGAGGGCATCGGCGGCATCATTTCGATGAAGCGCGACGGCTCGGACCGTCAGGTCTATGCGACCGGGGTGCGCAATTCGGTCGGCATGGATTTCGACCCGCAGAGCGGGAAGCTCTGGTTCACGGACAACCAGGTGGACGGCATGGGGGACGATATCCCGCCCGGCGAGATTAACATGGCGGAAAAAGCCGGCCAGAATTTCGGCTTCCCCTGGTATGGCGGCGGCGACGTGCGCACCAACGAGTACAAGGACGAGGACATTCCGGCGGACGTCGTCATGCCGCAGGCCGAGACGGTGGCCCACGCGGCCGATCTCGGAATGGACTTCTACGGCGCGGACAGTTTCCCGGAGAAATACCGGGGCGGAATCTTCTCGGCCCAGCACGGGTCCTGGAACCGCACGGAGCCCGTCGGTGCGCGCGTGATGTTCACGCCGCTTAACGAGGACGGGACCGCCGGCGAGCCGGAGCCTTTCGCGGAAGGCTGGCTGACTGACAGCGGCGAATATATCGGCCGGCCGGTCGACGTCTCGGTGATGAAGGACGGATCGCTGCTGGTTTCCGACGATCTGGCAGGCGCGCTCTACCGGATCTCCTACGAGCAATAGACCTCGCCGGGTTCGAAATCCTGGGCGGCGCGGACATCTGGTCGCGCCGTCCGATCTCCGTCATGCCAATCCAGGATCAAGAGAATGATCGTTCGGCTCGTCCTCTCCGCAGTCATGATCTCGACTTTCGCGTTGCCGGCGCAAGTCCTCGCGGCCGATGCCGCCGCAGGGCGGGAGAAGGCCTCTCAATGCGCAACCTGCCATGGCAAGGACGGCATCGCGGTCCAGCCCGATGCGCCGAACCTTGCCGGCATGAGCCCGATCTATACCGAGGCTCAGCTCAAGGCCTTCAAATCGGGCGAGCGCCAGCATCAGCAGATGTCGATCATCGCATCCAGCCTCAGCGACGAGGACATCGCGGACCTTTCCGCCTGGTATGCCTCGATCGAGGTGACGGCGACGCTTCCGCAGAAATGACACCAGAACGCGATGAGTGACCTCATCACGGTTTGGCGGAAGGTCATCGCTCGTTTCCGGGTGACCCGGTTCGACATGTGGGCTGCTCGTACATAGCTCTGGTCCCGCACCGGATCCGAGAAAGGAATTCCCATGACCCACACGACCCCGACACCGGGACAGACCGCACCGCAGCTTCAGGTGGAGGCGCTTGGCGGCGAGGCGATCGATCTTCGAAGTGACCGGCCCGAAAATTTCACCCTCGTCTTCTTCTATCGCGGATTGCACTGTCCGATCTGCCGCAAGCAGCTCGAGGAATTGAACGGGAAGCTCGACGCCTTCAGGCAAATCGGCGTGAAGGTTCACGCCATTTCGATGGACGAAAGGGATCGGGCCGAGAAACAGAAGGCCGAATGGTCGATCGACGATCTTGCCATCGGCTATGGCCTCAGTGAGGCGAGCGCGCGCGAGTGGGGTCTCTATATCTCGAAGAAAGAACAGGATGCCGAGCCTGCGCGGTTCGCAGAGCCGGGTATCGCGGCGATAAGACCTGACGGAACGCTCTACTCGCTCCACCTCCAGAACGTCCCCTTCGCCCGGCCGACGCTCGACGGCCTGATCGAGGGGCTGACGTTCATTATCGAGAAAGACTATCCGGTCCGCGGCACTCTCGCCGCCTGATTCCTGAGGACGATGTCACCGACAGACAAAAGAAAAGGGCCCGCAAGGAGCCCTTTTCTCGTTTCAGTGGGCAAAAGCCCAAAACCTATGCGGTAATTACTGTGCAGTGACCGTCGTCTGGACGAGTTCGCCATCGACCTTGATCGGGCCGTCTTCGGTGGCGCCGAGCGTGTATTCGAACACGCCTTCTTCATTGCCGCCGGCCTCGGAGTGGACCATCAGCATGAGCATGTCGCCGCTTGCGACCTCTTCATCGAGATCCGCCGTCACGTTCTCGTTCTCGCCCGCCTGGAGCGCGGTGTGGCCGACGACCGGGCCGGGCTTCATGTCGGCATCGGTGCGGTGAACGACGAGCCAGCCGGCTTCGGGAGCGGTTACGGATTCAGCCGTCACGGAGCCGCCGGAAACGTCCTGATTGGAGGCGGTGACGCCTGGCGTCATGTTGTCGGACTGCGCGAAAGCTGCCGTAGCGAAGCCAGCGGATGCGAGAAGTGCAATCATCGTGCGGGTCATGTAGAATCCTTCCGTTATCTTCACATCCTGTTTCGGATGTTCGGGGAAGATACGGTTGGCCGAACGAATGGTTTCGAATTCTTTTTTTCGTTATTGATTTTTCGAAGTCGTTCACGTGTCCGTCAGGAGGGCTTTACTCCGCTGCCTGGCGTATCTGGCCAGCGTCGAACTGCAACCGGGCGAGACGGGCATAGAGGCCGTTTTTCTCGATCAGGCTCTGATGGGTGCCTTCCTCGACGATGCGGCCGCCGTCGAGAACGAGGATCCGATCGGCTTTCAGAACCGTCGCCAGACGGTGGGCGATCACCAGGGTGGTGCGCCCCACCATGAGCTCGTCGAGGGCTTTCTGGACCAAGACCTCGCTTTCGGCGTCCAGCGCGGACGTCGCCTCGTCGAGAAGAAGGATCGGCGCATCGCGCAAGATCGCGCGGGCGATCGCGATTCTCTGGCGCTGGCCGCCCGACAGCGTGATGCCGCGCTCGCCGAGAAGTGTCGCATAATCCCTGTCGAGCGCCTCGATGAAATTCGAGGCGAGGGCGGATTGGGCGGCGGAGCGGATCTCGGCCTCGCTCGCGCCGGGCTGGCCGAAGGCGATGTTGTCGACGACCGAGGCTGCGAAGATCGTCGTGTCCTGGGGAACGAAGGCGATGCGTGCGCGCACATCGGCCGGGTCGGCTTTCGCGATATCGACGCCATCGATGGCGATCGTGCCGGACAGGGGGTCGTAAAAACGCTCGATCAGTCCGAAGATCGTCGATTTTCCCGCGCCGGACGCCCCGACGATGGCGACGGTTTCGCCGGGGGCGATCGTGAAGCTCAGGTCTTCGATCGTCGGCAGGTCGGGCCGGCTCGGATAGGCGAAGGTCACATGATCGAAGACGATCCGGCCTTCGGAGGGTGACGTCAGGGGGAGCGGTTGGGCTGGAGCGACGACCTGCGGCTCCTCCATCAGGATTTCGCTCAGGCGCTCGGCGGCACCTGCAGCGAGCGCCAGTTCGCCCCAGACCTCCGAAAGCTGGCCGAGGGCGCCGGCCGCAAAGACCGCGTAGAGCAGGAACTGGCCGAGCGTGCCGGGTGAAAGCGTGTCGAGCGCGACGCGGCTCGCACCGATCCACAGCACCGCGACGATCGAGGCAAAAATCAGGAAGATCGCGACGGCCGTCAGCATCGCTCGGGCCTTGATCGAGGATTTCGCCGCACCGAAGGCCCGGTCGACGGCATCGCCATAACGCTTTGAGACCGCGCCTTCGCTTGTGAAGGCCTGGACCGTACGCATGGCGCCGATCGCTTCCGAGGCATAGGCCGTCGCCTCTGCGAGCGTATCCTGCGCCTCGCGGGAGCGCCGGCGCACGCCGCGCCCGAAAGCGACGAGCGGCAGGACGATGAGAGGAATCGCCGCGATCACGATCAGCGACAGGCTCGGGCTGGTGACGATCATCATGGCGAGTGCGCCAAGAAAGAGGATCGCATTGCGCAGGAAAACCGAGGCGGTGGAGCCGACAGCGGACTTGATCTGCGTCGTATCGGCCGCGAGCCGCGAGACGATCTCGCCGGACAGCGAGCGGTCGTAAAAGGCTGGCGAGAGCTTCGTTACGTGGGTGAAGACATCCTTGCGCACTTCCGCGACGACGCGCTCGCCGAGGGTGACGACGAAGAAATATCGGCACGCGCTGGAAATCGCGAGAAGCGCGGCCAGCACGAAGAGCATGACGAAATAGGCGTTGATGAGAGAAGTCGAGGACGAGGTGAAGCCCTCGTCGACGACGCGGCGCACGGCAAGTGGCAGGGAAAGCGTGACGAGCGCTGCGAGTGTGAGGAAAATCACAGCGCCGATGGCGAGCCCCTTGTGGTGCTTCACATAGGGAACCAGCCTGCGAAGAGGACGCAGATTGCGCCGCTTCCGGGCATCTTCGGTGTTCTTGCTGCTCGTCAAACTCAAGCGTTACGCCTTCCCCGTTCGGGGTTTAAGTCCGCCCGTTTGCCGGGCGTTTCAAGTTCGGTGCGACATCGCGCGCGCCATGGCCTTGCGGTGGACGCGCGGCTTGTGTATAGGCTCGCCCCTGAATTTGGAAGCTTTGAACGGCTTCTTGTCCCCCGCGACAACCTGGGCTTTTGGCCAGCTTCATGCTGGGAGCGCCGGTCTCTTGGGGTTCTGCCGAAGCCAAGGACGATGGTTATGAAACAAGATCTGCATCCCGACTACCACATGATCACCGTGGTCATGACGAACGGCACTGAATACCAGACCCGTTCGACCTGGGGTTCCGAGGGCGACAAGATGAACCTCGACATCGACCCCACGACCCATCCGGCCTGGACCGGCGGCAATCAGCAGCTGATGGATCGCGGCGGCCGCGTTTCGCGCTTCAAGAAGCGCTACGAAGGCCTCGGCATCTAATTTACCGGCGGGTCCTTTCGCGCCATCGAAAAGGGATTTCTCCCGGCAGGCTTTCGTGTCTGCCGGGCTTTCTTCGTTTGTCCGACCATAATGCTGCTGCCGTTCTATGGCCGTGTGATCAGGGCATGCAAAGCGGTTTGAGCGTCGAGAAGTCTTGATACGCGGGAACGGCCGCAGCAGTAGGCCCTCGTGCTCTGCGTCGGCGAAGACGGGCCGTTTTTCGGCATGGGCCGAAGCGCGGGCTGGAAAGGTGCGCCGCCGCTCTAATTTCCCGGCAAGCCGGGCGCTGCCGCTGCGGTTTTTCGGCTGGGACGATCATGGATGAGTGACACCGCGACCTCAGCGGACGCAATCAGCTGGGAGAATCGGATAACCGGCGGCCTCTCGGCGATCGGCCTCGATGGCGCACAGGCTCTCTACGCGTTCAAGGTGATGGTCGCGGCCGGCATCACCATGTTTCTGGCGTTTCTCGTCGACCTTCCCAACACATACTGGGCGCTGTTGACGCTCCCGCTCGTCGCCACCCAGCAGTCCGGCACGACCGTCTGGCGCAGCGCAGCGCGTGTCGGCGGAACATTGACCGGCGCAGCGGTCGTGCTCTTCTTCATCGGGCTTTTCGCGCAGAATGGCCTCGTGATGATTGCCTGCCTGGCGCTCTGGATCTTCGGCTGCGGCTACAATGCCCGCTCGCAGGTCGGTTTCGATGGGTACGCCTACGGCACGGCCGGCCTCACCGCGCTCGTGGTTGCGATTGATACCGGTGCGAATGCCCAGATGGGGTTCTTTTACGCCTACTGGCGGTCCACCGAGACGATTATCGCGGTGATCGCGAGTTTCATGGTGCTTCTGACGATCTTTCCGCGCTCCGTCGGGGATGATCTCATCGATAATTTCACGACCGCGACGGGCAAGGTGCTCGACCTTTTGCGCGATGCTGCGCGGATCAATGCAGAGCAGAGTGCGAAAGCCCGTCTGGGCGCTGCGACCAGCCTTGATGGGCTCTTCACGCTGCTGCGTGCGCAGAAGCTGGAGCGCGCCCATTCTGGGCCCGATTTCACGCGCGTTCGCACGGCGACTGCCCGTCTCGATGCATTGTATATCGATACGGGAGCACTCTCCACAGTTGTCGCACAGGCGACGGACGAGGGTATTCTCGACGGGGATCTGGAAGCCAAGCGTAGCCGCTTCAGCGAGCTGATCGAGGATGTTCCGAGCCCGCTTTCCCACCTGGAAACGGCAGGAGATCGAATTACGGCGCTCCGCGACTACGCCGAGACAATCGACCGCAAGAAGGCGATGAAGGCGGTCGTCCTCAGCAAGAGCAAGGCGGAGCGCGCCGAGGGATTGCTGCTTTTCTGGTTGCGCCAATCCGCCATCTCGCTCGCCGCCACGCTGGAGGCGGCGGCGGCTGTCGCCGATCCGAAGCGCGATGCGCTGCCGGAGGTCAGCTTCTCGACACGCTATCCCGACAGAAGTGCCGCCATCCAGCGCGGGCTGAGGCCGGCGTCCGCCTTTGTCTGCGTCGGCCTGTTCTGGATCTTTTCCGCCTGGAGCAATGGCGCGATCCTGGCGCTCATCACCGGCGCTCTTTCTCTCCTGATCCCAACGATCCTGCCGCGCGCGATGTTCGCAACGGCGGGCATCAAGATCTTCATGGGCTTTCTCTCTGGCGGCATCATTGCCCTGATGCTGATGCTGATGCTGCCATATATGACCGGGTTTACCGGGTTTCTCACCCTGTTCCTGCCCACGATCTTCGTGATCTTCTACGTCTGCAAGGGACCGAACCGGGCGGTCGCGCTCGGCTCGACGATCATGCTCGCCATCGCTCTGCAGCCGTCCAACACACAGGTCTACGATCCGGCCCGTCTGATCAATACGGTGATGACTCTGATGATCATGCCGGCAGCCTTCATCTCGGCGATGTATATAATCTTCCCGGAAAATACGGCTTGGCTTCGGCGCCACCTCAACAAGGCGGGAACGAAGCTGTTGCGATCCGCGGCCTCCGGCCGGGCTCGCAACGAGAACACCTTCCTTGCCCAGGCAATCGATGTCGTCGCCGATTATGGCGGTGACCTCGATATGGACAATGAGGGCGACGCCCGTCTGGTGAAGCGGGTGCGGGCAATCACGCAGGCTGGACGCGAACTGATCGCGATCGAGAGGCTTCGACGGCACAACCGTTTACCGGCCCGCCTGAAGGACGATCTCCCGAAAGTGCGCGAGGCGATGGCCAACGCCGCGCTTAAACATAGCGGCGAGGATACGTCCGAAGAGATCGGGGTTCTGGAACAGGCACGGATCCACGCGGCCGAACTCCTGTCCGACAGCGAGATCAGCGCCTTGAAACAAAGCGCGACGCTTCGTTACGCGCTCGCGATCGAACAGATCAGGACGCTCGTCGAGCTTGGAGGTATCGCACTGCCACGAAAGAACGCCCATGCGTCATGAGATCTCCGTCATCGGTGTGTTCGCGCCCTCTCTCATCCTCTGCGCCCTGCTTGCGGCTGCGTCGTGGTTTCTCGTCGACTATGTCATGCTGCGGTTCTCGATCTGGCGGTTCTTCTGGCATCCGCCCCTGGCGCGGCTTGCGCTCTACTTCTTTCTCTTCGGCATCGTCTCGGTGCTCTATCCAGACTTCTGAGCTTCGGGATATCCTCGCCGCATGATCGTCATTCGCCTTCTCCTCACTGCCGCCATCGTGATCGCGGCCATCTTCGGCGTCGTCTATATCTGGACCACCTATTTCGAGAACCCGTGGACGCGCGACGCCCATGTGCGCGCGGACGTCGTCGAGATCGCAAGCTACGTGCCGGGCACGATCACCGAGCTCAACGTCGTCGATAATCAGGAGGTGAAGAAGGGCGACGTCATTCTGAGGATCGATCAGAGGGGCTACGAGACCTCCGTCGCACAGGCCCAGGCTCAGGTCGCTCAGGCAGAGGCCGAATTCAGGCTGCAGCAGCAACAAGCGGCGCGTCTGACCGAATTGGAGAACCAGGACACCGCGGCCATCGCCAATGTGAAGGTTGCCAATGCCCAGCTGCAGGCGACGGCGGCGAAGGCTTCGCTCGAGGCGGCACGAGAACACTTGCGTGCGGCCCAGATCGATCTCGAACGCACGACGATCGAAGCCCCGGTAAGCGGCTATATAACGAACCTCACCGCCGATACGGGCGACTTCGTTTCCGCCGGCAATGCCTTCATGGCGATCGTCGACAAGAACTCCTTCCGGATCGATGCCTATTTCATGGAGACGAAGCTACCGGGCATCAAGGTCGGCGACGCTGCGAAGATCAACCTGATGGCGAACTCTCAGGTGCTGAAGGGCAAGGTGCAGGGCATTGCCCGCGGCATTTATCGCGAACAGGGCGAATCGTCGGAGCTGCTGGAAATGCCGAAGGCTTCTTTCCAGTGGATACGACTTGCCCAGCGCGTTCCCGTCCAGATCGCCATTCTGGAGCTTCCCGATGGAATTCCGCTCGTCTCCGGCACGACGGCGACCGTGATCATCGAACCGACCGGTGATGACAGGACGCAGAACGAGGGTGTGTTCGACTGGATTGGCCGGAAGGTGACGGGGCTGTTCGCCAGTCTTCATTAAGTCGCCGGAACGAATGGCTGTCGCCGCCGCTCCGGCTGCCGGCGGACCTTTAAAATCGCCTGGTGTTATCGCTTCGGCGCAGGACGGGGCAGGGCGCCGTGCGGTCAGCTGCGGACTGGTGCGTGGGCGGAACCCTGTTCTGTAAGGGATCGCTCGATGCGCTCGCGCTCGAGCACGCCGGATTCGCGCAGATCGCGCTTCAGCTTGTCGATGGGCGGCGCGTAGAGAAAGCCGAACGAGACGCAATGTTCGCGTCCCTCGACCGCATGGTGCAGCCGATGGGCCTGGACGAGGCGCTTGGCATAGCCGCGATGGGGCACATAATTGAACGGCCAGCGCTGGTGCACGAGGCCGTCATGGGCGACGAAATAAAGAAGTCCATAGATCGTGATGCCCCAGCCGATGGCGAGCAATGTCGGCGAGAGATAATGGCCGACGGTGAAGAGCCCGATCGCGAAGCCGGCGAAGACGACCGCGTAGAGATCGTTCTTCTCGAACCAGCCTTCCGTCTCCTCGTGATGGGACTTGTGCCAGCCCCAGCCGAATTTCCCGTGCATGACGAACTTGTGGGCCCACCACGCATAGACCTCCATCAGGGCGACGGTGATAAGGGTCAGGCTGACGTAATAGAGTGTCCAGATCGTCATGGGGTCTCTGTCGGCGTTTCCGGTGGTGTGCTCTTCGCCTTCATTATAGGTATCCGGCGAGGATATGGCACGCCCCTCCCGGGCGGCGGGCGCATAAGCCGCGCCGGCCTTGCGAAACAGGTCTGATCGCGTCGTGATTACCGGTTTGACAGGCGCATCTGCGCCGCGTGGCGTTGCCGTATCAAAACGGAGACAGGCCGAACAATTTGAGGGTCCCAAGGATCAGGCCGTCCGAGATCCAGACCGAAACCAGAAGTTCCAGCGCCAGTGCGACGGCCAGTGAAACCCACAGGGGCGTGTATCGCGCGAAGAGGAAACCGGCGGCGGCAAACAGGGCATCGCTCACTGAATTGACGATGCTGTCGCCCTTATAGGCTGCCGGACTGCTCGTATCGTTGAAGAGCGCCACCACGAATGGCGTGTTCTCGACGATTTCCCAAACCGCACTGCCAAGGATTGCGACGATCAGCTTTTCCCGCATGGGCCAATGGGGCTTGATCCGGTCGAGGAACAGGAAAAGGCCGATGCCGAAGATGGCGTGCAGCAAGGAATACGGGTCGGCAAGATGGAGCGAGTTCGCTCTGACCGAGAGGTCTGTGCTGAAAAGCTTCAGCGGTTCGTCCGGTGCGACGAAGGGTCTGCCGATCGCCCAGAGGTAGAGGACGACAAGGCCGTTCGTGAGCAGCAGGCAGGCCAGCGTCGAGGCGATGGGCCAGGCCGCCGAGACGGAGCGGAGCCACCATTGATGGACCGTCTGACGATCGAGCCGGGAACCGCGCGCCGTCGACATTCGTCTCCTTTCCATCAGCATCGACTCGCCGACCGGTTCGGCCGAACAGACCGATAAGCCGCTCTCAAACCTGTCGACATCATACCAAGCCCATGCAGTTCTCAATTCATGCTAGTTAGGTTGCAAATGTTCGAGTGGCGCCTGTCTGCGTCGATTCGCTTCGACTTTCGGGATTGGTCTCATTGGCGCGCATAGCTCTCGTCTGCCCGGCGTATTACAGTCATATCAGAGCATTCGAGGTTCTCGGCCAGGCGCTTGAGATGCGTGAGCATGAGATCGTCTTTATATTGCCCGAAGGCGCTGAGGCCATGGTGCAGCGGCCGGGCACGTCCATCGTGACGATAGCAGCTTCCGGCTCGTCCCCGCAGAGCGGCAGGAAGCGCCGGGACAGCGGCGGGGCCGGCGTGCTGGGCATATTGAGGGCCGTCGCCGACCGCGCGGCGGCCACGGACCAGTTCTGCCGCCTTGCGCCGTGCATCTTCCGGGCGAACCGGATCGATGCGGTGCTTGCCGATGAATTCGAGCCGGGGGCCGGCCTCGTCGCGGCCTATCTCGACCTGCCGCATATCTCGTTTGCCGCCGCGCTGCCGATCGAGCGCGATGTGGCGATGCCCCTGCCGTTTCTCGACTGGCCCTACGATCCGAGTGAGCGTGGGCTTGCCCGCAATCGGGGCGGCGAGCTGGTCGGCGGCATCTTCATGCGCAGACAGCGCAAGGTCATCGAAACATGGGCAGAGCGTTTCGGTCTCGAAGGCCGCAAGGACGATGTCTCCTGCCTCTCGCCCACACTTCGCTTGGCCCAGACCGTCGAGGGTTTCGATTTTCCGAGGCCGAGAAGCCCCAATCTGCGGCCGGTCGGCCCGATCCGCAGTGCGCCGGTCACGCGTCTCAGAGGCGATGAGCGGTTCCCGATCGATCCGAAGCGGCCCTTCGTCTTTGCCTCTCTCGGGACGATGCAGGGGCATCGGTTCGATCTCTTCAAGGCGATCGCATCGGCCTGCCGGCGGCTCGATCTGCAGGTGATGATCGCCCATTGCGGTGGGCTCAGCGCTAGGCAGGCCGCCAGGCTTTCGGCCGACTGGGTCGTCGATTTTGCCGATCAGCCCGAAATGCTCGCGCGTGCGGATATCTGCGTGACCCATGGCGGTCTGAACACGGTGCTGGACTGTCTCGCGGCCGGTACGCCCATGCTGGCGCTGCCGGTCGGCTACGATCAGCCGGGTGTCGGCGCCCGCATTCTCTACCACGGCGTCGGCGAGACCATCGCGGCCAAGCGGGCAAAACTTGGAAACGTTACCGAAGCGCTGGCGAAACTGATCGCAAATCGAGCGGCCTATGAGACGCATATCGCGCCGATCCGCTCTGAAATCGCAAAAGCCGGGGGCACGCAGACGGCCGCCGAACTCGTCGATCGTCTGCTTGCTGGTGCTGAAAGGAGCGGAAGCCGGAGGCGTTATGCCGCGCGTCCGGATGTCGCCAACGACGTCGCCTTGGTCAAGGCTGGCCTATCTGCAAGACTATGAGCCCGAGCCAATCCGTGCACGACGATCTTCACGACGCCTCGACCCGTACTCTGATACCCGATCGCCCGAAGATCCGCCCTTATCAGACCCTCATCGGCCTGACGCTCTGCGTCTGCGTCATCGCCTGCTGGTTCGCGGTTCACATCTCGGCGGTGTTCTTTTTCGATATTTCCTGGGCAACCCTGCCGCTGGTGCCGCTGATTGCCGCTTTCCAGTGCTGGCTGACGGTCGGGCTGTTCATTCTGGCCCATGACGCGATGCACGGCTCGCTCGCGCCGGGGCATCCAAGAGCCAATTCCGCCATCGGCAGCTTCATTCTGTTCGTCTATGCGGGCTTTGCCTGGAAAAAGATCCGCGACGCTCACTTCGCCCATCACGACGCGCCGGGCACGGAGGCGGACCCGGATTTCTTCGCCGACGATCCGGAGAATTTCTGGCCCTGGTTCAGGACCTTCTTCTCCCGCTATTTCGGCCTGAGATCGGTGCTCTTCGTCTCCACCGTCGTCACGACCTACCTCGTCGTGTTCGGCGTGCCGGTGACGAACGTCGTCCTGTTCTACGGCTTGCCCTCGCTGCTCTCGTCCCTCCAGCTGTTCTATTTCGGAACCTACCGGCCGCACCGGCACGAGGAGGACGACGGTTTCGCCGACGAACACAATTCGCGCTCGAACGAATTCGGCTATCTCGCCTCGCTCGCCACCTGCTTCCATTTCGGCTATCATCACGAGCATCATGTGGCGCCGTGGACGCCGTGGTGGGCGCTGCCACACATTCGCGAAGCCTGACCTCAACAAGTGAGGCGGCGGGTGCTCCCTTCTTTCGGCGAGGGCGCACCCGAAACCCGAGATCAGCTGTCGAGCTTTTCGACGATCACGCTGTGATTGGTGTAGATGCAGATGTCGGCCGCGATCTTCATGGCGCGTCGCGCGATTTCCTCGGCCGAATAGTCGGTCTCGTGGAGAGCTTTGGCCGCGGCAAGCGCGTAATTGCCGCCCGAGCCGATCGCCATCACGCCTTCCTCAGGCTCCAGAACGTCGCCATTGCCGGTCAGCGTTAGGGTCACGGTCTTGTCGGCGACGATCATCATGGCTTCGAGGCGACGCAGATACCGGTCCGTGCGCCAGTCCTTGGCAAGCTCAACGCAGGCCCGCATCAGCTGATCGGGATATTGTTCGAGCTTGGCTTCCAGGCGTTCGAGAAGGGTGAACGCATCCGCCGTCGCCCCCGCGAAGCCCGCGATGACCTGCCCCTCCTTGCCGATCCGGCGCACCTTGCGGGCATTGCCCTTGATCATCGTGTTGCCGAGGGAGACCTGCCCGTCGCCGGCGACCACCACCGATCCGTTCTTGCGGACCGTGACGATCGTCGTTCCGTACATCTGGTCCGGCTTATGGTTGTCCATCATTTCACTGTCGTTCCGTCTGTTCGCTCCCCGGTCATTCCTCGCCGGAGCCTTTTCTCTGCGACAATGTGGGGAGGACGGCGCCGTTTATGAAGTCGCGGCGCATGATCGGCGAACACCCTCCAATCGATAGGCGTTCGGGTCGCGAAGCGATAAGATGGAAATCGCTTCGGGAAGCTCTTTCGCCGGGGCCAGTTCCAGCCTATATCTGGTCTTGGCGGGCTGGCCGGTTCGACAGGCGTAACTATTCCCCGGGGCCTTAGTCATTCCATTGGGAGCTGTCCCTGCCTTGGCCCGTGGGCCAGGGCATATGGCGCCCACCTACTTTGTAGGTTCCCGGGATCGACTTCGACCATCGGCCGGCTGGCTCGCCAATTCTTCCCATGAAAGCGAACTGACAGTCGTGCTAGGACACCCTTTTACGAATGGTGGCCGAGCGGGAGGGATCATGTCCGATTTCAAGGAACGCAAGCGTGAACTGCGCAAGGCGGCGCTTGCCCGCCGGGACGCCATGGACGAGGTCGAGCGGATCGAAGCCTCGCTGATGGTCGCCGAGCATGGCGACAGGTTGCTCGCCGATCTAGAACCTGGAACGATCGTATCGGGCTTCTTGCCGATCCGGTCGGAAGTCGATCTCAGGCCGCTGATGACCCATCTCGCCGATCGCGGCGCAAAACTCTGTGTTCCTGCGATCGTCGACAACGAGCTTCAGTTTCGCGAGCTGACGCGCGGCGCCGAACTTGTCGAGCAGGGCTTCGGCACGGTCTCGCCGGGCGTGGATGCGGCTGTCCTCGAACCTGTCGTGATGCTCGTGCCTCTCTCGGCCTTCGACAGGACGGGCGGACGCATCGGCTATGGCGGCGGCTTCTACGACCGGGCCATCCAGCGGCTGATCGACAAGGGCATGACCCCGCGCCTGATCGGCACGGGATTTGCGGTTCAGGAAATCGACGCTGTGCCTATGGCCGAGCATGACCGCTATCTCGACGCGGTCGTGACCGAGAAGGGCGTTATCCGCCCGGCCTGAGGCCTGCCGACGCTTAGCGAAGCCGCATCTTATTCTCTGTGCCGAAGATCATGGCCCAATAAGGGATGTTGTTCGGGCCCATCGCCATGCCGAACCCCATTTCGGTAACGCGGGGATTGAGGATGTTCTTCTTGTGGCCGGCCGAGTTGATCCAGCCCTGCATGGCGGCAGGGGTATCGCGATAGCCATAGCCGATATTCTCGGCGATCGAGCCCCAGTTATAGCCGTATTGCGACACCCGCGCCGAAAGCCTTCCTTCCAGCGAATGGCTCATTTTATTGCGAGCCGCCATGGCCTTCGCCTGGCGCTCGGAGGCCTGATCCAGCGTTGCGGAATAGCGAAGCGGCTGCAGGCCGTTCCGGGCCCGCAGCGCGTTCACGCTGGACAATGCGTAGCCCCGGTCGACCTGCATCGTCCGTGTGCCCGACACGTCGATGGACCCCGGCGTGCCGCCGCTGCACCCGGCCAAGCTCAGGCCGGCGATGCAGAGGACGCCGAAGAGAAAGGATCGCATCACGTTCGAAACTGCCGCCATTTCACTGCCTCGTTCGGCCGGCTTGCGCCGGCACCTTTTTCCTTGTGGCATTATCGCCCTAATATCCTCCTTCCAAAGCCATCCGCGCGCGGCAATTTGAGGGCAAATCGATGATCGAACTGTATACGTGGACGACGCCGAACGGCGAGAAGCCTGTGATCATGCTGGAAGAATGCGGCATGGACTATGAGTTGCACATGGTGGACATCGGTTCGAAGGAGCAGTTCTCCGACGACTTCGTTGCGATCAATCCGAACTCGAAAATTCCCGCGCTCGTCGAGCGTTCGCGCGGCGGATATGTGGAGCCCGTCTTCGAATCCGGTGCAATTCTCGTCTATCTCGCCGAACTGAGGGGCCAGTTTCTGCCGCGCTCTTCGCCGCAGCGCGCAAAGTGCCTGTCCTGGACGTTCTTTCAGGTCGGTAATACCGGTCCGATGATCGGCCAGTATCATCACTTCAACAACGCCGCCGACGAGAAGATCGACTACGCGATCAAGCGCTATCGCGATGAATCCGTGCGTGTTCTCGGGGTTCTCGACAAGCACCTCCAATCGAATCATTGGCTCGCCGGCGATTATTCCATCGCCGACATGATCAACTGGAGCTGGGCCAAGGCGGGTATGAACGAGCTCTCCAGCCACGGCACCGACAAGTACGACGCGCTTGCCGACTGGGTGAACCGTATCGGCGAACGACCGGCCGTGAAGCGCGCCCTCGAAAAGCTTGAAGACGCCAAGGCCCGGAAAAGCTAGGACGCTATGCTTGGCGACAAGGCAGAGCCTCGCCTTCTTCGGGAAGGGCGAGGCTCTGCCGTCGCTTGCCTTCAATCACCAGTCTGGACGTGACATGCGGTTTCTTTTCCTCGGCGACATGGTCGGTCGATCCGGACGAAATGCGGTGTTCGAAAGGCTTCCCGGGCTGATCTCCGACTTCAGGCTCGATTTCGTCGTCGTGAACGGCGAAAACGCAGCCGGCGGGTTCGGTATCACGCGTCAGATCTTTCTCGACACGATCGATGCCGGCGCCAACGTCGTCACCACGGGAAACCACGTGTGGGACCAGCGCGAAGCGCTGCAATTTGCGCCGAGCGAGCCGCAGTTCCTGCGGCCTCTCAACTATCCCAAGGGCGCGCCCGGCAATGGTTCGGGCGTCTACGAAGCGCGCAATGGCGCACGGGTGCTCGTGGCGAATATCATGGGGCGGGTCTTCATGTCGCCGGACCTCGACGATCCGTTTGCCTGCGCCGGCGACCTCGTCGGGTCCTGTCCGCTGGGCGAGGCCGCGGATGCGATCATCCTCGATTTCCATGCCGAAGCGACCAGCGAGAAACAGTCCATGGGGCATTTTCTCGACGGGCAGGCGAGCGTGGTTGTCGGCACCCACACCCATGTGCCGACCGCCGATCATCAGATCCTTGCCAACGGCACCGCCTTTCAGTCCGATGCGGGAATGTGCGGTGATTACGATTCCTCCCTTGGCATGGACAAGGAGGAGCCGCTCAACCGATTCGTCACTAAGATCACGAAAGGCCGATTCGAGGCCGCGCAAGGTCCGGCGACCATCTGTGGCCTGGCTGTCGACATCTCAGATCGCACCGGCCTTGCGGAAAACGTCGCGCCCTTGCGGCTCGGTGGCCGCCTCAGCGAGAGCGTACCGGATTTTTGGTGAATTCGAATCGCACGTGAAATCGACGCCGAAAGATGCACTGATCAATTTGATGGATTCAGATCGGATGGCTGAGAAGCTGAGGCGAAGGTTTTATTCGCGTAAGGCGGTTTCGGCTGCAAGGAATTGAGCAATAGTACTCGAAAGACCAAGGCGTATTCATTGGGATCGCTCATCATATGTCCCTTCTGAGAAGATCCTTCCTTGAGAAATTCTCGAGTACTCTGATCCCTTTCCGTCTCCGGCCTGATTGATCTCGTCTCGATCGCGCATTGTCGGCTATCGCACACTTGCTTTGATTTCGCATCGGCTCTGCCTACACACGGTTCAACTGGAATCGGGGAGAATATCGGGTGTCCGCCGCCGGCCGTGGCTGCGACTCCGCCTCGCAAATGGGGGCTGCACCGGGGATGTCCGAGATTACGCATAAAATGTGCCGCAATCTGTTGCTTCGCCGGCTGTCCGAGGAAGCCTTCCAGACGCTGGCACCGCATCTGCGCGAGATGGACTTCAACCGCGGAGACGATCTGATCCGGGCGAACCAGCGGATCGAGACGGCTTATTTCATCGAAAGCGGTGTCTGCTCACTGGTGCTGACATCGGCGGACGGGCGCATCGCCGAGATCGGCATCGTGGGGCCGGAAGGCGTCGTCGGCGCAGCGGCGACCATTGGCGTTGATTCTCTGCCCCATACGAGCTTCATGCAGGTCGCCGGCCGTGCGCTGACGATTTCCGCCGAACTTTTGACCGAGATCGCCAATGAGCGTCAGGAGATAGCGCATACTCTGTCGCGCTATCGCCACGTTCTGGCGATGCAATCGAACCAGACCGCGCTTGCTAATGCCCATTATACGGTGGAGGAGCGTCTCGCCCGCTGGCTGCTCATGTGTCAGGACCGGCTCGGCGGAAACGAAATCGAACTGACCCATGATTTCCTGAGCACCATGCTGTCCGTGCGGCGCTCCACCGTCACGCTCGCGACCCACAATCTCGAGGGCGCCGGGATGATCCGCGCACAGCGCGGTCGTATCACGGTTCTTCAGCGCAAGGAGCTCGTTAAAATAGCTGGCGGCTCCTACGGCATGCCCGAGGAGGAGTACGAGCGTATCCTGGGCCCGCTCGAGTTCTGAAGGGCCGGACCCGCAAAGGCCCGGTCCCGTCATTTTCGGCTTTACTTAGGCTTCGAGCTTGTCGGCGATGAGCTTCAGCAGTTTCTTGTGGTCTGCATCGAAGTTGCGGATGCCTTCGGCCAGTTTTTCGGTGGCCATCGGATCACCGTTGAGCCCCCAGCGAAATTCGCTTTCGCCCATCGGCATCTTGTCCATCGGCTTTGCCTGATCTTCCGACAGCTGCCGTGGCAGATCGCTCTGGTCCTCGTCGAGCTCCTGCAGGAGGTTTGGCGAAATCGTCAGCCGGTCGCAGCCGGCAAGGGCCTTGATCTGCCCAGTATTGCGGAACGATGCACCCATGACGACGGTGTCGATGCCGTTGCTCTTGTAATAGTCGTAGATCCGCCGCACCGATTTGACGCCCGGGTCCTCCGATGCCTCGAAGCTTTTGCCCTCACGCTTGGAATACCAGTCGGTGATCCGGC
Organism: Fulvimarina fulva; assembly: GCF_039652615.1. Lineage (NCBI taxonomy): Bacteria > Pseudomonadati > Pseudomonadota > Alphaproteobacteria > Hyphomicrobiales > Aurantimonadaceae > Fulvimarina > Fulvimarina fulva. Next base: position 70,081 of record NZ_JBDJAC010000014.1, read on the forward strand.
CGACGAAGGGCGAGATCAGGAAGACGCCCGCATCCGCGCAGGCGACCGCCTGTTCGAGGCAGAAGAGGAGGGTCAGGTTGCACTGGATGCCTTCGCCCTCCAGCACCTCGGCGGCGCGGATGCCCTCCCAGGTAGAGGCGAGCTTGATGAGAATGCGCTCGCGCGGAACGCCCTGTTCGTCATAGGCGGCGATGATGTTGCGCGCCTTTTCAAGCGAGCGCTCCTTGTCGAAGGAGAGTTCAGCATCGACCTCGGTAGAGACGCGGCCCGGCACGATCTTCGTCAGCTCCGTACCGACCGCAATCGTCAGGGCGTCGGCAATCTGGAGCGGCGTCTTGCCCTTGGCCTTTCCGCTTTCGATCTCACGGGCGACCATATCCGCGGACGTCGGCGACTGGATCGCCTTCAAGATAATGCTGGGATTGGTCGTGCAGTCGATGGGCTTCAGTGCCTTGATCGCTTCGAAGTCGCCGGTATCGGCAACGACCGTCGTCATGTCCCTCAATTGATCGAGTGCGCTGGCCATCAGTCATCCTCCCTGTCGGTTCTTCGCCGGTTCGTTCAGTGTTCAGGGTGCTATAGCAATCGCCGCTACGATTGTCTTCCTCTGGCAGGACAGCCGCAAGTCTCTGCCGATCCGTCTCAACAGGTCATTGGCCGATGCTGCCCGGTCATCGAACCGTGACCGCGGGTCTGCTGGCTAAAAGATAGTGAAAACCTTATGTCTCGCCTCAGGGAAGAACTGGATCGGGAGGGAAAGACATGAACCGGCGCGAATTCGTGATGTCAGCTGCATCCTTGGGGCTGATGGGCACCAATCTCCTCTCCCGGAAGGCCTTTGCGGCCGAAGGCGGAACGATCGAGACGATCAGCGACGGCTTTCTGGAGCTGCCCACCAATTTTCTGCTGCCGAATGGCCTGCCCGAGAATATCCCGGGCATGAGCCTTCAGGAGGTCGCCGCCGAGGGTACGTTCAAGGTGTCCTGCAATGTGACCGCGTTCCGGGGGCCACAAGGACTTATCGTCTTCGATTGCGGTTCGGGACCGAACTTCATGGCGAGCGCAGGCAATCTTTCCCAGAACATGGCAGCGGCGGGGATCGATCCGGCCTTGGTGAAGGATGTGATCTTCACCCATGCCCATCCGGATCATCTCTGGGGTGTCGTCGATGAGTTCGACGAATTGCTCTTTCCCGAGGCGAACTATCACATGTCGCAGGAGGAGTTCGACTTCTGGAATTCGGAGGATGCCCTCAGCCATGTGGGCGAGGAGCGACAGACCTTCGTGGTGGGTGCGCGGAACCGGTTCGACGCGATGGAGGATCGCCTCAGCTTCTTCAAGCCGGGCGAGGAGGTTCTGCCGGGTGTCGAAGCCGTGGCGGCCGAAGGCCACACGCCCGGCCATACGGCGTTCGTCGTTCATGGCGACGAGCCGACCATGGTCGTCGGCGACGCGATCTCGAACGATCCGATCTCGTTCCTGCGGCCGGACCTTGCCTGGGGCGCGGATATGGACAGTGAAGCCGGGGCGACAACACGCAAGCGGCTGCTCGACCGATTGGCGAATGACAGGATGCGGTTCGTCGGCTTCCATCTGCCCGATGGCGGCATGGGCCGGGTCGAGACGAGTGGCGCGGCCTACAAGTTCGTTCCATCGTCGGCCTGACGTCGTCTCTCACTCTCAGTGTACGATCGCTGTTAGATGAGGAAGCGCGCGCTTTCACCATGCCTCGGCTGTAGCCCCGACAAGTGGAATCGCGTCTTCGGCCCCGATGATTGCAAGTCTTTCGAGACGGTTCCGGATTTGTGGGGCTGCGAACGGCGATGGCCCTTTAACGCTTTGTTTTCCTTATATGATAGAACCATTAGGCAGCATGGTGAAGAAGCGGTAGACAGGGTTCATCGCTTTTTAAGGATCGCGGCAACAGCCATGCGCAAGCTTCTTTCGATGACCCTTTTCCTCGCTGCCTCTGGTTCGGCTGCTCACGCCGCCGACCTCACCTATGACAGCCCGGCATCGTCCATGTCCGGCGGTTACGAGCAGGGCTCGTCCGCCGACTGGACGGGCGGCTATGTGGGCGGCTTCGGGGCTCTGGCCTCTGGCGAAACCTCCTATGACCGTTCTGACTCCACGGGCTTCGACCAATCCGCCGGCGGCGCGATCGGCGGCGTTCAGGCCGGATACGACGTTCAGCTCGGTCAGGTTGTTCTCGGCGGCGTCGCCGACATCGCTCTCACCAATGTTGATGGTGAGGTCACGACGCGCGAGCGGGTCGGTGGGTCCGAAATATCGCAGACGGCCAGCACATCGCTCGACTATCTCGGAACGGTTCGCGCACGTGCGGGCTATGGCGGCGAGCGCGTCCTCGCCTATGGCCATGGCGGCCTTGCTTACGGTTCGACGAAAACAGCCATCGACCAGTCAGTACGGACAGGTGGGGTCGTGACGTCGACCACCGAGACCCGCGAGAGCGGCACGAAATACGGCTACGGCCTTGGTGCGGGCGTCGAGGTGAAGGCGACCGACAATGTCTCCGTCCAGACCGAGTACGGATATTACGACCTGGGCAATGACCAGATTTCGAACTCGAACGGCGTGAAGGTCGATGAGGACGTCCAGTTTCACACGGTGAAGTCCGGTCTGAACTTTCGCTTCTGATACCATGTCCGGCCGATTACGCCGAAGATGATATCGAAGCCCGCGCGGCACCTGAGCGTTTCGAAATCCGTTATCGCGGAGGCGATCAAACGGATTTCGTATGACGCTTTGCGAGGTTGCGTTTGGCCGCCGGGGCGCGGCCTACCAGTTCGTCGCCGAAAGCTGACAATCGGTCAGCGGGCCCGCGCCATGAAGGCGTTCCGGATCGAGCCCTCGAGGATATAGGCGAGGCCGAGCCGGGCGCCGATCGCAATCGAGGCGAGAACGATGGGCGCGGAAATCGTCAAAAGGGAAGCTGCGGAAATGCCCTGGCCGATCGTGCAGCCGAGGGAAAAGACGCCGCCGACCCCCATCAGGATCGCGCCCGCCAGATGGCGCGAGAGTTCGCGGGCATCGTCACAGGCTTCCCAGCGGATATCTTCATGGCGCCAGGCGGCGATCGCCGCACCGCCGATGACACCGATCACAAGCCCGACGCCGTAATCGGGGAAGCTGCCCGTCACCGCGACGATGGCAAGGATGAGGTCGCCCGGCGGCATCACGAAAGATGCGCTCTCCACCTGGGTCGGCCAGAACGAGTGCGCTTCGATCAGGCTCGTCGCGAACCAGCCGAAGGCGACGACCGCGCCGATCGTCGCGCCGGAAATGATGCGGCTGCTCTCTTTGCGGAAAGACGGGTCCCGGAAGATCCAGACGCCGAGAGCAAAGGCCACGAGGATCGTCATCATGCCCGAAACGTCGAGACCGATCAGGCTGCTTGCGAGAGAGCCCAGCGACTGGTCCGGCGAACCGAACCGGGCGAGGTGAAGCGCGTTCCCCTCGACGACCGACTGACGCGTTGCCGCGAAGATCCCGCGCTGCGTCGCAAGCGCCGATATACCGAGCACGATGACGACGATGAGGCCGCGCAGCGAGCCGCCGCCAAGCCGCACGAGGGCCCCGAAGCCGCAGGTTCCGACGAGCGCCATCCCGAAGCCGAAGGCGAGGCCGCCGAGGATCGCGCCGGTCCAGCCGAAGGAGGGGACGAGATAGAAGCTCGCTGAAGGATCGAAGAGCCCGGCCCAGACCAGACCCTGGGTGAGGAGCATCGCGACGAGAATGGCGAGGCCCCAACTCCGCACGCCCGTGTTGTCGGCCGCATACCAGCGCCTTTCAAGCGCGGACAGCGTGCAGAAATGATGCCGCCGCGCGGCGTAGCCCATGACAAGACCCGCCATGCAGCCGGCGAACAGCGGCGCATAACCGCTTTCGATGATCATCTTTCCTCCCGAAACGCTTCTTTCGAGCGTTTGACGAGGCGAAGGTTACGCCTCGTTCACAGGAGTGACAAGCCGGCTACCGAAGGCCGGGGCAGATCGCCCGGCGTTCCCATCTGGCTTCCCGTCGCATCTCAGGCCTGCTCCTTCTTTCGCAGATAGACCATCAGATTGGTCTGCAGCGGAGCCGGCATGAGGGCCTGATAGAGACCGACCGCTGCGAACAGCGCAGACCGGTTCGCATGATATTTCGGCGTCGCGGCGGTGGTGTAGCTGTGGTGGTCCCAGTTCGCCGGTTGGAACGCCTTCTTGAAGTGGCCGAGGGTGTTCAGCCGGTAGAATGTCGGAAACGCATCCTCCGGAAGCCTGTCGGGCCACACGATCCGCATCAGCCGGTCCTTTACGGCTGGCGGAACGATCAGGTTGCCGAGGCCGACATATCCGTATTTGTTCGGTGTCATTGCGCAGAACCAGCCGCCCGGCTTCAGGATGCGCCCGATCTCCCTGGCGAAGACCTCCGGGTGTTCCACGTGCTCGGCGACATATTCGCAGATCACCAGATCGACGCTTTCATCTTCGAGCGGGTAGGGCGAGGTCGGGTCGATCACATGGGCTTCATCGAGACAGGGATGAGAGCGGACGACGGGATCCACATCGAGACCGATCAGATGGCGAACCTTTCCCTGCAAATTGCAGAGCGAGCGCACATAGGGAGACGTGCCCTTCTGGTAGCGCTCGCCGCGACCTGCGCCGAGATCGACGGCAACCATGTCCGGCCGCGCGAGAGCGTTGATGCGGGTGTAGAAGTTAACCGCTTCGTCGTCGCGGCTGAACCCGCCGGCGCCGGTTTCCGGGCGCCATTGATCGACAACTCCTGTCAGGGACATGATTGTATCCGTTCGTCAAATCGGGGAATCGATGGGAGAATGCTTGATGTCGATCAGTGAAATAGCACCGCACGCGGCCGTCAAAAAGCAAACTGTTGCAATACACCTAAGATAAACCGTTAATATATCGGCTTTGAATCAAGTCCGAGACAGGTTGCGCGGTGGCTGGCCATCCTGGCCAGACCACATGGTCGCCCGGCTGTCGGCCGGCCTATTGCCTTGATGATCCCGGCTGACCCACCAGAATGGAAGGGCCATAGCCGCTTTCGATCCTCACGAGATTCTTCAGGACGCCCTTGAAGGCGTGTCTTCGCAGGAGGAGCGGCCCAAAGCGTGGGGCCGATAGGTGGCGCGTTATTCTTTGTGTTGCGGGCGGTTTTCTTTTTGGCAGCTTCGCTACCTAGACCGGATGGCACGTCATCGAGCTCGTCCGGCGGCATGCCGCGCCCCGGCCAAAAGCAAGAAAGACACAAAGACGATGGATCAGCTGCAATCCATTTGGAATGGCTTCACGTCCTTCCTGAACAACCTCTTCACGATGAACCTCGTCGGCGATCAGAGCATCTCGGACTATGTGACGCTGGACTCGATTCTCGGCATCGTCGGGGATGTCGTGCTTGCGTTCATCATCCTTATGGTCGGCCTGACGATCTCGCGCTGGGTGAGCCGAAAGATCCGCCGGAATGCGGAAAAGCGCAAAGATCTCGACAACACGCTGTTCAAGTTTCTCGGCTCGATCGCGCGTTATGTCATTCTCGGCTTCACCTTTCTCTTCATCCTGAACACTTTCGGTATCCAGACGACTTCGATCGTCGCAGCCGTCGGTGCGGCCGGCCTTGCCGTCGGGCTGGCGCTGCAGGGCGCGCTGTCCAACATGGCCGCCGGTGTGATGATCATCATCTTCCGGCCGTTCCGCGAGGGAGACTTCGTTTCGATCTCCAACGGCGAGATGGGCACGGTCAAGGAGATCTCCATCAACTATACCGAGCTGGCGAGCATCGGAAACGTGCAGATCATCGTTCCGAATTCGGATGTGTGGGGCAATACGATCCACAACTACTCGGTCTATCCGAACCGGCAAGCCGAATGGACGTTCGGCGTCAGCTATGATGCGTCCCTCGCCAAGGCCGAGGAGGTGATCCGCAACACGCTGACCAACGACAGCCGCACCAAGGACGATGCCGACATCATGGTGAAGGTGAACAATCTCGGCGACAGCTCAGTGGATTTCCTCGTGCGGGCCTGGGTCTCGTCGGGCGACTATTTCGCCTATCAGGCGGACATGAAGCGCGCGGTCAAGGAAGCGCTGGATGAGGCCGGCATCGAGATTCCCTATCCCCACCGCACCGTCACCATGACGAACTGGGCCGGCAACGAAAGCTGAAAGCGTTGCAGCGAGTGGTGAAGCTCGGATCGCGACGGCCGACGGCGATCTTTCTGCGTTACGCCGTTCCGTCGCCGCGCACCGGTTCGCAGAAGAGATCGTAGAGTGTGCCGATCAGGCTCGTCACCTCTTCGCTCGCCAGCGAATAATAGATGGTGCGGCCTTCGCGGCGTGTTTTCACCAGTCGGTCGAAGCGCAGGCGGGCAAGCTGCTGAGAAATCGCGGCCTGGGGCATGGATAGAATGGTCTCGATCTCGCCGACCGAGCGTTCCTTCTCCGACAGGAGACACAGGATCACCAGGCGGGTCTCGTGGGACATCGCCTTCAGGAGATCGCTCGCCTTGCGCGCCTGATCGAAGAAGGCCTTGATCTCCGCCTCGGATGCGGACGCGTCGAATTTCGGAAGCGACAGCTTCGCAGTCTGGCTCAACGTTCTGCCTCTTCGTCGCTCACGCCACTCACGCCATTCTCGTCCGGCAGCTTCGCCAGCATCTCGCCAAGCATGCTGTAGAAGAAATTGTCTCCGGGATAACCGCGGAGCCGGTCGATTTCCTCGCCATTATCCATGAGGACGAAGGTGGGGGTCAAACGCTCCTTGCGGATATGGGCAAGGTCTTTCGGCCAATCCTCTGTGATGTCGACGCGGCGGAGCGGGGCAATCTCGCCTTCAGCGGAGTTGGCATAGCCGGGTGCGATCTCCTCGTTGAAACGCTTGCACCATGGGCAGCCCGGCTGTTCGAGCATGAGGAGTTCGGCGGCAAGGCCTTGCGCCGGAGCGAGACCGGCGAGACAGAGGAGGAGAGCCAGCTTAATCACGGCGGCTTTCCGGGGTGCGTTTACAATGCATCGAAACATATGCATTCTTATATAAATGACTGACGGGCTTGAAAGCGCATATCGCGTTTACCCCCTGAAAGAACAAGGGGCGGGACTCGTCGGCGGGGGGTCGAAGACCAATGCTCGATGTGGGTTTTAGCGCAGCATTCCTTGCGGGACTATTGTCTTTCGTCTCGCCCTGCGTCCTGCCGCTGGTGCCGCCCTATCTCGCCTATCTCGCCGGCATCAGCTTCGATCAGGTGCGCGCCAAGGGTGCCGATCCGGCGGTCGCACGGCGGATCGTGATCGCGTCCTTCGCCTTCGTCATCGGCTTTACAACGGTTTTCGTCGCGCTTGGAGCGACCGCGAGCCTGATCGGACAGGCCATCGCCGAATGGTTCGATACGCTCTCGGTGATCGCGGGCATTCTCATCATCGTGATGGGACTGCATTTTCTGGGCGTCTTCCGGATTTCGCTGCTTTACCGCGAAGCCCGGCTCAATATCGGCGCAAAGCCCGCCGGGCCGATCGGCGCCTATGTCATGGGGCTCGCCTTCGCCTTCGGCTGGACCCCTTGCGTCGGTCCGGTTCTGGCGGCGATCCTCTTCATCGCCGGAAGCCAAGACACGGCCCTGCGCGGTGCGGGGCTGCTTGCGACCTATTCCTTCGGCATCGGACTGCCCTTCATGCTCGCTGCGATGTTCGCGACGCGCTTTCTGGACTGGGCATCGCGGTTCCGAAAGCATATGGCGATTGTCGAGAAGGTGATGGGCGGCGCGCTGGTCTTCACCGGCATCCTGTTTGCGACCGGCCAGATGGCGACGATCTCCTACTGGCTTCTGGAGACGTTCCCGGTTTTCGCAACGATCGGTTAGGCTTGGCTACGATACGGCATCTAGAAACGGCCATGAGGAGGAAACGACTATGCTGAAGACCCTGGTAGCCGCATGCCTCGTTGCGCTGGCGCTCGCGTCCGGCGCTCCCGCAGCCGAGTTGGGCGACGACGGCCTGCACAAGGAGGACTGGTTTTCCTTGACCTTCAAGGATGTCGCCGAGGACATCGAGACGGCGCGCGAGAACGGCAAGCGCCTCGCCATCGTCTTCGAACAGCGCGGTTGCATCTACTGCGCCAAGATGCACGAGGAGCTCCTCGCCGATCCGGCGGTCGCCGACTACATCAAGGAGCATTTCTCCGTGGTGCAGTACAACATGTTCGGCGACGAGGAGGTGACCGATCTCGACGGCGAGACGCTGAGCGAGAAAACGGCTGCGCGCAAATGGCGCGTCGTCTTTACGCCGACGATCCTGTTCATGCCGGAAGATGTGCCGGAGAACGCGAGCGTTGCCGATGCCGCCGTCGCATCAATGCCGGGCGCCTTCGGCAAGAACACGTTCCTGCACATGTTCCAGTGGGTGAACGAGAAGGGCTATGACACCGACGAACACTTCCAGAAATATCATGCGCGCAAGCTGGAGGAGAGTGGTCAGCTGGGCAGCTCGGCTGAGTGAGCGTCGGAGCGGCGTTTGTCCCTCTCGAAGCGGACATGGCGTCCGGGTTTCGAGATATATGCGAAAAATAGAATACTTGCTTTATCGCAGCGCTTTCCGATAGGCTGACGACAAATCACGAAAAGACCGGCTTACAAGGTCGGCGACAGGGAGGAGAGGTTTTCATGAAACGCTTGAGCGCGCTCGCACTCATTCTGGCGATCCCTACAATGGCTCTTGCGGCCAATGTCGCGCCGGGCGACGTCAAGTTCGACGGCATGTCCGTCAGTGAACCGGTCGCCGACACCAAGGGCGATCCGGATGCCGGTCGCGCGGTCTTCGTCGACCGGGGGCTTGGAAACTGCCTCGCCTGTCACCAGAATTCGGAGATCGAGAACGCGCAGTTCCCCGGCAATGTCGGCCCGTCCATGGATGGTGTCGCGAGCCGCTGGGAGCCTCAACAGCTCCGCGCGATCATCGTCAACGCGAAGGAAGTTTTTGGTCCGGATACCATCATGCCGGGCTTTTACACATTGGATGTGGGCGTCGACGTCGCCGAGGATCGGAAGGGCAAGACGATCCTCTCGGCCGAGGAGGTCGAGGATGTCGTCGCCTATCTCGCAACGCTCAAACAGGAGTCAGCACAGTGACGCAATTGACTAGACGCAAGCTCTTCACGCTCGCCGCTGGCGCCGGAACGCTCGCGGTCGCGGCCAACCTGCCGCGCACGGCTTATGCGACGCCGGAAGAGGCGGAGAAGGCAATCAGTGAGTTCACCGGCGGCAAGGAGCCGAAGTCCGGCAAGATCACTCTGACGGCCCCCGAAATCGCCGAGAACGGCAACACCGTGCCGATCTCTATCTCGGTCGACAGCGAAATGACCGACAATGATTTCGTCGAGTCCGTCACGCTTCTGGCCGAGGGCAATCCGAACCCGGAAGTCGCAACCTTCATCTTCACCCCGTTGAGCGGCCGCGCCGAGGCGACGACGCGCATCCGGCTCGCCAAGACGCAGAATGTCGTCGCGGTTGCCAAGATGAACGACGGGTCGGTCTATTCCGACAAGAAGGAAGTCAAGGTCACCATCGGCGGCTGCGGCGGCTGACCCGCCGGCGAGGTTGAAGCCCTTTCACCAAGATGCACCGCTCGCCGGTTTCATGACCGGCTCGTAGCGTCCAAATTCAGGAGATAACCGACATGGCAGCGCCCAGACCCCGCGTCAAAGTCCCCAGTTCCGCCTCCGCCGGTGAGGTGATCACGATCAAGACGCTGATCAGCCACGACATGGAATCCGGCCAGCGCAAGGATAAGGAAGGCAACGTGATCCCGCGCGAGATCATCAACACCTTCATCTGCGAGTTCAATGGGGCCAAGGTCTTCGAATGCGAGCTCGATCCGGCGATCTCGTCCAATCCGTATTTCGAATTCAATGCCAAGGTCCCCGAGAGCGGCACCTTCACGTTCACGTGGAAGGACGATAACGGCGAGACCTATACGGAAGAAAAAGACATCAAGGTCGGCTGAGATCGATCCGAGGCGCCGGATCGGCCGGCGCGTCTTGAGAAAACGCGGAACGCATCGGGCGATCCCGATCGATCGTCCGATGCCGTGACCCGCACGGCACGATCAAGCTGCGTGCCGCGGGAGGCGCGGGGCACCGCGACACAAACAATCGGGAGGACGCCATGAAGAAGACCGCAATCCTGTTATCCGGCGCGTTGACGCTGACCAGCCTTGCGCTGGCATCGCGCGTTCTCGCCGATCCGACGACGGACGAGCTGTCGATCGACGGTCAGAAGATCATCACAACCGCTCCGGCGCCGACCGAGCCGCCCGGCCATCCCTTCGACGAGGTGCGGTCCGGCTGGCTCTACCGCGAGGCCGATACGCGCGCGATGGAAGCCGACAGTTTCGAAAATCCGGGCATGCTCGCCGTCGAGCGCGGCGAGGAGATCTGGCATATGGAGGACGGTGAGGCGGGCAAGTCCTGCGCCTCCTGCCACGAGGATGCGTCCGAATTCCTCAAGGGTGTCGGCGCACATTATCCCAAATGGGACGAGGCGAGCGGCAAGCCGATCAATATCGAGCTCTTCATCAACCAGCACCGGGAAGAGAAGATGGGCGCCGAGCCCTACAAGTTCGATTCCGACATGCAGAAGGATCTGACCGCCTTCATCAAGAACCAGTCGCTCGGCATCCCGGTCGAGATCGATCTGTCCGAGGGCGAGATGATGGACTGGTGGCAGCGCGGCAAGGATCGGTACTATCTGCGCACCGGCCAGCTCAACCTGTCCTGCGCCACCTGCCATGAGCAGAACAATGGCCGCTATATTCGCGCCGACCATCTCAGCCAGGGTAATACCAACGGCTTTCCGACCTATCGCCTGAAACAGGGCGCGCTGGTCTCCCTGCACAACCGCTTCCGGGGCTGTATCCGCGATACCCGCGCCGAGTTCCCGGCCGCCTTCTCCGACGACCTGATGGCGCTCGAGGTCTATACGGCCTGGCGCGGCAGCGGCCTTTCGGTCGAGACGCCGGCGGTGCGGCAGTAGGCCAAGTCTCTCGCCGTCAGGCGGTTGATGTCCGCCCACCGCCACCGTAACGCGCAGCCTTCGTCATCCTCGGGCTCCGTCCCGAGGATCGAGGATCGGTGCGTCTTGTCGTCAGTCTCTGCGAAGCGGGGCTCAGACCGAATTCAACCAGCGAAATTACTGGATCCTCGGGACGGAGCCCGAGGATGACGGCCCCCTTTTACCCCTGAAGCCAGCGAGATCCATCATGTTCTCACGCCGCGAATTCCTCACCGCAACCGTCGCGCTCTCGGCGATTACCGGGGCCTCGCTCACCGGCCGCTGGTCGCGCGCTGCCGCTCAGCAGACGATGAGCGAGGACGACCTTCTCGGGGCGCCCAGGTTCGGCAATCTGACGCTTCTTCATGTTACCGATATCCACGCGCAGCTGAAGCCGGTCTATTTCCGCGAGCCGGCGGTGAATATCGGTGTCGGAGAAGTCGCCGGCCTGCCGCCCCATGTGACGGGGAAGGATTTTCTGAAGCTCTACGCCATCGAGCCGGGAACGCCAGAGGCCTATGCGCTGACCTCTGAAGATTTTTCCGCTCTTGCCAAACGATACGGCAAGATGGGCGGCCTCGACCGCGTCGCGACCGTCGTCAATCGGGCGCGGGCCGAGCGCGGCGACCGCAATGTTCTCCTCCTCGACGGCGGCGATACCTGGCAGGGCAGCTACACCGCCAACAAGACGGCCGGTCAGGACATGATCTCGACGATGGCGCTCCTGAGGCCTGACGCGATGACAGGCCATTGGGAGTTCACCTACGGGACGGACCGCGTGAACGAGGCCATCGAGAACCTTGGTTTTCCCTTCCTTGGTTCAAACATCTTCGACACGACGTGGGACGAGCCGGCCTTCGATGCCTGGACGATGTTCGAGCGCGGGGGCGCGAAGATTGCCGTCATAGGGCAGGCCTTTCCCTATACGCCCATCGCCAACCCTTCATGGCTGATCCCCGACTGGTCCTTCGGCATTCGCGACGAAGAGATCGCGACCCATGTGGAAGAGGCGCGGAGCGCCGGTGCCGATCTCGTCGTCCTTCTGTCCCACAACGGGTTCGACGTCGATCGCAGCCTGGCCCGGAAGGTGGACGGGATCGACATCATTCTGACCGGCCATACCCATGACGCGCTGCCCGAGCCGGTGATGGTGGGCAAGACCATGCTGATCGCGTCAGGCTCAAACGGCAAGTTCGTCAGCCGCCTCGATCTGGACGTCTCCGGCGGTGAGCTCAAGGACTTCCGCTACCGGCTGATTCCGGTCTTTTCCGATGTCGTCGCGCCGGACCCGGAGATGGCGGCAAAGATCGACGAGGTGAGGGCGCCCTTTGCGGACGAGCTCAGCCGGGTTCTCGGCCAGACCGAGGGACTTCTCTACAGGCGCGGCAATTTCAACGGCACCTGGGACGATCTCATCCTCGACGCCCTCATGACCGAGCGTGACGCCGAGATCGCGCTGTCGCCGGGCTTCAGATGGGGCACGTCCCTGCCGGCCGGCTCCGACATCACGGTGGAGGATCTCCACAATGCGACGGCGATGACCTATCCGGCGGCCTATCGATCGACGATGACCGGCGAGACCCTGAAGCTGATCCTGGAGGATGTCGCCGACAATCTCTTCAACGTCGATCCCTACTATCAGCAGGGCGGCGACATGGTGCGCGTCGGTGGCATGGGCTACGGTATTGATCCCACCAAAAAGATCGGCGAGCGCATTTCCGACATGACGGTTCTCAAGACCGGCGAAGCCATCGATCCGTCGCGCGAATACGTCGTTGCCGGCTGGGCTTCGGTCAACGAGGGCACGGAAGGCCCGGCGATCTGGGACGTGTGCGAGCAGTATCTTGCCGCGCATCCGACCGTCGAACCGACGGAGAACAGAAGCGTCAAAGTCACCGGCTAACCTGCGAAAGGGCGTTTTCAAACCCCGTTTTGCCTGATACATTCAAATAAATAATTATATCTATAAGGGTGGAGCGATGAGTGGATCGACGCGTGGAAAGGGGATTGCGCCATCGCGCCGTGCGATCCTCAAGGGGGGGCTTACTTTTGGAGGCGCGGCGCTGACCGGATTGGCGGCCGCGCGATCCGTCGCCGCCGAGGCGAGCGATCCGAAGATCACTGAACTGCAGGACTGGAACCAGTATCTCGGCGTCGGAGTCGATGCCTTGCCCTATGGTCTGCCGTCGCAATACGAGCAGGATGTGGTCCGGCGCGACGTGCCCTGGCTGACGGCCGATGCGACGAGTTCGGTCAATTTCACGCCGCTCCATCAACTCGACGGCATCATCACGCCGAACGGTCTCTGCTTCGAGCGTCATCATGGCGGCGTTGCGGAAATACCGCCGCAGGATCATCGCCTGATGGTGCATGGCATGGTCGACGAGCCGCTGGTCTTCACCATGGAGGACCTGAAGCGCTTCCCGCGCGAAAACCGGGTCTACTTCCTCGAATGCGCGGCCAATTCCGGCATGGAATGGCGTGGAGCCCAGCTTAACGGCTGCCAGTATACCCACGGCATGGTTCACTGCGTGATGTATACCGGCACGCCGCTGCGCAATGTTCTCGAAGCTGCCGGCGTGAAGACCGCCGGCAAGTGGCTGCTGGCCGAGGGGGCGGACGCGTCCTCAATGACGCGCTCGATCCCCATGGAGAAGGCGCTCGACGATTGCCTCGTCGCCTGGAAGATGAACGGCGAAGCCCTCAGGCCGGAACAGGGCTATCCGCTGCGCCTCGTCGTTCCGGGCTGGGAAGGCAATATGTGGATCAAGTGGCTGCGGCGCCTGGAGGTGGGCGACGCGCCATGGGAGCAGCGCGAGGAAACCTCGAAATACACCGATCTCCTTGCCAATGGTGTTGCCCGCAAGTTTACCTGGGCGATGGATGTCAAATCCGTCATCACCAATCCGAGCCCGCAGGCGCCGATCACCCATGGCAAGGGGCGCACGGTGCTGACGGGACTTGCCTGGTCCGGCAATGGCACGATCAGGCGCGTCGATGTTTCACTCGATGGCGGCCGCAACTGGGTCGAGGCGCGGATCGATGGGCCGAGCTTCGATAAGGCGGTCCATCGCTTCTATTACGATTTCGACTGGGACGGCTCGGAACTCCTGCTCCAGTCCCGTGCGGTGGATTCCGACGGCTTCGTGCAGCCCACCAAGAACGAGCTGCGCGCCGCGCGCGGCGAGAACTCGATCTATCACAACAACGGGATTCAGACCTGGTATCTGAAATCCGACGGAGGGCTGGAAAATGTCGAAGTCTCTTAAACGTGCCTCGACGGCCCTCGCGCTCATCCTCGCCGCTGGTTTCGGTTTCGGCGCCCATGCAGCATCAGACGGCAAGGATGACGGGACGAGGGCGAGCCAAAGCGCACCGGCATCGTCCACCAAGGCCGCGAGCGAGGACGCGTCTTCCAAGGTGAAGGCCGCAGAAACGCCCTCCCATCTCGGCCGGCCTGCGACAGAAGAGGAAATCGCGGCCTGGGATATCGATGTCAGCCCGAACGGCGACGGCCTGCCGGACGGCTCCGGTACGGTCGCCGAGGGCGAGGAGATCTTCAACGCCCAGTGCGCGATGTGTCACGGCGATTTCGGCGAGGGGCGCGGTCGCTGGCCGGCTTTGGCCGGAGGCGATGACAGCCTGAAGGACATGCGGCCGGAAAAGACGGTCGGCTCCTACTGGCCCTATCTCTCGACGGTCTATGACTACGTTCACCGGGCCATGCCCTTCGGCAATGCCCAGTCCCTGTCGGACGACGAGGTCTATGCGCTGACGGCCTACATCCTCTATCTCAATTTCATCGTCGAGGATGAGGACTTCGAGCTGTCCAGGGCGAATTTCACGACCATCGAAATGCCGAACGCCGATGGGTTCAAACCGGACGATCGGGCCGAGGAAGAGCATTACCGCACCGATGCCGACTCTTGCATGAGTGATTGCAAGCCGGGGCCGGTGGAGATCACCATGCGGGCCCAGGTGCTCGACGTCACCCCTGACTCCGGTGACGACGAGGCGGGGGCCGGCGGAAACGTCGACTAAGACGACGGTCGGCCGATGGAGCCGGGCAGCTTCCTGTAAAGCCATCAAGGGTTTGGTCGGCCCACCAAGCTGGTGTTGCGGTCCTCATGTCGCGTATGCTGCTTGAGCCACTGGCAGATCGGGAGGACTTATCATGACGGCTGTTCGCACTTTCCAATTTCGCATGATCGCCCCGAGCGGATGGCTTCGCGCGATCCGGACCATCCTCCTGCTTGCGGCGATGTGGGCCGCAACGCTCTCTCCGAGCGCGGCGCAGGCAATCGACGACGATCTGGCCTTCGCCACCCACAAGCTCGCGCTTCAGGTTTCGAACGGGGACGAGGCGACCATGCGCTCGGCGCTCGATATCGCGTCGAACGTCTCCCGCTTCTACACGGCCAAAGCCGAAGAGGTGCAGATCAGCATCGTCGCCTACGGACCGGGTATCGAGATGCTGATTCCGGACAAGACTCCCGTCATGGAACGGCTCACCGCGTTCGATCAGTCCATGCCGAATGTCAGCTTCGTTGCCTGCGGCAACACGCTCGATACCCTGGAGCGGAAAGAGGGCGCGCGACCGGAAATCCTGTCTTTCGCCACCGAGGTCGAGGCCGGCGTCGCCGAGCTGATCCGGCTCGACGAGGACGGCTATACGATCGTCAAGCCGTAAGGGACCGGCCGGCCTTGAAACTGCGCCGGAAAACGAATCGTCCCTGATCGGCTTCGCCGCAATTTCTTGCCCTCCGAAGCGCGCGTGAAGCACTTTTATCGCCTGAACGAATTTTAATTTTCGCATATGTTCGCGGCACACGTTGAAAAGGCCCGAGCTTATGGATTTCGTCCCTGTCATCGACGCGATCGGCGAAACGAACACGATCATTCTTGGCGGCGCCATTGTGGGTGCCCTGTTCGGCTTTGCCGCCCAGCGCAGCGCCTTCTGCACCCGCGCGGCCGTGCTTGACGTGACGCGGGGACGCGACCTGAAGGCCTTGGCAACCTGGGCGATCGGTTTTGCGGTCGCCGTTTTCGGCGTGCAGCTGCTCCTCAGCCACGGCTATGTCGATGCGCGGGAGACGCGGTTTTTCTCAACGGCCCAATCGCTGTCGGGCGCGCTCGTCGGCGGTCTCGCCTTCGGCATCGGCATGGTGTTGACGCGCGGCTGCGTCTCACGCCTCCTCATTCTGTCCGCGTCCGGCAATCTGCGGGCGATCTATGTCGCTCTGGTCGTCACGGCGGTCGGCTATGCGACCTATGCCGGCATCCTCGTTCCTCTCCGCGATTATGTCGGCAGCTTCTGGAGCTCGAGCGCGATCGGCGGAAACGATCTCCTCGCCCAGTTCGGGGTCTCGCAGGAGGCCGGCATGATCATCGGCGCGGTCCTTCTTGCCGGGGCCTTTGTTCTGGCGATCAAGGCAGGCGTCTCGCTGTGGCGGGTGATCGGCGGGGCCTGCGTCGGTCTCAGCATCGTCGCCGGCTGGTATTTCACCTACACGCTTTCGCTTCAGCTCTTCGATCCGATCCAGGCGGAGAGCCTGTCCTTCATTCGTCCGCTGGCAACGACCGGTGCGATGGCTGCCTCGGGCGCAACGGCCGGTCTCGATCAGGGCGTTCTGATCGGCGCGCTCGTCGCCGCTTTCCTGGCCTCGGTGGTGTTCGGCGGCTTCCGCATCCAAACCTTCTCGGAGGAGGGAACGCCGTCCATCCTGCGCTACACGATCGGCGGCGCGCTGATGGGCTTCGGCGGAATCCTCGCAGTCGGCTGCACTATCGGCGCAGGCTTTACCGGCGGCTCGGTTCTGGCCATTTCGTCGCTGCTCGGCCTTGCTTCGATGATCTCCGGTGCCGCGATCGCGGACAAGTTCGTCGATCGCCCTAAGACCGTGTCTGCGGCCGACGATTCCCATTCGCGCTCGGGCGAAACCCTCTCTGCCGCCGAATAGCGGGTAGGGACGAAGCCGGTGATGTCCCGATAAACGCCGATAGTGCTTGACCTTGCCGCGCAAGCCCTTCACCTGAAGCCAAGACCGGCCAATGGGCCGGATCATTTCCACAGCGTGAAACGGGACATCCCATGCGGCTTGGCGGACGGCTTTCTGCAGCCATCGAGATTCTGAGTGATATCGAGGCGCGCCATCGGCCCGTCGCACAGGCGCTAAAGGATTGGGGCACCGCGCACCGCTTCGCCGGCTCCAAGGATCGCTCGGCGATCGGCAATCTCGTCTACGACGCCCTGCGGCGAAAGCGCTCCTATGCCTATCGCATGGGCGAGGAAACCCCGCGCGCCATCGCGGTCGCGGCCGTTCTCGGTAGTCTCGCCATGGATGGCACGGGCCTGAAAGCAGCGCTCGAAGGCGACCGGTTCGCGCCGGACCTTCCAGATGAAGCCGTCCTGTCGAATTTTCTCGTCAGCGATGCCTCGGACGCTCCCGGTGCCGTGCGCGCCGATATTCCCGACTGGCTCGCGCCGAAATTCGAAGCCTTGTTTGGCGAGGAGTGGATTGCGGAAGCTGCGAGCCTTTCCGATCGCCCGCCGCTCGATCTCAGGGTCAACACGCTGAAGGCCGACCGAGACAAGGTGCTTGAAGCGCTGAAGCCTTTTGCGGCAGCCCCCATGGCGCTTTCGCCGGTCGGCGTGCGCATCGCGCCGATCGAGGCGGATGGTCGGCACCCGAACGTGCAGGTCGAGGCTGGCTTCCAGAAGGGCTGGTTCGAGATTCAGGACGAGGGTTCGCAGCTTGCCGCCCTGCTCGCGAGCGCCGGGCCGTCGATGCAGGTCCTCGATTTCTGCGCAGGCGCCGGCGGCAAGACGCTGGCCCTTTCGGCCGCGATGGACAATAGCGGCCAGATCCACGCCTTCGACGGGGACCGTCAGCGCCTCGCACCGATCTATGACCGGCTGAAGCGCGCCGGCTGCCGCAATGTTCAGGTGCATGATCCGCGCGACGACCTTTCCGGTCTCGAAGGCGCGATGGACGTGGTACTCGTCGATGCCCCCTGCACCGGCACGGGAACATGGCGCCGTCGCCCGGACGCGAAATGGCGTCTGTCGGAGGCCGCGCTCGAAAAGCGGATAGCGGAACAGGACGCCGTCCTCGATCAGGCCTCGCGCTATGTGAAGCCGGGCGGACGACTCGTCTACGTCACCTGCTCGGTTCTGCCGGACGAAAACACCGCGCGGATCGAGGCTTTCCTCACCCGCGCGCCGGGCTTTGCCGTTGCCGATCTCGGCGCGGCCTGGGACGGCCTTGTCTCAGGGGGCGAGGCGGATCGCGTTCACCGTCTTTCGCTCCATGGCGGCACGGCCCTCATGCTGACGCCGGCGACATCCGGCACGGACGGCTTCTTCATCTCGGCGCTCCAGAAACCGGCCTGATGCGAAGATTCGCCCTTCCTCTCTTCATTCTGCTGACGCTTGGCGGCGGCATCCTGATCGGGATCCTGACCGCGCCGGGCGACTGGTACGCCGCACTTGCCAAGCCGTCGTTCAATCCGCCGAACTGGGTGTTCGGTCCGGTCTGGACCGTGCTCTACGTCATGATCGGCTTTGTCGGCTGGCGCATCTGGCGCGGCGGACGTGCGCAACTCCAGTCGCTCTGGTGGACCCAGCTGGTCCTCAACTTCGTTTGGTCGCCGATCTTCTTCACCGCCCAGGAGCTGCTGATCGCCCTCGGCGTCGTCATCGCGCTCGACATCGCCATCTGGCTGTTCATCGCCAGGGCCTGGCGGGCGGACCGTCTTGCCGCGATCCTCTTCGTGCCCTACGCCCTGTGGACCGCTTACGCGACCTTGCTCAACGCAACCCTGTGGTGGATCAACCCATGATCGAAGACCCGCCGATCACCGAACTTGCCGGCCTGCCGGTCCTTTTCCTCATGGCGGCCGAACAGGAATACGGCGCGCATCTGAAGCAGCGGATCACACCGCTGATGACCGGTGTCGGTCCGGTCGAGGCCGGGGTTTCCACCGCCATCGCCATGGAAAAGCTGCGTGCCGCCGGGCGGTTGCCGAAGCTCGTCGTCTCGCTCGGCTCTGCCGGTTCGCGCGTCCTCGAACAGGGCGAGATCTATCAGGCCTCGTCGATCGCATGGCGCGATATGGATGCCTCGCCGCTGGGCTTTACCAAGGGCGTGACGCCCTTTCTGGACCATCCCGTCCATACCGACCTGCCGACGCCGATCCCGGATCTGCCGACGGCGCGGATGTCGACCGGCGGCAACATCGTCTCAGGCGCCGTCTATGATACGATCGACGCCGAGATGGTCGAGATGGAAACCTTCGCGATCCTGCGCGTCTGTCAGCTTTACGGCGTTCCGCTGATCGGCCTGCGCGGCATTTCGGATGGCGCGAGCGATCTTCATCATTTCGACGACTGGACCGTTCTGCTTCACGTCATCGACGAGAAGCTCGCCCATGCGGTGGACCGGCTGGAGACGGAGATCCAGTCCGGCCGACTGGCGTCATTGATATCCGTCTGAGCTCATCATCGACAGGGGCAGGGGGGAATTCGTCTGCGGCAGCGGCGTGATCGTGTCCTGGCTCGTTGCGAGCGGTGGCTGCGGGGCGTTCATCGCGTTGCCGCTATAGGCGTTCTGGCCCTGGTTCGCGATTGGCGGCATCGCGCCTGCCATGGCGGGGCCGGATTGCGGCTGGAACTCTGGACCTGAACCGCAATAGACGATGGCGCCCCATTTCTGCACGCGTTCGTTAAGATAGACATCGTGGCCGTATTGCTGCTGGAACTGGGGCGAGGTGCCCGGCTGGCAGATACGTTCGTTGGCGACCTCGACCACCACCGCCCGCGCCACGGCCTCGTGTTGGGGCGAGCCGATGGAGATGCCCGGCGATGCGACGCGCACGAGGGACTTCTGCGGTCCTGCGCCCGAGGCGGGCTGCGACCAGATATCGACCGTGAACGGATTGTATTTGATCTGGCTCGCGGACGTATACTGGAACTGCTGGGGTGCCGAGACCGCCTGGATCGAGGAGGCCGTGTCCTTCAGGGCGTCGCCGCTTCCGCCGGTCTCGCAGCCGGCGAGGACCAACGGCAGGAGCGCTGAAAGCGCGAGAGTGGCGGTAAGACGCGACGACAAGAGCGAAAATTCCCCAAGAGATTTGCAATTATCCACCGGCTCTGCGCCGGGTGATCCCGCGCGTGTTGCACAGTATTCGTGGAAACACTATGGCATGATCCATGACACCGCTCCCCGATACCGTCCTTATCGTCGATTTTGGCTCTCAGGTCACACAGCTGATCGCCCGCCGCGTGCGCGAAGCGGGAGCCTATTCCGAGATCGTGCCCTTCCAGTCGGCCGAGGAAAGCTTCCATCGGCTGAAGCCGAAGGCGGTCATCCTGTCGGGTTCGCCCGCTTCGACCGGCGACATCGATTCGCCGAAAGCGCCCCAGGTGATCTTCGATTCCGGCCTGCCCGTCCTCGGCATCTGCTACGGCCAGATGACCATGTGCGTGCAGATGGGCGGCAAGGCCGAGCCTTCCGATCACCGCGAATACGGCCGCGCCTTTCTCAACATCGAGAAGGACTGCGCTCTCTTCAAGGATCTCTGGCCCGTCGGTACGCGCCATCAGGTCTGGATGAGCCATGGCGACCGTGTGATCGAAATGCCGCCGGGCTTCGAGATCTTCGCCAAATCCCCCGGCGCGCCCTATGCGGTCTTCGGTAACGAAGAGCGCAAGATGTACGGGCTGATGTTCCACCCGGAAGTGGTCCACACCACCGATGGCGCCCAGCTGATCGCCAATTTCGTCCAGAAGGTCGCCGGCCTCAAGGGCGACTGGACGATGGCGGCATTCCGCGAAAAGGCGATCTCTGAGATTCGCGAAAAGGTCGGCGACGGCAAGGTGATCTGCGGACTGTCCGGCGGCGTCGACTCGTCGGTCGCGGCGGTGCTGATTCACGAGGCGATCGGCGACCAGCTCACCTGCATCTTCGTCGATCATGGGCTTTTGCGCATGAACGAGGCGGAAGAGGTCGTGACGATGTTCCGCGACCACTACAACATCCCGCTCGTCCATGTGCAGGCGGAAGACACCTTCGTCGATGCCCTCGAGGGCGAGATGGATCCGGAGGTGAAGCGCAAGACCATCGGTCGCCTCTTCATCGAAACCTTCGAGGCGGAAGCCAAGAAGCTGGGCGGCGCCGATTTCCTTGCCCAGGGAACGCTCTATCCGGACGTGATCGAGAGCGTCTCCTTTACCGGCGGTCCGTCGGTGACGATCAAGTCGCACCATAATGTGGGCGGATTGCCCGAGCGCATGAACATGCAGCTCGTCGAGCCCTTGCGCGAACTCTTCAAGGACGAGGTCCGTGTTCTCGGCAAGGAGTTGGGGCTTCCCGAGAGCTTTGTCGGTCGCCAGCCCTTCCCGGGACCGGGCCTTGCGATCCGCTGTCCGGGCGGAATCACGCGCGACAAGCTGCGCATTCTGCGCGAAGCCGATGCGATCTATCTCGACGAAATCCGCAAGGCCGGTCTCTACGATGCCATCTGGCAGGCATTCGCCGTGCTGCTTCCCGTGCAGACGGTGGGCGTGATGGGCGACGGGCGCACCTATGAATTCGTCTGCGCGCTCAGGGCCGTCACCTCGGTCGACGGCATGACGGCCGACTTCTACCACTTCGACATGGAATTCCTCGGTCAGGCCGCGACCCGGATCATCAACGAGGTGAAGGGCATCAACCGCGTCGTCTACGATGTCACGTCGAAACCGCCCGGCACGATCGAATGGGAATGATTTTCACCCCTCCGGCAGTATCCGTTTCTACGCTCCGATACGCCATAACGTATTGAAGTGCAGGGATAATTGCAACCTGATCTATCGCCGTCTATCGGGGGGCAGTATCCCGATTTGACGGTATAGCAGACGGTATGGGCCAACTTGTTCGATCGCGAATTTCTCTATACCGTCACGGCTGAGAGAGCTGGTGACGGTATAATTTTTGATGTTAACAGGCTGATTCACAACGGGAATCATGCTTCCAGCATCGCCGGTTTTTGTCTGACGGTATAATCAGCGCCTCTCCCCGGGTTTTAAGACGGTTTTGGAGGCCCTCATGCTTACTGACACTGCGATTAAGGCGCTGAAGTCCCAGAAGAAATTATACAAGGTGAGCGACCGTGACGGTATGTACGTCGTGGTGCAGCCATCGGGGGCGATCGTATTCCGGTACGACTACCGCCTCAATGGACGTCGCGAGACGCTGACGCTCGGCCGATACGGTCCAGATGGCCTCTCGCTCGCGAGGGCTCGTGAGAAACTGATCGACGCGAAGCGGGCCATTTCAGAGGGTCGGTCACCTGCTCAAGAGAAGCAGCACGATAAGCGGCGCCTGAAGGAGGCGAAGCGGTTCGGCGAGTTCGGCGAGAAGTGGTTCCAGGAGTCGCGCATGGCCGACAGCACGCGTGCCATGCGGCGCTCGATCTACGAGCGCGACATCCTGCCAACGTTTCGAAATAGGCTTCTGACGGAGATCACGCCGGACGATCTCCGCATGATGTGCGGAAAGGTGAAGGATCGCGGCGCTCCAGCCACGGCCGTGCATGTGCGGGATATCGTGAAGCTGATCTTTGCGTTTGCGATCTTGCATGGCGAGAAGGTTGCCAACCCAGCGGATGAAGTTGGGCCCTCGTCTATCGCGACCTTCGTACCGAAGGATCGTTCGCTATCACCTGCCGAGATCCGCGTCATGCTCGGTCAGCTCGAGCATGTACCGACCCTGCCGACTATACGGCTGGGAATGAAGCTCTTTCTTCTAACGATGGTCAGAAAAAGCGAGCTGCAGGACGCGACGTGGGATGAAGTCGACTTCGAGAACGCCGTCTGGTCGATACCCAAGGTGCGAATGAAGCGGTCGAAGGCACACAACGTCTACCTGTCACAGCAGGCCGTCGACATCTTCATCGCGCTGAAAACTTGCGCGGGCAATTCGCGCTACGTTCTTCCTTCGAGATATGACGCTGACGCTCCGATGTCGCGGGCGACGTTCAACCGGATCACGACCGCGGTCGTTGTCAGGGCGAAAAAGGAGGGGCTGCTACTTGAACCTTTCACTGTTCACGATCTTCGGCGCACAGGCTCGACCCTGTTGAATGAGCTCGGCTTCAACAGTGACTGGATCGAGAAGTGCCTGGCGCACGAAGACGGAAGGTCCTCGCGGGGTGTCTACAACAAGGCGGAGTACGAGCATCAACGCCGGCACATGATGCAGGAGTGGTCCAATCTGGTGGACGCATGGGTCTTGGGGCGGAAGTATGTTCCGACTTTGCTCCCCGCCACGATGGAGCTGCTTGAGCTTGAGCCTAGTGTTTGACGGGCCGCGAACGGCGCAATCTCACATCGGGACTGGGAGCGCGCTTAACGGTGTTGGCCAGAGAGGCATGGCGTCGAGCGTCGAGCCAGGCTTCGACTTCTGCCAAGTCCCAGACGACGCAGCGCGAGGTGAGATAGAAGCGCTGCGGGAATTCTCCTCGCTGCTCCATGTCGTAGATCGTGCTGTCGGCAAGCGGCACGATCTCTCGTAACTGCTGCCGGCGAATTGTTCTGCGGGCGACATGCGGTGCAGCGCTCATACTGTATCTCCACGTCTTGCTCTTGTGGAGATAGAAGGCGATAGATCCTCCGCTTTGAAGCCCACGCGCGAACGGGTGCGGGAATATCGGGCTATAGCGTGCAAATCGGACGGGTGGCCCCAAAGGGCAGGTGTCGTCTAGGAGCGTCGGGCGACCCTGCGGCTCTTGCCCGAGGCAGCGCCCGACGTGAAATATCAGCCTAGCGGAACTCGCGCTTCAACCCAGAATCCGGTTCCTAGAGGAGTGCCGGTTGGACCCCCCGGCCACCCGTATCGTGGATCAGCGGGGCTCAAATTTCAGGGCACCTAGCGATCGCTGGACGGAGATTGAGACCGATAGGTACTGATTGATAGAAGGCTAAAGGTGAGAGCGTGCGGGCATGCCAAGTCAGCGCATAAATGGAGAGTTGGTCGCGCAATGCGGAATCGTGAATACACAATCGGCACTCTGTCCCGGCTTACCGGTACAAGCGTTCGCAAGCTGCGTTTCTACTCGGATGCAGGTCTCATCCCGCCTGCGCGGCGCACGGATAGTGGGTACCGGTTATATACAGAGACGGATGTTGCGCGGCTGCACCTAATTTCTGCGCTTCGCGAGGCAGGTGTCGGACTTCACCAAATTCGGGAAATCATCTCGGAGCGCCAGTCCCTGGCAGACGTGCTGAATCTGAGAGTAAAAGCTCTCGAAATTGAGATCGCATCCCGCCGGCGAATGGCCGCTCTCCTCCAGGCGACACTCAAGCGCGAGGCGCTGGAAAGCGACCTAACGGAACTTTGGTCTGCGATGAGACTCTCTCGTCAGCAATTTGAACGTGCCATAGAACGCTTCTATCGGCGAGCGATCCAAGGAGCTCAATCTCCTGGGCATTGGGCTGAGCGGATGGCAGACACTGCCTCCGTAGAACTGCCGGCCGATCCTACACCTGAGCAAGTCTCCGCTTGGAGCGAAATCACGGCGATGATCAGCGAATCCAAAGCGACGAACAGTATGCGAGAAGACTACAAATTTGTCTGGAATGAGAGTTTGAATCCTGAGGCATATTGGGCTGCGGCGGAGAATACCTTCGCAGAAATCCAACGGGCTCTGGACGAAGGCATTGGTCCAACATCAAGGGAGGGGGTAGCCATAGCCGAGACATGGATCGCTCGTTCTGCATGTGCGATGTCTCGCAATCCGGATGACGTCCTTATTCGATGGTACCTGGAACAGCATAAAAAATACGGTGAGCGGCGGGAGAAATATGAGCGTTTGAGGGAAATCTTAGTCGGAAGGAAATCAAGTCAATCCCCAGGCGCATCATGGAACTGGATAAATGAGGCATTATCTCAGTTGCTCGTCAGCCGCGGCAGAAAACCTGAGTGAAGCGTCAACGCGAGAGAGCAGCCGGGTACAGCGGCGGCTGAGTTCGAGTTCTATCTTGTCCAGCGCAGTCGGACGTGGCGATAGTCACCATAACTAGATGGAGGCACGCGAATCTTTTGATCGCCTTATCGCAGCAAGACGTCTAGTCGACGGATCAATTCTCCAACGCGTCCGCCGCCAGGTGGGGCAGGTGGGTAGCGGCGAAGCACATCCTGCACTGTTCGAACCGGAAGCAGCCCCACCTTTTGCACATGAATCACGCCCACATTGGGATTATCGCCAGCGGAAAGCTCAAACGAGCGCGCCGCATGGGCGGCCGCTCCCAAGATGTGTTTGACCTGTGTAGCTTTCGCGAGTGGGTGAAGAAAGGCAGCGCCAGCCGCGGCTAATGCCGCTCGTGCAGCCTCGCTAGCAGCGTCCAGTCCGGCATCACGGGTTTCTTGAGCCGCCCGTTGTGCAGCCCACGCGCTATCTCGAATAGCTTTGGTTCGCTCGGCGCCCTCTGCAAAAGCCTGTGCGGCATCAATCGCGCTGCGCGGCCGTAAATCGTTAGGGCGTTCCGCTTCGAAAATTGTCAATGCCTCGCGCTCGCCCAAGCCCGCGAGAAGCTGGCGTGCTGGCGGGCCGACTACAACACAACGCGCCCCCATTCCGGGATCGGCTGGCGCACTCCGGCCGCCTTCGCCGCGACCTTCAAACCGCGACAGGCTCCGGCGCTCCGCTCGATGGATGGCTCCGCGCCGAAGCCCCTCGCTTACCAAGCCCGCCGAGGCAACAAAAACGCCGGAAACGAACTCACGGCTGGATAAAACTTGGGGGCAACGTCAGTTATCAAAACCTAATTTCGATGATCTTCCGCCTGATGAGCTTTCGCGATGCGTGGATGCGCGTTGGTAAGGCTTCGACCGGCCTCACAGCGGCCGCTACCGAGCCTCTGCATCTGGTCCTGGTCGAGGAGCCGGAGGCGCATCTGCATGCACAGGTGCAGCAGGTCTTTATCAAGAAGGCTTATGCCGTCTTGCGGGCCCATGAAGATTTGGGTGAGAGCAAAAAGCTGCGAACCCAGCTCGTCGTCAGCACGCACTCAAGTCACGTCGCGCACGAAACGTCGTTCGCTTGCCTAAGGTATTTTCGCCGCCTGCCGGCAGGCATGGCTGCCAAGGTGCCAGTTTCCACGGTAATCAACCTGTCGGAGGTCTTCGGCCTAGGAAGCGAGACCGAGCGTTTCGTCACGCGATATCTGCGTGCCCAACATGCCGATCTGTTCTTCGCAGACGCGGCGATCCTCGTGGAGGGCCCGGCTGAACGGATGCTCGTGCCGAATTTCATCCGAGCCCACTATGATGAACTAAACCAATGTTACATCACGCTGTTGGAGATCGGGGGAAGTCACGCGCACCGGCTTAAGCCGCTCATTGATCACCTCGGGCTACTGACACTTATCATCACGGACTTGGATACGCTGGCGGAAACAGGTGGCGCATCGGTGCAGCCTGCGAAAGGCGCTCGTCAGAAGACCAACAATGCAACGCTCAAGACTTGGGTGCCAGGGTTCGACGACGTCGATCAACTGATGTCTGCCGATGGCGCGGCCAAGACTTTGCGCGATGATGCGGACCCCCTCTTTGCGGTGCGCGCCGCCTTCCAGATGCCGATCGGCGTCACGACTACAGGCGTCGTAGGACCCGAAGTCGCATATCCCTACACGTTTGAGGATGCGCTCGCGTTTGAGAACCTTGGCATCTTCTCGGCGCTGGCCGGCACGGGGCTGGTGCGAAAATTCCGGGACGCGATCACTGCGGGCGGCGGAGCAGCCGCCGTTGGTGAGCAAATGTATCTCGCACTGAAGAACGGCAAGAAGGCGGAATTTGCCCTTGACGTTCTCGAAGTCGAGAAGTTCGACGAGATCGCCGTGCCTCGGTACATTGCTGAAGGGCTTGAGTGGCTGCTGTCTCAACTCAAGAAGAAGCAGGTCGAGATCCTTCCGCAAGTCAAGGAAGGGCCTCCGGAGCCAGCCGAAGAGGTAGACGCATGAGCGCTGTTGACGATGCATTCGACGCCGCGGCCGACGAAGCAATCCTCGCCTGCCTCGACATAGCGAAGCCCAGGAGCTTTTTTCTTTACGCTGGCGCGGGCTCGGGAAAGACCCGCTCGCTCGTCGAAGCGATACGCGCCGTGTGTCGAGACCAAGGGCGGCGCCTTTCGCTTACCGGTCAAAAGATTGGTGTGATCACGTATACGAACGCAGCCTGCGACGAAATCAAACAGCGCCTTGAGTTCGATCCACGCGTGGAGGTGTCGACAATTCACGCCTTCGCCTGGTCGCTGATTGCTGGCTATGATTCCGATATTCGCGGGTGGGTGGCGACCAGGCTGCTCCAAGACATCGTCGAGTTGGAAGAGGCGCAGGCCAAGGGGCGACCGAACAGCAAAGCGGCGTCGGATCGGGCTCGTTCCATCGAGAGCAAACGGCGGCGCGCCGCCAGCCTCCCTGGCATCATTCGTTTCGTGTACAGCCCTACCGGCGATAACCGGACGCGCGACTCTCTCAGCCATGCCGAGGTCATTGCCATGACCGCGGATTTCCTAAGTGCAAAGCCCGGCCTTCGCCGCCTGCTCGTTACCCGCTTTCCCATCCTGTTGATCGACGAGAGCCAAGATACAAGCCGGCGGCTTATGGAAGCCTTGCTCGACGTCGAGGCGGGATACCGTGACGCCTTCTGCCTTGGCCTGTTCGGCGACACGATGCAGCGCATCTACGCGGATGGGAAAGATCGCTTGGCTGAAGCAATTCCGCCAGAGTGGGCAAAACCGCGAAAGCGGATGAACCATCGGTGCCCGACGCGGGTTATCAGCCTGATCAATAAAATCCGCCGTGATGAGGACGGCGAGGAGCAAACGCCTCGAAGCGACGCCGAGCTAGGCGTCGTTCGCCTATTCGTCCTGCCGCAGGCGACCGTCGACAAGACCGTTGCCGAGGCTACGATCGCAATGCGAATGGCGGAAATCACCGGCGACCGAAGCTGGGCGGATGGATCGGATGCGATCAAGACGCTCGCTCTAGAGCATCTGATGTCGGCGCGGCGCTTCGGATTTGAGCAGTTTTTCGAGCCTCTCTACGCCGTCGAGCGAATTCGAACGAGCTTCCTACAGGGCTCCGGCGCCGGCATCGGCCTATTCACCCGAGAGATATTGCCGCTCGTTGCCGCGTTGTGCGAGGGCGATCGGTTCGCCGCCGCGGCGGTCGCGAGGCGGACATCGCCTCTGCTCGACAGGAAGGCGCTCGAAGCGGCAGGCGAGAAGCAAATCGAAATCCTCGGGAATGTGAGGGCGGCTTGCGAGGGCCTCCTGGCACTGGTGGATGCCAAGGAGGCGCCGACCGCACGAGCGGTCCTCCGTTATGTCGCTGAAACCAACCTCTTCACCATTCCGGACGTCCTCGCGCCATTCGCGGTGCCCGATGTGACCGGCGCCGATGGTGACGCGGACGAGGAAGAGGACGAAGCCGATCAGAAGAGCGAGCTTGGAGGGTGGCGATTGGCGCTCGACGCGGCGTTTGAGCAGATCGCGAAATACGACCGCTATGTTCGCGGCGTCTCGCAGTTCGACACGCACCAAGGTGTGAAGGGACTGGAGTTTCCGCGCGTGATGGTCGTCATAAGTGACGACGAGGCCCGTGGGTTTATGTTCGCGTACGACAAGCTCTTCGGCGCCAAGGAAAAGAGCAAGACCGATCTGGACAACGAGGCCGCAGGTAAGGAGACCACTGTCGATCGCACGCGGCGCCTCTTCTATGTGACATGTAGCCGGGCTGAGCGAAGTCTCGCCGTCGTGTACTACGCGGCTCAGCCTGCACAGGCGCGTGACGCTATGATCAGGCAAGCCTGGTTCGACGCAGAAGAGATTGAGCTGATCGCGTAGGTGGCCGCGCTACCCCTCAATCAGAGCGAGCTGCGCTATCATTCGTAGGGTAACTCGCCGAAGAGGCCGATCATCAGGTCGCCGCGGTACATTGAAAAAGGGATGTCGACATAGTGATCGGGATGGCGAGGCAAAGCACGGCCGTCACCCGGGCCATTCTTCGTATGACCTCGCACCTGCTCACCGTCCTCCTTCACATAGGGAAGAATGACCAAGCGGCCGTGATTGGTCGATCGGATCGTACCCTCCCGCCAGAGCGTTGCGCCCTCTGATTCCGTCGTGGCGGCAGTCTCCTTTACTTGCCATCCGATGCCGCCGTCCTCCTCGTACCAGAATACGATTCCGTTCGAGACCAGGACGCGCTCCCCGCGCGCGAATGCCTCCGCGAGAAGCCTTTGAACGCTTGCGAGTTGCAAAAGCTGGTTGGCGCGCGGCAGAAGCATTTGTCGGATGCGCGCCTTCGTTTGCCCCCAATGACTGGTAACGCTGAAATTGAAGCCGTTGGCGATCTTAGCGCGTTCCGAGGCCGCCGCGGCCTTCTCGCCTACATTGTATGGCTTCGACCAAGCGCCGTTAGAGTCTCGATAGAGGAGCATGTGCGTCCTCCAGCGACCAGCCTCCCAGCCTACCTGTGCGATCCAAAGGTAGGGCATGACGCGGAGCTGCTCAGCGAGATCCTGACGATAGGACTCCGATTCTGGCGCGAGTTTAAGGGATGCCACGTCAGGGCGTTCGTCTCCCGCATGCCGGCGAATGGCCTCGGCCAGCATCAAAGCTTCCTCGTCCTGAAGCCGCTGCTTGGACTGCAGCGCTTTGTCGGCCTTGAGCTCGAGCGAGCGCAAAATGGCGGGTTCGATCGGACGAGCAGACAGCACAGACCGTAGCCGCGGATTGAGTTCGTTAGCCGAAGCGATCGCGGCGGCGCGGTCAGGGTAGTGGTCGCTCAGGACGCTATCGTTCTCGCCTTGGATGTAGCGGTCCCGCCAGATCGGAGGGAGCTCACCCTTGTCGACGAGCTCCTGCATAAACCAACGCCCATGCAGCGGCTTGAAGACTGGCCACACGGCGAGAATTTCGTCGCGAGATCGTTTCAGATCGGACCATTTTAACATGGCGTCAGTCGTTCCGGTCGTACCCGCCACTTTGAGATGTCATTACTCTGTTCATCTATCATACTGGTCTCCCCCAGTTGGCCCGCTTTATTGACCAGATCTTCTTGATATTTGCACCCGCAGTGTCTCATCAAGCCCCTCCAACGATGCGTCGTTCCGTACCGAGCGGGATGATCCAGCCGCCAGCGCGATCCGGCCGCGCGAATTCGTCGGGACTCATTTTTTCTGCCAGACGACCACGAATGGCATCCGCTTCGCCGTCGATTGCTGCACGGATTAGATCTCGGTCTACTCCGACGAAAACCGGACGAAGGTTGAGCCGGGCCAGGGCCTCCTGATCGACGGTACTAGCGACCGCGTCGGTAATCGGGCCGGCCCGCGTGACGATCCCGCCCACGAGGCCGCCGATATCGTGGGTCTTTTCCACCTGTTCTATCGGCGCATTGTCGAGGACGGCACGGGCGCGAGCGGCGGCATCCCGGAGTGGTCGCGGAAAGGTTTGGCGTGTCAGAGCGCGCAGCGCCTGGGCGAGTTCTGTATGGCCGAGAGGTTCGATCATACTGGCGACATGCAGACGAAGCAGGCCGATGAAGGGGGCGTCCTTGTCTTGCGGATCGATGGGATCGCCCTTGTCGATGGGATCGCGAACCGACAGGTGGGCGTCAGCGGGATTGGAATTGGCCACGCCCCACCGGCTGGCGACCGCGATCCGCTTTACGGTGACCTTTCGGCCTTTGACCGTCACGTCGATACGCCCGGCTTGCGTCCAGGCGCGCGCGAGTGCTTTCGCCGGTCCGCCTGGGTCGTGACAGCCCTTGGCCTCCGCGATCGTGAGTGAGGTCAGATCGGATTTGCATGCGATCCAGTCGGGGAGGTCGCCTCGGGCGAGGCGTTTGATCCTGACCTGCTTGCGACGGTCGAGATCGATCAAGTGGTTGCCGAGATGGGCGAAGATGGAGAGATCAAAATATCGCTCGAGATAAGCGCGGGCAACGAACCGTCCGAACAGGCCCGACAACGCGACCTTCACTTCGCGCGCTTGGCCAAGCGGCTGTCTGAAAATGAAGGACGTGCCCGCGCCGGTCGGCGCCAGCAGCGCATCCAGGATCGACCATGCGCCATAGGCTGCGCCCGGCGTCTGAAGCACTTCGCGAATGCCGGCGTCTTCGATCTCGGAGACGTCCAGCGCGATGGTCGCGCCTGGGGACGGGTCAAGTGATGGCGGCGTGAAGCTGTAGATGAAGGTTCGGGTCATAGCGCCAGCGCCCGCTTGAGATCATCGTGCTCGAAGGCGCTGGCCATCCGGGTAATCTCGGCAGAGCGGGCGCCGGCCGCTTTGGCGGTTTCACGCCACGTCGCGGTCACGGTCGCGACCTCTTTGATGATTGCGCGGGCTTGCAGCATTGTGAGGCCGAAGAATTCCGAAGCTGCCTCAAGCAGGTCAAGCGAGCAGGTGCCCTCGTCGAGGTCGATGTTCGTCGTTAGCACGCGGGCTTTGAGATCGGTGGGCACAGGATTGAGGTCATAGGCGGGAGAAAGAGACCACCCTGCCTTGCCGAGCCAAAGGAAACCATGGTTGCGCAGGTGATCGTCGACATTGGAAATCAACACGTTGAAGACGACGCGCCGATAGAGGGCATGAGCGTCGGTCTTCCCCTGCGCACCATGTTGCGTAAGAGCGTCGACGATCTCCGGGTAGCTGCCGCGCTCACCGTCCTTGGCGCCCATCATCGCCATTGCAGATAGGAAAGGAGTGCGGATCGGGCCGGCGCGATCGAAGCGCCGCGACAGCATCACCGCCTTGCCGGCGACCTCAATCAGCTCATGGTGAGGGGTGGTGATGCCGGCCTGGTCAGCCAGCCGTAGCGCAATCTCCTCCCACGTCTCCATGCTGTAATCGTCGGTCTCCTTCGGGAATTTGGCGATGGAGAGGTGTCCGTGCTGGTCGATGACCGACGCTTTCGGCCGCGCGCCGCCAAGGGAGGAGCCGGGGGCGAAGATGAGTTGAAGATCGTCGTCCGTTTCCTCGTCCCGGAGGATCCGTTCGGTGATCTGGAGCAGCCGCCCGAGTTCGATCAGAGCGGGGACGCCGGCGCGGATCGGCGCCTGGAACGCCTCTTCGCCTGCCCAACGGAATCTGAGGGCACCCAGGCGAGTCTCGTCGGCGACGCCGAGCAGGTAATCACTTTCCGCAAGGGTGCGAACGGCGCGCCCTCCGCGTTCGGCAAGACGGCGCTCGGCCCGTTGCATAAGACGGCGCCCCCATGTGTCGGGCGCTGAGTCTCCGATGGAGCCAAAAGTCACCAGTCCGGCAGGAGGGGCGAAGGCACCGCGGCTTAGGGCAAGGGCAGGCTCAAGCGAGAACCGGTCGGGATCGGCGAGCCACGCGCCATCATATTCGAAAAGGATAGTCTCCGCGCCTCGAACGCGATTGCTCCTCGCCAGGCCGATAGGGCGCGTGCGGCCATCCAAGTCGATATGTACCTCGAAGTCAGCCATCGCGAGATGATCCGACTGTTCGCTTGAGATGGACGTGCTTGGGCAGTTCCGCGCTGGCCAGCGCTTGGCCAACAGGGTCGTTGCCGATGTCGGCGATCTGGCCCAGACCGTCGAGCAAGCCGAGCGCCTGAAGGACGCCTGCATAAATGCCGATGCTGACATTGGTGTCCCCAGCCTCGACCTTTTGCAGGGTCGAGCGGGATGTGAAGGCGCGTTCTGCGACGACAGCCATTGGCAGCCGCCGACGCCTACGGGCATCGTGGATGTCTGCGCCGAGCTTGCGCAGAACGCGCCGCACAGCGGCTGGAGGGTTATGTGGTGTAGGCATTTGAAACCTTCGCACTACAGATTGGCGAGATATGTAGCACGAAGATTACAATTTTCCTAGCCCTCGCGCGATGGCCATCCCATTGAGGGAGGGGTGGCAGACCGGGGCCGTGACGGTATAATTCCGGGAGGCTGAATCGTGGCCGGCGTAGTCTGGCGTAGAGGCGGCGGTCCGGGCTGGGCGGACTTTCGGGGCGATGTCGCCGCCGCGCCTGTCGATAGATGGCGGAACCACAATTTTCGCGATCTGCCAGAAAAAGCCAATGATTTCAAAGGCCGGTACTTTTGACGGTCTATATGACGGTATACAGAAATCGCGAAAATATTTTTCGCAATTGATTCAGATGCTTAATACGTCAGTTGATAATCGAGTGGGAATGACGGAGGCTCTACGCGGTTCTTCGCAATAACGGATTTGAAAACGTGGCTTTGCCGCGCTCGCCTCATAGCGTATCCGGCATAATCAGCCGGATACGCTATGAGGCGAGCGGAATTTGACCCGCATGACAGTGCTTGACATCAGCCGAAGGCGCTGGGCCTAGCCATGGTTTATGAGTGCGCGACGGGCGTCGTATCGGTCACGTCCGTCAAGCTGGTGTAATTTTCTGGGTGGCCTGAGGTCATGATCAGGCGGCTTTCATGGTTGTGATGGTGAGGATCGGATCGATCTCCTCCTTGTCGATCTCTGCGAAGGCCTCG
>NZ_JBDJAC010000015.1:0-82372 GCF_039652615.1 Fulvimarina fulva
CACGCTCGGTGATCTGTGCGACTGCATCGCGCTTGAACTCATCAGTGAAATTGACAGACCGCATCCGGACCTCCTTGCCTCAAAATCAGGGAAGAAGGCGTCCACAAATCTCGGGGCTATTCACACACGCTGTTTGGCAGCCGCAACTCCTACCCCCCCATCATCCTTCCGGGTGTGTTGCGTTTCTATGGGGGGTAGTTCTCGGTCTATGAACATCACGTGGACCGACGCTTCCGGCATTCAATATACCGCTCCCGTGCCGGAAGTGGTGGCCCCGTTCGTCGAAGCGATCGGCCTTGAGAAAACCGCCCGGCTTGTGACGAGCTTCGGCGGGACGCGGGTATTCTTTCCCGTGAATACCACCAACGAGAAACGCTGCGAAGTTTCGTCGTTGCTGGAAAGGGAGGCTACCCTGACTATAGGTCGGACGCTCGGTCCCGGTGAGATAGATATACCTCTCGCGAATGTTTTCCTCGCCCGCCACCTCAAATCCACTGGTCTTCCTCACGCAAAAATCGCTCGAAAGCTTCGCGTCTCGGAAGTGACTGTCCGAAATCTGCTGCGACCTGACGAGGCGCGTCAGAGTAGGTCGCGAAAAATCGAAGACACCTTCGAGCGAAATCCAAACCGCCGCGTCGGAGTTGGTTCGTATCCGGCTATCACGAAAGAGAGTTCGTAATGGACATCACGCAGGAAAACATAGAACTCGCCTTCCGTGGGTTCAAAAAGACGTTTGAGAACGCATTCGGCGATGTGAAATCCCACCGGGACACGCTGGCGATGACGGTCAATTCCACAACGTCCGAAGAGAACTACGCATGGATGGGCGAATTCCCTGAGATGCGTGAATGGCTCGGCGTACGTGTCATCAAAACGCTTCAGAACCATGGGTTCAAAATCGTCAACAAAGATTTCGAGAGCACGGTTCGGGTCAAGCGCAACTCTTTCGAAGACGACAATCTCGGCGTCTACACGCCGATGGTGAAAGAGATCGCTCGCATGTCGAAACAGCATCCCGACAAGATGCTGTTCAACCTGCTTTCCGATGGGATTGCGAAGAATTGCTATGATGGTCGGCCATTCTTCTCGGAATACCATCCGCGATCCGGCCAAGTCGGAGATGAGGCCGAACCGATCTCCAACCTTCAGCCAGGCGCGCAACCGATGTGGTACCTCATGGACCTCAGCCGGCAGATCAGGCCGCTCGTATGGCAGGAGCGCAAACCTTACAATTTCGGGGCTCTGACCGATGAGAAGAACGAGCACGTCTACATGGCGAACGAGTTCTTGTTCGGCGTCCATGCACGTGTGAATGCTGGCTTCGGTCTCTGGCAACTGGCCTACGCGTCGGGAGCCGAACTCAACGCCGCAAACTACGAGATGGCTCGGCAGGCCATGATGCGGTTCCGGGGAGATCAAAACCATCTCCTCGGCATCATGCCGACGCATCTGGTCGTTCCGGCTGAACTGGAAGGGCAGGCCCGCCAGCTTATCACCGCGAGCGTCATCGCGAACAATTCCAACATCTGGCAGGGCACGGCGGAACTGATCGTCACGCCTTGGCTGTCATAAGGGGATCACGATGGACGGAACCGCTCATTTTCCGCATCCCATCGTAACGCTCGCCGTCGGTGGAGAACTGGATACCAAACCGACGACGAGCGGGTGGATCAAGATCGCGCCGCGCGGCCGGGTGACCGACCGCAACGGCGTCTCGCACGCCTTCGATCCCGAGTTGCTCGCATCTCGCTTCAACGCCGACGAAACGAAAGTTCCGCTCGACTTCGACCATTCGACCGTCCTTCTTGGCGCGAAAGGCCAAAGGTCCGATGCGATCGGCTGGATCGAGGAGATGGAAGCGCGAGCAGACGGGCTTTACGGCCGCGTTGACTGGCTCGACACCGGTAAAGCGGCTCTTGGCGCCCGCACTCATCGCTACGTCAGTCCCTCGTTTCCGCGCGATAAGGCCGGCAACGCCGTCTGGATACATACGGTCGCTCTCGTGACCGCGCCAGCACTTGCGAAGATGCCAGCGCTCGCAGCGGCACGCGCCGCCGCCGACCATTCGCAGGAAGAAGAACAAGCGATGCAAAGCGCTTACGCTGAAGCGCGATCGTCGAACTTCATGGCTGATCTTCGGAAGGTTCGCGACCTTCCGGAAGACGCTGACGAGAAAGCCATTCTCGAAGCGATCCGTGCTTCGAACGCTACGAAGCTTGCAGCTTCGTCCACTGCCGAGCTGCTTCTTCTCGATCTCGCAAAATCGAGGGGCGAACAGTCGGCGCGTCACGCATCCGAACAAGCTGACAAAGCAATCGCCAGGGGCGTTTTCCCGGCTTACGCACGGGATTGGGCCATCGCGACATGCGCAGCCGATCCACATGCATTCGAAGGTATCGTCGAGCGCGTCGGCGCTCCGCTGGCTCATCTGTTCCGGCCTGCCATCACACCGGAAATGGAAGCCAATATGCAGATGACGGCGCTGTCTTCGCGCCTGGATATCTCCCGGTCGGAAGCTGCTGAACTCGTCGCGAAACAACTCGGCTTGTCGGCCGACGACCTGAAGGACTGATAGAATGGCCGCGACCAAGAATATCAACACGCCCCTGCGTGGGCCGATGTCAGGTTCCCGTTACGATTATCCGGTCGCCAGTGGCGTCCGTATCTTCGGCGGAACGATGGTGGGCGTGAATGCGGCGAAGGAAGCCGTTCCGATCCATAACGCTTCTGCGGTCGCGTTCGTTGGGATCGCGCTCGATCCAG
This sequence comes from Fulvimarina fulva, assembly GCF_039652615.1. NCBI lineage: Bacteria > Pseudomonadati > Pseudomonadota > Alphaproteobacteria > Hyphomicrobiales > Aurantimonadaceae > Fulvimarina > Fulvimarina fulva. The sequence goes on from NZ_JBDJAC010000015.1 coordinate 2,764, forward strand.
CCGACAATCGAGCCGGGGCGGCTGGGGCAAAACGGGTCCTCGTGGGTCGCGGCGTGTTCGACGGCGGTGCTCTATTCGTCGGCGCAGTCGCCGCTGACATCAACCTTCCCCTTTACGTGGTTTCAGACGACGAACTGACGAAAGACGAGGTAGCCGGTTCGTATCTCGCCGCCACGATCGAGGCTGTCGATGAGGAAAGCGTCTGGATCAAGGTCTAGGCCCGCACCTGCGTTCTTCGCCGCTCGATCAATGGGATGCCGATGCCTGAACGGTTCGTTGTTCATCGCCCGACTGTGCGCGAAGTCTTGAACGTATGGGAGCGCGACTTTGCGGCGTCGGCTGGCCTGCCCGTCTGGCGCAATTTCGAAATCCGGGAATTCTGTGCGGTCAAGCTTCGCGAGTTGTCGCCTCGCGAGGCGTTCGGTGACTGTCTGGAACGCTACGGCGAAGCCGAAACACCGACGCTCAAGGCGCTTCAGAATTTTGACGATCGGCTTCGTGACATTGAGGAGCAACTCCTGATCGATCGCCTTGGCATCACCCTCGATAAGTCCTTTGATCGTCGGATCGGGCGAAGCTGAGATCGATCAAGCACGGCGCTATCCAAGCGTCACCACTTAATCCCGTCAAATACCGGCTAATCCCGGATAAATCGTACCGATACCGATTATCGTTCAACAGTACAGAATCACCTGAGCCTCGTCTTTCCTGTTTCCCAAGTCGTCAGCTTGTGCGACATGCGAAGCATCGTACATTATCGAGATAAGCCCCCCACAGATGCGCCGTTTTTCGCGGCGACAAGGGCGGCAATCATATTCGAACACCTGAAGAAAGCCCGTCATGAGCAGCCTTGCCCTTGAGGCCGAAGACAGATCGAGCCCGACGCCCTCCGCAAAGTCGAGCTACTCCAACCGGCGGACCTTCGCGATCATCTCGCACCCCGACGCCGGCAAGACGACGCTGACGGAAAAGCTGCTCCTCACCGGCGGCGCGATCGAGATGGCCGGCGCCGTGCGCGCCAAGGGCAACAAGGCGCGCGCGAAATCCGACTGGATGGGCATCGAGAAGGATCGCGGCATCTCGGTCACCTCCTCGGTGATGACCTTCCAGAAAGACGGCGTGAACTTCAATCTTCTGGATACGCCCGGCCATAGCGACTTTTCCGAAGACACCTATCGCACGCTGACGGCTGTCGACTCCGCCATCATGGTGATCGACGCGGCGAAGGGCATCGAGGGCCAGACCCGCAAGCTGTTCGAGATCTGCCGCCTTCGCGACATTCCGATCATCACCTTCGTCAACAAGATCGACCGCGAGGGCCGCGACCCGTTCGAGCTCCTCGACGAGATCGAGGAACAGCTCGCCATGGACGTCGCACCCATGGTCTGGCCTGTGGGTCAGGGCGGCCTGTTCAAGGGCGTCTACGATCTTGCCGCGAACGATTTCATTTCGGCCAAGGGCGAAGGCACGAAGCATTTCGACGGCGGGCTCGACGATCCGGGCCTGGAAGAAGCGCTCGGCACGGAGACCTATGCCGGCTTCCGCGAGGCGGCCGAACTTGCCGGTGAAGGCTATGCCAGCTTCGATGCCCAGAGCTATCGCGACGGCCATCTGACGCCGGTGGTCTTCGGCTCGGCGCTCGAAAATTTCGCCGTCGACCGGCTGATGGACTTCATCGCCGCCCATGCGCCGGAGCCGCGCCCCCAGCCATCGGACAAGGGTCCGATCGATCCTTCGGGCGAGAAGGTCTCGGGCTTCGTGTTCAAGGTGCAGGCCAATATGGACCCCAAGCACCGGGACCGGGTCGCTTTCGTCCGGTTCTGCTCGGGCCATTTCAAGCGCGGCATGAAGCTCGATCATGTGCGCTCGGGCAAGGCGATCGCTGTGTCCAACCCGATCTATTTCGTCGCGCAGGAGCGTTCGCTCACCGAGGAAGCCTTTGCCGGCGACGTGATCGGCATTCCGAACCACGGCACCCTGCAGGTGGGCGACACGCTGACCGAAGGCGAAACCTTCCGCTTCACCGGCCTTCCCGCATTTGCGCCGGAGGTGCTGCGCCGGGTGCGCCTCGAAGACACGATGAAGATGAAGCAGCTGCGCCGGGGCCTTGAAGACCTTGCCCAGGAAGGTCTCGTCCAGGTGTTCCGCCCGACCATCGGCTCCGACTGGATCGTCGGCGTCGTCGGCCCCCTGCAGCTCGATGTTCTCGCCTCTCGCATCTCCGGCGAATACAAGGCGGACGTGACCTTCGAGCCGGTGCAATACAATGTCGCGCGCTGGATCAGGTGCCCGAACGAGCAGACGCTCAAGCAGTTCATCAAGGACAACACAAATCAGATCGTCCGTGACCGCGACGACCGCCCGGTTTATCTCTGCCGCGACGACTGGGACCTGCGCTATGTGATGGACCGCAACAAGGACATCGCCTTCGACGCAACCCGCGAGATCGTGCAGCAATAGGGCGCCACCGCCATGGAATGGCGTGAGGAAGGCATCGTCCTCGGCGTGCGCCGCCATGGCGAGACGAGCGTCATCGCAGAGCTGATGACCCGGTCCCGGGGCCGTCACCTGGGCCTCGTGCGGGGCGGACGGTCGAAGGCGATGCGGCCGGTGCTTCAGCCCGGCAATTCGGTGCTCGCCCATTGGCGGGCGCGGCTCGACGAGCATATGGGGGCCTTCGCGCTGGAGCCGGTTCTGTCCCGCGCCGGTGGCCTGATGGAAAGCGCCGTCGGGCTCCATGGCGTCCAGCTCGCGGCGAGCCATTTGCGGCTTCTGCCCGAGCGCGATCCCCATCCGCGCCTGCACGACGGGCTGATCGTGCTTCTGGAAAATCTGGGCGCGGACCGCATGACCGCCGGCGAACTCATGCTGCGCTTCGAACTTGCCGTTCTGGAAGAGCTCGGCTTCGGCCTCGATCTCACCCGATGCGCCGCAACCGGGGCCAGCACAGACCTCGTCTATGTCTCGCCGAAAAGCGGGCGCGCGGTCAGCCGAGAGCCGGGCGAGCCCTATCGTGACAAGCTTCTCGCCCTCCCCGCTTTCCTCACCGAGACGGACCGTGCGGCCGATGGCGAGACCCTGAAGGCCGGCTTCACCCTCACCCGCTATTTTCTCGCCCGTCACGTCTACGAGCCGCGCGGGATCGACGAGCCTCTTTCGCGCACGGGCTTCATTTCGGCGGCGAGTGCGTCAGGTTAGCTGGCTCAGACGGGTTTTGAGGAAGACCATGGCGGACCACAGCGAAAACGGAATCGACCTTGGCGGCTTCGTCGTCCATCCCTGGCATCTCGATCAGTTCGGCCACATGAACGTGCGCTGGTACGCGCCGGTCTTCGACGACGCCTCGTTTCTCTTCTGGGAAAAGGCGGGGCTTTCCATGCGGGCCATGACGGAAATCCATGGCGTCCACACCGTCACGCTCAAGGCTGAGACCGAATTCAAACGGGAGCTTCTGGCCGGCGATTGCACCTTTATCGGGGGCCGCGTCACCCGCGTCGGCGGCAAGAGCGTCACGCTGGAAATGACGCTTCATACCTATCGCACCGGCGAGGTTCACGCGATCTATCGCACAGTGGAGGTGTTCGTGGAGGCCGGCTCCCACGCCTCCTGCGCGATACCCGACGCGGTCCGCGAAACGCTCGAAGGCTACTTGCCCGACGAGGGCTGAGCGCCGGTCTTTCGCGGCCAGACCTCCAGACCGCCCGCGATCAGCACCAGCGCCCCGCCGGCAAGCTCCAGGGAGCCCAGTTCCTCGCCCGCAAGCCAGGCGGCCGAGAGCGCGCCGATGAGAACCTCCGCCATGAGGAGAATGCCGACGCGTGCCGGCTCCAGCCGCGAGGCCGCCCAGATGAGCGCGGCCATGGACAGGCCCCACCACAAGGGGCCGGCAAAGACGGCCCAGCCGAGGGCGCGGATGATTTCATCTCCGCCAAGCAGGGACGGGAAGGGCTCGAGCGTCGGCGCAAGCAGAAACGCGCCGATCATTCCCCCGAAGGCGAAGACGAAGGCCGATTCCGAAGCCCCAAGCGATGAATTGGCTCTCATACCGGTGGTCGAGATCGACCATAGGATGCCGGAAAGAAGCGCCAGCCACTCCCCCATGCCGCGCGGTATCGGGACTTCGCCGTTCGCGCCCAGCATGACGGCGAGCCCGGCAAGGCCGGTGACGAGAGCCGCGATGCGCAGGCCCGTAATGGGCCATCCCATCACGAAGCGGCCGATCAGTGTCGACCAGACGGGGGTGAGGAAGAACAGGAGAATGATGATCGCCACCCGGCCATAGACGAATCCGACCGAGTAGAAGACGAATGCGGCCCCGCCGATCGCGAGCGCGGCAAGTTCCGGCAGGCCCGCGCGCTTCAGGCTGCGCCGCCGCTGAAACGCGACGGGCATAAGCAGGATCACGGCAGAGGCGACGATTGCAAGCGAGCCCCAGGCACCGCTCAGACCCAGCGCGTCGAGCCGGCGGACCGGATACCAGTAGAAGCCCCAGAGCGCACCCGTTGCAACGACGATCAGCGTCGCCACAGTCAGGGTCCGCCGGCGTGCGCTGCCGTCCTCTTCAACCATTCGGCAGCATTCCGATCAGGTTGCCGCGGCAAGGCGCGGCGCGGCTTTTTCCTCGATCGGCCAATGGACGATCGCGGCGAAGACACCAAGTCCGACGCCGATCCACCAGACCGGATCGTAACTGCCATAGGTCTCACGCAGATAGCCGCCCAGCCAGACCCCGAGGAACGAGCCCACCTGATGGGAGAAGAACACCGCGCCCCCCAAAAGCCCGAGATATTTCGTGCCGAACATGATCGCGACGAGCGCATTCGTCGGCGGCACGGTGGAGAGCCATAGAATACCCATGACGGCTGAGAAGATGACGACGCTTGTCGGCGTGATCGGCATCAGGAGAAAGGCCGTCACGGCGATCGAGCGGCCGAGATAGATGAAGACGAGAAGGATCGGCTTGGAGCTTTTCTGCCCGATCATGCCGGAACCCAGCGAGCCGATGATGTTGAAAAAGCCGATCAGCGCCATGCCGACCACCGCCCAGTAAGGATCGATCCCGCGATCGGCGAGGAAGGCCGGATAGTGCGCGGTGATGAAAGCCACCTGAAACCCGCAGACGAAGAAACCGCTCGTCAAGAGCACATAGCTTCGCGTTGCGAAGGCCTCGCGCAGGGCCTCGCCCATGCTCTGCTCGATCTCGTTCGTCGAAAGCGCCGAGCCCACCTTGGGCGCGCCCTTGAGGGCAAAGGCGAGGAGCGGAACGATCAGCATGGTGCCGGCCATGATGAACAGCGCATCCACCCAGCCATAGGCATCGATCAGCCCGCGCGTGAAGGGTGCGAAGATGAACATGCCGGCAGAGCCTGCCGCCGTGCCGAGGCCGAAGACGAAGGAGCGCTGTTCGGCCGTTACCCGCCGGGCGAAGGCGGCCAGAACGATGCCGAAGGAGCCCGCGGCAACGCCGAGGCCGACAAGTATCCCCTGCCCGACGATGAGCCAGATCGGCGCCTCGCCGATCGCCGTCAGCGCAAGGCCTGAGGCATAGAGCAAACCGGACAGGATCAGCACCTTCGCCGTGCCGAACTTGTCGGCGATCGCCCCGAAGATCGGCTGGCCCGCCCCCCAGAAGAGGTTCTGGATCGCGATGGCGAGGGCGAAATCCTCCCGCGTCCAGCTGCGATCGGTGATCATCGGAAGCTGGAAGAAGCCGATCGCCGATCGCGGCCCGAAGGTGAGGAGGGCGATCAGGCATCCGGCGGATATCGCAAGGATGGTGGCCAGGCGTGTTTCCGCGCCGGCACCGGCTGTCGAGGGCGTTGTCATCGAGCGGCATGTCCCATGGCTAAGCTCGCCGTCGCAGCGAATGGCAGACAGGCTGGAGCGGTCGTGTCATCGAATGGATGAGGAACGGTGGGCAGGCCAGGACAGCACCCGTTCATTGTCTTATCTCGGCTTTCTACGCCCCGAGCTGCGCCATGGGCAAGGGATGTCTTCCACTTTCCCCTCTTCCGATCAAAGATGGGGGCAAGACCCCGCCCGCTCGCCGCCTCGAAAGGATCGCCCCATGCCAATCCCTCATGTCCGCTTCGCCGGGCTCGCACTCGCCGCATGGGCGTCGCTGTCGCTCCCGACGCCCGCCAAGGCACAGGATATGGCCGGGGACAGGTTTTCGCCCGAGGATATCATCACGGTCGCGACGGGCGATTTCGACGGCAATGGCGCGGCGGATGCGGCGATGATCGTCTCCCCGCAGGACGAGGACGCCTTCGCGTCCGATCTCTACATCTTTCTTGAGGGGACGGGCGAGGATACCCCGCCCGGCAAGCTGGGGCTTGCGCTGTTTCGAAAGGGTGCGGCCTGGGGCGCTCGGCCGCTGCTGGCCGGACAGGTGCCTCATCTGACCGCCCTCTCCAACGGCTCGCTTCGGATCGAAACGGAAAATATCGCGATCGGCCGCAATGCCTGGGAGCAGCATGTGACGCTTGCCTACCGCGATGGCCGCTTCCGTGTCGCCGGCTTCACCTACAATGCCTATGACCGGCTGCAGGAGGAGGGCGAGGTCAGCTGCGATCTCAACCTCTTTTCAGGCAAGGGGCAGATCAACGGCGCGACCGTGCGGTTCGACGTGTCCCGCACGCCCTTCGAGGACCGGAAGGACGAAGACGCGCTTCAGATCTGCGGAATAAATTAGGCGGTGACGCGCTTCGTCTTCGCGGCCTTGGTGAACTTCTTGATCACCATGTCGCGCTTGAGCTTGGAAAGATAGTCGATGAAGAGCACGCCGTTGAGGTGGTCGATCTCGTGCTGCAGGCAGGTCGCGAGAAGGCCGTCGGCCTCCTCCTCGTGCATTTCTCCGTCGAGCCCCAGATAGCGCACCGTGACGCGCGCCGGGCGCTCCACCTCGGCGAAATATTCGGGAATCGAGAGACAGCCTTCCTCATAGACGCTGAGATCGTCGGAATGCGAGACGATCTCCGGGTTGAGATAGACCCGCGGCGCCTTCTCCTCGTCTTCCTTCGAGAGGTCGATCGTCAGCATCCGGAGCGGTTCGCCCACCTGGATCGCGGCAAGACCGATGCCCGGCGCCTCGTACATGGTCTCCAGCATATCGTCGGCGAATCGTTTCACGTCGTCGTCGACCCGCGCGACAGGTTCGGAAACTTTCCGGAGCACCGGATCGGGAAGGATGATGAGCGGCTTGATCGTCATGGTTTCGAGGTAGCGAGTGTTTCGCGCCCGGTCAATTCATCAGAAATCCGTTCAATCGCTTTGCGATAGCACAGTTGAAAATCGATCAAACGACGCGGCGGACTTGGTGTGCCGTTGTCGGTTCAACAGTCCGGCTGCGGCAGGTGACGATACGGAATCAGGACATCGGTCCCGGTCGGCCGTCATGGTGCGGCGCACTCGTCCGCCGTTTCGAAGCGGAGGGCAAGCCGTCCCCAACGCCCGGATTCCCTATGGGAATTACTTTATTCTTGAGATTTGGCGGGTTTTGGGGTATTCTCAGTACACGGTCGGGCAGTTCGAATTTTTGCACCGCATCGTGCGCAAAAAGGGGCGCCGGCAAAACCATCCGAAACGACGACGATTCGAGCTCGGTTCAGGAGCCATCGTCGTCTTGCGGCATGCCTCCACGTCCAGCGCGTAAAGGGTCGATCCGCCATGAAGGCGGATTTGAATCAAACCGGCGGCATGTTCGCCGTGACGTGTCTAGCGGCTGTAGCGGCCCGACACAAGAAGGAGTTTGAAAGCGTATGAGTAGCCCAAAGAAGGCGCCCGCAAGCAAGGGCTTCAAATCCGGCGAAAGCATCGTCTATCCGGCACACGGTGTCGGCAAGATCATCGCGATCGAGGAGCAGGAAGTCGCGGGAATGAAGCTCGAACTCTACGTCGTCGATTTCGAGAAGGACAAGATGCGCCTCAAGGTACCGGTTGCCAAGGCCAAGTCGGTGGGCATGCGCAAGCTCTCGGAAACTGATTTCGTCGATCGCGCCCTCAAGGTCGTGCAGGGCCGTGCCCGCGTGAAGAAGACCATGTGGAGCCGGCGGGCCCAGGAATACGATGCGAAGATCAATTCCGGCGATCTGATCCAGATCGCGGAGGTGGTTCGCGACCTTTATCGCGCCGATACCCAGCCCGAGCAGTCCTATTCCGAGCGTCAGCTCTATGAGGCCGCCCTCGGCCGCATGGCGCGCGAACTCGCCGCCGTCAACGAGGTGTCCGAGACCGAGGCCGTCCGCCTGATCGAGGAAAATCTCAACAAGGGTCCGAAGCGCGGGCCGAAGTCCGATGCCGACGACGCCGATGACGCCGATGACGAGGACGGCGAAGAGACGTCTGCCGACAACGACGCAGCGTCCAAGGACGAGGCTGCCTGAGCAAGGTGGTGCCGAGGCCTCCGAAAAGGGCGATCTCAGCAAATCGTGAAGCCGGCTCCTCCCAGGGGGCCGGCTTTTTTCATGATCTTTGCCCACTCGTCGACCCGAACGAAAAAAGATAGCCGCTTAAAGACTTAGCCCATGGGGCGTGGGCCGAACGAAGACCCTTCTGCGTAAGGGAAATACCATCAAAAGCCCGGCGAACCGGGGCGCGGGGTTGATTGCGCTCTCTCTTTCCGGCATTGTCCGCCCGAACCCGCACCCTAAGGCCGGCCTTCGAGCCCCCAACTGGAGCGGATGCAACGACGCGTTCGAAAGACATACCGGACCATGAAGAGCCGGGCCCCTCGATTGCGGCGATATTGATCGCACTTCACCGTCGTTTGACTTGCCTGACGCACATCCCCCTCTACATTTCGTAAAAAAGTTTCCCCTTTTGGGAACGTTTCCAACCCTCCCCGCATTACGCCAACACCACAGCGCTGTGTGAGCAATGCAGCGCAGTTGGCTCAAAAGCCTGGAACGCTTCACCGGAGGGATAGCATGAAATCTCAATCCGCACGCCGCACGATGATCCGCGCCGCCATGGCAGCGCCCTATCTCGAGCGCGAAGAGGAATATCAACTCGCGGTCCGGTGGAAGGAAAACCGGGATCAGGAAGCTCTCCATAAAATCACCTCGGCGCATATGCGCCTCGTCATCTCGATGGCCTCGAAGTTCCGCCATTTCGGCCTGGCGATGAACGACCTCATCCAGGAGGGCCATGTGGGTCTCCTGGAGGCGGCCGCCCGCTTCGAGCCCGAACGCGAAGTGCGTTTTTCCACCTATGCCACATGGTGGATCAGAGCTTCGATCCAGGATTACATCCTGCGCAACTGGTCGATCGTCCGGGGTGGCACGTCCTCGGCCCAGAAAGCCCTCTTCTTCAACCTTCGCCGCTTGCGCGCCCGCCTCAGCCAGGGCGCCGAACCCATCAGCGGCAATGCCATGTATCGTGAGATCGCCGGCGCGCTGAAGGTCTCCGAAAGCGACGTCGCGCTGATGGACTCGCGCCTGTCCGGGCCCGACTCCTCGCTCAACGCGCCCCTTCTCGACGATGAATCCGGTAGCGCCGACCGTCAGGATTTCCTCGTCGCCGACGATCCCCTGCCCGACGAAACCGTGTCTGTCTCAATTGACGACGAGCGCCGTGTGATCTGGCTCACCAATGCCCTCGACGTTCTGTCCGAGCGCGAACTCAAGATCATCCGCGAGCGCCGCCTGCAGGACGACGGGGCGACCCTCGAAGCCCTCGGCACCAAGCTCGGCATCTCCAAGGAGCGCGTGCGCCAGATCGAGACCCGCGCCCTCGAAAAGCTTCGCTCGGCGCTTCTGGAAACCAACAAGGACCGCTCGGCCTATGTTTGATATCGGCGTCCGGTGAAGTCAGCCGGACCCTCGTATCAAAGCCCAGGTAGCCGATACGCATATCTGAGATCCGTCGAGGTGAAGCGGTCGGGCACGCCTCGGCAAGCGCTCAAGCAAAAAGCGGGCGGAAAATTGCATCCGCTCGCGGGAATACGCTCACAGATGGCTGCTCTCCGGCCATCAGCGCGACATCGCCAGATCTCCGTCGATGACATATGAAGATTTTGGCTCCTCACGGGGCCCGATCGTCTCGACATGAAAGGCCTGCCAGAAATCCCTTGGCTTCCGCTCGGATTTCTTTCCCGACCCTTCCGACAGATCGCCAGCCCCGCGCCGGCCATCGGGCGCAAGGCACGCCTTCTGCAGCTGGAAATTCAGTCACCACTTCCGATGGCCGGTTGTCAGCTGGTTTGGTTTCGCGCGTCGTCGCCAACTCCCGTGAATGGCATTTTGCTGAATTTTTCGGGCTCGATCGCGAAGCCTCTTGCCAAATTGGACTCACCGTCCTCATGTTCGAAAGTCAGGTGATCGCCTGGTCTGAAGCCGGATCGAAGCCATGCAGCGCGCGCCCGAGCGCCGCCATGCCGAACCTCGCGCGCAAAAATCGCGCCTTCGGCTGTCATCCAACGAAGCGATTGCACTGAATGTCCGCCCATAAAGCGGACGCCGGGGATGACGAGACGCTTCGACGCAAGCCCCTCTGCGCATTTGCGCCGCACCACCAACAAAGCTCGACCAGGACCCGTGCCGTGCGGGACGAACGTCCGCGGGTCGCTGCCGCCGCTGGGTCTTGTCGCGATAACGCAAAACGCCCCGGACAATCTGGAAGGATCATCCGGGGCGCAGTCGTTCGTTTCAGATCCGCCCCAGCTCTGACACGAGAGCCCGGCTCAACCAGCCGGGCCGCCCTATCGACCGGACGCTCGCCTCACTCGGCGGCTTGCGCGCTCCCCTCCGGCCGGAACTCGCCGCTCGTCTCGGTCGCCTTGGAAACCACGACGATCGCGATGAAGGCGAGAACGAAGCCCGGAATGATCTCGTAGACGCCGGGACCGCCGAGGAAGCTCGAATTCCAGCCAAGCGAGATCCAGACGATCACGGTGACCGCCCCGGTCACGAGGCCGGCGACCGCGCCCGCGCCGGACATGGCAGGCCAGGTGAGCGCCAGGATGATCAGCGGACCGAAGGCTGCGCCGAAACCGGCCCATGCATTCGCGACGAGCCCCAGCACCTCCGAATTCGGATCGCTCGCGATATAGGCGGCAACGAGCGCCACCAGCACCACGCAGACACGGCCGACATTGACCATCTCCGTCTCTCCTGCCTGCTTGCGCAGGAACAGCCGGTAGAAGTCTTCCGTCAGCGAAGAGGACGCGACGAGAAGCTGGGACGAGATCGTGCTCATGATCGCTGCCAGAAGGGCCGCGAGGAGGAAGCCGGTGATCAGCGGATGGAAGAGAAGTTCGGCAAGCACGATGAAGATCGTCTCGGGATCCTCGACATCGAGCCCGTTGCGCTGGGCATAGGCCCGGCCGAACACCCCGACGCCCAGCGCGCCGATCAGCGAGATCGCCATCCAGCTCATGCCGATGTTCCGCGCAGCCGGCACGTCCTTGACCGAACGCACGGCCATGAAGCGCACGATGATATGCGGCTGACCGAAATAACCGAGACCCCAGGTGACCGCCGAGAAGAAACCGACAACGGTCAGTCCGTTGAACAGGGACAGGAAGTTGGGATCGACCGCATTCAGGGTTTCCTCAGCACCGGCAAAGCCGCTGCCCTGGCCGGAATAGAGTACGACCAGCGGCATGATGATGAGGGCGAGCATCATGATGCAGCCCTGCACGAAATCCGTCAGAGAAACCGCGAGGAAACCGCCGACGACCGTATAGGCAAGCACGATGGCAAGCGTCAGCCAGATGCCGACCGAATAGTCGCTCATTCCGCCGATATTGATGAATTCACCGAAGGCGCTGTCGAAGAGCTTGCCGCCGGCAACGAGCCCGGACGCGGTATAGACGGAAAAGAAGACCACGATGATGATGGCCGAAATCGTCCGCAGCGCCGTCGCCTGCGTGGGAAAGCGCTTGCCGAGAAAGGCCGGGATCGTGAGCGAATTGTCGTAGCGCTCGGTCTGTTCCCTCAGACGCGGGGCAACGATGAGCCAGTTAAAGAACGCGCCGACGAAAAGCCCGATCCCGATCCAGGCCTCGACGAGACCGGACGCGAAGAGCGCGCCGGGCAGGCCGAGAAGCAGCCAGCCGGACATGTCCGAAGCACCGGCGGAGAGCGCCGCAACCGAAGGGCTGAGCTGCCGCCCGCCCAGCATGTATTCTTCCGAACTCGACGTCGATTTTCGCCAGGCGTAAAATCCGATGCCAAGCATGAGAATGAAATAGGCTGCTAGACTGATCCATACGCCGATCTGCATGGGTGCTGCTCCGTCGGTTTGATCGATCGATAGGCAGCTAGAGGTAAGGACAAGTCCGTCAACACATTTCTGTCATTTTAGCGTCGTCATTCCGCCGCGATTGCGCGCTCCCTGCCAATGGGTTCGATACCCTGAAGCACTGCCGGCTTCTCGCCCCCATAGGCCCAGTCGAGCAGCTCCGCCGTGTGCAGGATGGGGATTTTCGTGCCGGACGCGATCTGCGTGATGCAGCCGATATTGCCGGTTGCGATCGCCTGCGGACCGACGCTCTCGATATTCTTCACCTTGCGCGCCTTCAGCCGCGCGGCGATCTCCGGCTGGGTGATGTTGTAGGTGCCGGCCGAGCCGCAGCAAAGATGGCCCTCGGGAATTTCGTGCACGGTGAACCCCGCTTTCGACAGGAGCGATCGCGGCGGGGTCTTGATGCGCTGGCCGTGCTGCATGGAACAGGCGGAGTGATAGGCAATGTCGAGACCGGTCGCGTTGACCGGTTCGGGGATATCGAGGGTCGCCAGATATTCGGTGATGTCGAGCGTCTTTTTGGAAACGGCAGCCGCCTTGTCCTTATAGGCCGGGTCCAGGCGCAGCATGTGGGCGTAATCCTTCACCGTGGTGCCGCAGCCAGACGCGGTCATGATGATGGCGTCGAGACCCTCGCCCTCGATCTCCCGCATCCAGGTATCGATATTCTGTTTGGCGAAGGCGTGGGCATCGTGCTCCTTGCCCATGTGGTGGACGAGGGCGCCGCAGCAGGTCTCGCCTTTCGGCACCACAACCTCGACGCCGAGCCGGTTGAGAAGGCCGACGGTCCTCTCGTTGATCTTCGGATCGAGCACCGATTGGGCGCAGCCACGCAGGATCGCGACCCTCCCCCTTCGCGCGCCTTCGGCCTTGCGCACGCCCGGCTCATTGACCGTCGACTTCGCCGGCACCTTGTCCGGGGCAAGCCGAAGCATCGCGCCCATGGGCTTCAGCGGCTTGATCGTCTCGATCAGCCCCGCAAAGGGCCGGCCGAGCCTTGCAAGCTTCAGGCTTGCGCGGAAGCGGTCCGGATAGGGCAGGACGAGCGCCAGCAGCTTCCTCGTGATCCGGTCGATCAGCGGGCGCTTGTAAGTGCGCTCGATATGGTTTCGCGCATGGTCGACCAGATGCATGTAGTTGACGTCGGCCGGGCATGTGGTGATGCAGGCGAGGCAGGACAGGCACCGGTCGATATGGGTGACGATCTGATCGTCCGCCGGCCGGTCGTTTTCCAGCATCTCCTTGATCAGGTAGATGCGCCCGCGCGGGGAGTCGAGTTCGTTGCCGAGGGTCACATAGGTCGGACAGGTCGCCGTGCAGAACCCGCAATGCACGCATTTGCGGATGATGCCTTCCGAATTGGCGACCTCCGGATTTTCCAGCTGAGCGGGTGTGAAATTGGTCTGCATCAGGCCTCAACCTCAAAATTGAAACTTATCGAATAGCGCTTCAATTCCAGTTGAGGAACGACACGCGATGCCGCCTTGGATCGGCGATCGAAATCATGGGCTACAAGGATTCCGCGAACCGGCGCATTTTCCTCTTCTGCGGAGAGATCGCCCATGTAACCAAGTATCTGGCCTATAGCTCTGCTGTCACCGCGCCCAGCTTTAAGTTCGACTACGACGAGACAACCGCCGCGATCGCGGCATGTGATATCGATAAAACCGGAATCGACGGATCGCTCAGCGCCATCGTCGATGATTGTCAGTCCGCTTTCGAGGCTAGCAATATTGCGACGCAGCTCGAACTGCATATCGCGTTCGAGCGAAAATCGAGACTGGATAGCGACCTCAGAGTCAGGTTCTGCCGCGTTGTCACTTCGAATAGACGCGTTTTCCGAAGCGAGCAATCTGAAGCGGATATAGCGTTTGGCGGCATCTCGAAGCGATTGTAGCCCAGTGCGGAAGTCTCCGTTTAAAACAATTCTCGACGGGTTCGGCCTGTTGCTCTGGGCATCTGCGGTCGTATAGCCGAGTTCTTGGACAAGCCCTTCAATCGTGCCCGTGTCGAACAATTCATCAAGCGAACCGTATGCGCGCTCCAAACGCTCTATACGAGCGATCTGCATGGTTTGAGTGCTTTCGGCATATCCCTGGTCGACAAGCCACGCGCGGTAATCGTCTCTCATAGCGATCGATTACCCCATCTTTCCCGGATTGAGCACGCCGGAGGGGTCGAACTGCTCCTTCAACCGCCGTGAAAGGCCGGAAAGCGCCTGCGGCTGCGGCTGGAAAACCTCGCTCGCGGCGCGCACCTGTTCGCTGGCACGCACGAGCGTCGCATGGCCACCGCCGATTTCCTTCACCCCGGCGCGGACCAGATCTGCCTCCGGCTCGCCGCCCTCCATACGCAGCCAGATCAGCCCGCCCTGCCAGTCGTAGAAGGCGTCGATCGCGGCGTGACGCCTCAGGCCCATGACAAGATCGTGCCCCGCCGTCGGCGCGACCGAGATGCGCCAGACCGGGCGCTCCGTGCCGTCGGCGAACGGCGTCACGTCCTTGATATCGCGCCACAGGGCCTTGGACTCCTCGCCATAGAGGTGTTGGAGCTTGCCCATATCCTCGAGCACGGTGCCAAGATGCCTCGCCCGCGCCTCGACGGACGGCCCGAATCCCTCGAGCCGGATCGCCGTCGCGGCCTCGTCGCCCAGCCCGCCCTCGACCACACGCTTGGCAACGAGCATTGGCAGGTGAGCCGCACCCGACACTTCGGCCGGCGAGCCCATGGCTCGTGCCATCGCGGCGCTCGCCTCCTCGTCGGACAGGCCGCGCAGGATCAGCGTCGTCTCGGCCTCGGCCTTCGGCAGCACCTTGATGGTGATGTCGCTCATCACCGCGAGCGTGCCGAAGGAGCCGGCAAGGCCCTTCGACAGGTCGTAACCGGTCACGTTCTTGACGACCCGGCCACCGGATTTGAAGGCCTCCGCTCGCCCCGAAACGGCATGAACCCCCAGGATATGATCCCGCGCCGCGCCCTGTTTCAGCCGCCGTGGCCCTGCGAGATTGCAGGCGATCACACCGCCGAGCGTGCCCTCTCCGCGCTCCCGGCCATGCAGCGGGCCGTAATCGATCGGCTCGAATTCAAGGCGTTGTCCTTCCTTTTCGAGCATCGCCTCGATCTCGGCGATCGGGGTGCCGGAGCGCGCCGAAAGAACCAGTTCGTCGGGCTCGTAAAGGGTCACGCCGGACAGATTGCGGGTCGAAAGCGTCGCGCCGGCCTGCACCGGCCGCCCGAGCCCGGATTTGGATCCGGTTCCCTCGACCGCCAGCGGCGTTTCCTCCGAGACCGCCGCCGCGATGATCTCCCGCAACGCCTCGACGGAGTTCGGCGCGTAGACGCGGGGCTCGGTCCCGGCCCCGTGTTCAGGTTGTCGAAGCTGACTCATAGGAGATCCGTTCGCGCGTAGAGGTCTTTCAGGCGGCAGGAGAAGCTGAATTCGGGAAGGTCGAACACGGCCTCTGGGTCCATATAGACACGCTCGGCCCAACCGCATGATCGTGCCCAATGGCGCAGGCGCATCTCGTTTTGCGATAGGATGACGATGTGCTGGCACTCCGGCAGTTCGGTGTAACGCTGGCGCTTCGTCACGAGATCGACATGCTCGGTCGATGGCGAGAGCACTTCGGCCACGAGCCTGCAGGTTTCGTAGAAGCGGTCGGTCGGCCGGGCGACCTCCTCATCCGGATCAATCACGACCACATCGGCTTCAGGACGAAAAGACGTGTCGGTCGGATGGCGCAACGGAACTTCGCGGTCTGCTTCGAGTGGTAGCTGCGCAGCCCGCAAGGCCGCGTTCAGGAGCCGCTCGAGGTTCTTGGCAATGGCCCGGTGTCGCATGGATGGCGGCGGCATCATGAACGGAATTCCCTCGATCAGTTCCCAATGGCCATCGTCGGACCTCTCGTCGAGGAAATCGAGGAAACTTGCCTCGTCGAAGCGGGATCGAGCACGGCTGACCAGTTCTTCCACAGCACTCATCGTCAAAACCTCGGCAGATCGGGAAAGGCGACCTCGCCCTTGTGAACATGCATCCGGCCGAGTTCGGCGCAGCGGTGGAGCTGCGGAAAGACCTTTCCGGGATTGAGCAGGTGCTTGGCGTCGAAGGCGCATTTCACCCGCTGCTGATGCTTCATGTCGATTTCAGTGAACATCTCGCCCATCAGGTCGCGCTTTTCGACGCCCACGCCGTGCTCACCGGTCAGGACCCCGCCCACCTCGACGCAGAGCTTCAGAATGTCGTTGCCGAACGCCTCGGCCCGTTCCAGCTCGCCCGCATTGGCATCGTAAAGGACCAGCGGATGGAGGTTCCCGTCGCCGGCGTGGAAGACGTTCGCGACCTGAAGCCCGTATTTCGTCTCCATCGCCTTCATACCGGCCAGAACCTTCGGCAGTTCCTTGCGCGGGATCGTCCCGTCCATGCAGTAATAATCGGGCGAGATGCGCCCGACCGCCGGGAATGCCGCCTTGCGGCCCGCCCAGAACGCCGCGCGTTCGTCTTCGTTCTGCGAGACCCGCGTCGTCGTCGCGCCGTTCTCACCCGCAATCGCCTCGACTTCGGTCAGAAGGTGGTCGACTTCCGCCTTCGGCCCGTCGAGCTCGACGATGAGAAGCGCCTCCACATCCCGTGGATAGCCGGCGTTGACGAAGTCTTCCGCCGCATGGATCGCCGGCCTGTCCATCATCTCCATGCCGCCGGGAATGATGCCCTTGGCGATGATCGAGGCGACGCACTCGCCCGCCTGTTCGGAGGAGGGAAAGCCGATCAGCACGGCCCGCGCCGTTTCCGGGGCCTGCAGAATGCGCACGGTCACCTCGGTCACGACACCGAGAAGCCCCTCCGATCCGGTCATCAGGCCCAGCATGTCGTAATGCCCGTCCGCATCGAGATGCTTGCCGCCCAGCCGCACGACCTCGCCCTCGATCGTCACGAATTCGATGCCGAGCACGTTGTTGGCCGTCAGACCGTATTTCAGGCAGTGCACGCCGCCGGAATTTTCCGCGATATTGCCGCCGATCGAGCAGGCGATCTGCGAAGAGGGATCGGGCGCGTAATAAAAGCCGCGATGCTCCACCGCCTTGGTGATGCCGAGATTGGTGACGCCCGGCTGGACGACGGCGCAGCGATTGTCGAAATCGATGTCCAGCACCTGGTTGAACTTCGACAGGACCAGAAGAACCCCGTCCTCCAGAGGCAGGGCGCCGCCGGAAAGCGAGGTGCCGGCCCCGCGCGGCACGACCGGGATGTCGTTCTGATGGCAGTATTTCAGCACTTTCGAAACCTGGCGCACGGTCTCCGGCAACACGACGACGAGGGGAAGCTGGCGATAGGCGGTGAGGCCGTCGCTTTCGAAGGCCTTCATCTCGTTGGTGGCATCGACGACGCCTTCGCCGGGAACGATCGCGCGCAGGGCCGACACGATGTCCTCGCGCCGGGACAAGACCGCCTCGGACGGTTTCGGCATCGCAATCGACATGGGCTGACCTCCTCAAATTCCTCAGCTTCAAATTAAGGGTGAAGCGAAGGCGCGTCCACTGCGCGATCGCCGCATGGGCTTGCGGGGGGTCCGAAAGCCGGCAGGGCTGGCCAGTTCTTGCCCAATAAAGGCTGATGCGCCGTGGCCTGCCTCCCTTACGCCTCTTCGTGCCGATCTGGCGAAAACGAACCGCCGGGGAAGGGCTTTCATCCTCTCGTTAGCGGCGAGGAATGGATCGTATCCTGCCGGCCATTCGACGGGCCGAGTGAAAGTGCGATCGCCCTTCAGCGCGAAATGCGATGAGACGGACTCGAGATTTCGCTCTGAAGGTTTGGCTTTGCGCATGATGCTATCCGAAACGGCATGCTGCGTTTCGGCGACATACCCTAACGCGCATTTTCCTCCGTCGACACCTCCATACGCGGCCCGCTCCAGCTCGCCTCCACCACCGGCAGCATCAGGTCCTGCCGGCCCGGCCTGAACCGTTCGGAGCCGAAGGCACCGGCCTCGATCATCTGCGGGAACGTTCCTCGTCGTTCCCAGTCCGGAGAAATCCCGAGCATCGGCACGATGCGCTCGATCAGCTTGCCCGCGACCGGCACCGCGTTCCAGCCGGACGTGCGGAAGCCGTAGGTTTCCTTCAGTCCCTTCGGTTCGTCGAGCATCACCAGAATGAGGTAACGGGGCTCGTCGGCCGGCACCACGCCCATGAACGAGGTGAGCACCTTGTCCTTGGCGTAGCGTCCGTTCACCACCTTTTCGGCGGTGCCCGTCTTGCCGCCGATCATGAAGCCGTCGACATTGGCTTTCTTCGCCGAACCGACCTCGGCATTGAGGCGCATGAGATAGCGCAGTGCCTCGCCGGTCCGCTCGCTGACAAGACCGGTTTGGAGCACGCGTCCTTCGACCGGCGCATCCTTGATGAAGGTCGGGCGGATCAGCGTTCCCCCATTCACAAGGGCGGCGATCGCCGTGCTCGCCTGAAGCGGCGTCACCGCCAGACCGTGGCCGAACGAGATCGTCGCCGTGTTCAGCATGCGCCAGTTGGAGGGGAGGATTGGCGAGGCGCTTTCCGGCAGCTCCGTCGTCAGCCGATCGAGAAGGCCGAAGCGCTTCAGAAAATCGCGCTGCCCGTCGACACCGATCTCCATCGCCATCTTCGCCATGGCGATGTTGGAGGAATGAATGAAGGCCTCCGGCACGCTGAGCGGGCGCTTCTCGCCGCGATAATCGTTGATGCGGAAGCGTCCGAACTGGAGCGGCTTCGTCGCATCGAGCACGGAACGGATACTGAAGCGGCCCGAGTCGAGCGCCATCGCCGTGTTCAGTGCCTTGAAGGTCGATCCCATCTCGTAGGTCCCGACATTCATCCGGTTGATCCTGTCCGGCTTCAACGCGTCGGATGGCTGGTTCGGATCGAAATCGGGCAGGGAGACGAGGGCAATGACCTCGCCCGTCTTCACGTCGAGGACGAGGCCCGAGCCCGCGACCGCGTCGAACGTGTCGATCGCCTTCACGAGTTCGTCGCGCACCGCGTGCTGGACCCGGTTGTCGATGCTGAGCGCAACGGGCTCGAGATCCTCACGCGTGAAATCGAGACCGGCTTCGCGCAGGCCCGCATGCCCCTCCCGGTCGATCCATCGCTCGATCCCGGCCGTTCCGCGATTGTCCACATCGACCGTTCCGAGAAGATGGGCCCCGCTCGGACCGTTCGGATAAAGCCGCTTGGTTTCGGTTCGAAAGCCGACGCCGGGAATCCCCTGGGCGAACACGGCCTGGCGCTCGGCCGGCGTCACGCGCCGCTTGATCCATGCAAAGCCCGAGTCCGACGAAAGCAGCCGGTGGGTCGCCACCGGATCGAGATCGCTTAAGGCCGCCGTCAGCTTTTCCACCGCCTCGTCCACGTCGACGATGCGCCGCGGCTCCGCGAAGATCGAGCTTGCGGGCAGATCGGTCGCCATGGTGGTGCCGTTCCGATCGAGAATATCGGGGCGGGCGGCGGACGGCGCTGACAGGGCAAGCACGGCCTGCGTCGGCTCGATATTCGCGAATTCGGCAAGGCGATAGACGATTGCCCCGTAGACGGCGCAGAAAGCCGTGATGGCCATCAAAAGACGTGGCGATGCCTGCATGACGCCTCCGAAGGATCATCACGTTCAGAATTCATTAAGAATACTGCCGATTCTTGACCACGTATTCCCTGACACCACTCAGCTTAGCTGCGTTTTCAGTCCGTCAAAATGAATTAAATTTGTGTTCTATTTGAATTCATATGCGATAATCTTGCGCGACCGATCCCCTCGCCGGGCCGCTTGACGGCCGGACCTCGGCGGATCAAATGGTCCCATGATCTCCCAGCGTGCCCGCTATGCCATCCGCGCGATGTTCAACATCGCTCCAAGAACGATCCCCGTCTCGGCCTCGGTCATCTCGGACGAAGAGGCCATTCCGAAGAAATTCCTGGAAGCCATTCTCGCCGAACTCAAACAGGCCGGCTTCGTCTCCAGTTCGCGCGGCAAGAACGGCGGCTATCTCCTTGCGTTGCCGGCCTCCGAGATCAGCTTCGCCGATGTTCTGCGGGTGGTCGACGGTCCCCTCGCACTGGCCCCTTGCGCCAGCCGCACGGCCTATCGCCGGTGCGATGACTGCAGGGATGTCGAAACCTGCGAGACCCGCAAGGCGCTTTTGAGGGTCAGGGACGCGACCGCCGAAATCCTGGAAAACCGGCGGTTCGACGAGATCCGGGCGGCTGATCCAGTCGCCGGACCTTAGCCTTCCGGCTGGTCCATGCCTTTGCGAACTGCGGCTGGACGCGGCGGGGCGGATTTTTCACGCTTCG
The DNA here is from genome assembly GCF_039652615.1 of Fulvimarina fulva. Classification (NCBI taxonomy): domain Bacteria; kingdom Pseudomonadati; phylum Pseudomonadota; class Alphaproteobacteria; order Hyphomicrobiales; family Aurantimonadaceae; genus Fulvimarina; species Fulvimarina fulva. The sequence goes on from NZ_JBDJAC010000015.1 coordinate 23,326, forward strand.
ACCCGGTTCGGAGGATCAATTGGAATATCCTACTCATTCAGTGGGGTTATTGAAAACATAAATACCTATCGAATGAGTATGATATTGACATAGGCTTGCTCCATCGTCCCTTTGGAGTTCGCAAATGACCGATTTCCTTCTCTTTCTCCTCGTCGGCGGGCTCGCCCAGCTCGTCGATGGCGCCCTCGGCATGGCATACGGCGTCGTCTCCTCGACGGTCCTGATTTCGTTCGGCGTCGCCCCCGCTGCCGCATCGGCATCGGTCCACACCGCCGAACTCTTCACGACCGCGGCCTCCGGCACGGCCCACGCCCTGAACCGCAATATCGACTGGAAGCTCTTCTGGCGGCTGGTCCCCTTCGGCGTCCTTGGCGGCGTTGTCGGAACCTATGTGCTGACGAGCTTTTCCGGCTCGGTGATGAAGCCCTATGTCGCCGCCTATCTTTCGATCATCGGCCTCTACCTGATCACCCGCTCTTTTCGAAAGATCCCCTCCCGGCCCGTTCCGGGGCCGGTCGCCCCGCCCCTCGCCCTTGCCGGCGGCTTTCTCGACAGTGTCGGGGGCGGTGGCTGGGGACCGGTCGTCACGACCGGGCTCCTGGGCGCGGGCGGGGCTCCGCGCTACGTGATCGGCACGGTCAATACGGCCGAATTTCTCGTCACGCTCGCGGTGTCCCTGAGCTTTCTCTTCGCGCTCCTCACCGGGCACTGGGAAGACGCCGGCGATCTCGCCTCCCACGGCCTTGCGATCCTCGGCCTGATCGTCGGTGGCGTCATCGCGGCACCCTTTGCCGGCTACGTCGTGCGCAAGCTGAAGGAGACGATCCTCCTGCGTCTCGTCGGCGGCCTCATCACCGTCCTGGGACTGGTGCAGGTCGTCCAGATCCTCCTGTAACCCGAACGCCGTCCGCTCGGTTGACGATAACGGATTTTACGGACGCTCAAGCACCGCACCAGGCTGTGCCGGGCGTCCGGCCGCATCAGCCGAAGTCCCCGCCCACGCCCTGACACGCAAGGCTTTGCGCTGCCCGGCAAGGCTCTTCGAGGCGCCCCGGCTTCACAGGCGAACCTCCGCGTTAACCCTTTGTTAACCGGGGTTTCGCGCAAGCTTACCAACGCATGGTCGGCTCACGGTAACCTTTTATTAAGCGTGAAATCGGGGGTGCGTCATGGCTGGTGCTCTAGGCGGACAGGCACAACAGATCGTTTCGAACCTCTCACAGCTGGGACCCAGGAAACTGGCGGCTCTCGGCATTGTGGGACTGCTCGTCGTGGTTCTTGTGGGGCTTGGAAGCTATTTCCTGTCCCGCGCGGACATGGAAACACTTTATTCAGGCCTCGACCGCCAGGATGTCACCCGAATCGGTGCGGCTTTGACGGAGGCTGGCATTCCGTTCGACGTGACGGCCGAAGGCGACGCGGTCAAGACGCCCTTCTCGCAGACCGGCGATGCGCGCATGCTGCTTGCCGAAAAAGGCCTCCCGCGCTCGGAAAACGCCGGCTACGAGCTGTTCGACAATATCGGCTCGATCGGCCTCACCTCCTTCATGCAGGAAGTCACCCGCGTCCGGGCGCTCGAAGGTGAGATCGCCCGCACCATCCAGTCGCTGTCCAATATTCGTGCCGCGCGGGTCCATATCGTCCTTGCCGACGAGGGCTCGTTCCGCCGCGAGCGCCGCAAGCCCTCGGCCAGCGTCGTGATCCGGACCGATTCCTCGGGCGATTTCGGCTCGGCCGGAGCGATCCGCTCGCTGGTCGCCGCGGCGATCCCCGGCATGACCGCGCAGGAAGTCACCGTCCTCAACTCCGACGGAACGCTGCTCGCATCGGGCGAGGACAGCCTGTCGAGTGCGCCCACCAAGCTCTTCGGCATCGAGAAGATCATGTCCGGCAGCGTCGAGGAATCGATCCGCCGCACGCTCGCGCCCTATCTCGGCGTCGGCAACTTCCAGACCTCGGTTCAGGCAAGCCTCAACACGGATCGCAAGCAGGTTTCCGAACGCATCTTCGATCCCGAAAGCCGCGTCGAGCGCTCGATCCGCTCGGTCAAGGAGAGCGATCAGAGCCAGAACACGACCCAGAACCAGGCAGTCGGTATCGAGCAGGACATCCAGGCAGCCGACGAGGTACAGGGAGCACCTGGCGGCGAGAATTCCTCGGACGAGAAGCAGCGCAAGGAGGAGCTCACCAACTTCGAGATCAACGAGAAGACGATCCAGACGACGTCGGAAGGCTACGAGGTCGAGCATCTGTCGATCGCGGTCGTCATCAACCGCCAGCGTCTCGCCGACGCGATCGGGGAGAATGCGACAGACGCCGATATCGACGCGCGGATCGTGGAGATCGAGTCCCTCGTTGCCTCCGCCGCGGGCTTTTCCGAAGAGCGCGGCGACAAGCTGAAGGTGACCGCCGTCGACTTCGTCGGCGCCGCCGAGGCCCTCGAGCCGATCCCGGGCCCCGGCTTCGGCGAGATGTTCATGCGCCAGTCCGGCACCCTGATCAACGCCTTCACCATTCTCACCGTCGCGGTTCTGGTCATCTGGTTCGGCCTGAAGCCGGCCATCCGGGCCCTCGCCGCGCCGGAGCCGATGGGCCCCGAAGCCGGCAACGACAACGCCATCGAAGACCTCCAGCGTTACGGAGAAGGCGTCGATCCAGCTTTGGCAGGTACATTCGGCCTCTCGACCGCCCAGCCTGGGTTTGTCGAGGACATGTCAGGAGCGACCCCCTCCCCCCAGGCCCGCCTGGAAGCGCTCGTGAACATCGACGAAGGTCAGGCCGCCAATGTTCTCAAGCAGTGGCTCAAACAGAAAGAGGCCGCGTAAATCATGATCCCTCTGGCACAATATCTGAACGATCGCGAAAACGATTCCGGCTTCAAGAGTCTCGCTCCCAAGCGCCCGGCACGCGGCGCAAAACAGCCCGGCGAATTCAATGCAATCGGCAGCGAGCGTCCGGCGCGCACCCGGCGCAAGCCGCAAGGCTTCGAGGGCATGGGCGGCGAGGCGGCAGAATCGGCCTTCCCGTCCGAGGACGGCATCGATCTCGACACCGCCTCGCTGATGGAGGAGATGGAAAGCGAGCTCAGAAACAGGGCCGCTCCGCAACAGCCGTCGCAGGATGCCCGCGCTCTTCAGGACGAACTGAAGAAAAATGCCGGCCGGATCAATGCGTCCCCCTCCCCTGCCTTGGAATCGGCGCGTCAGGCCGCCTACGAACAGGGCCGGACCGAGGCGCTGGAAGAGGCCGCGGCTGAGCGCGACGCCGCGATCGAGGCGGCGGTCGAGGAAGAGCGTGCCGCCGCTCATGAACGACAGATCGAAGCAATCGAAGCGGCGCGCGCCGAGTGGGCCGAGAGCGAGGGCACGGCACTTGCAGAGGCTCTCGCCACCCAGACCGAGCGCCTCAGCGATGCCATGCGCACCACCTTGTCGAGCATTCTGAAGCCCCTGGCGATCAACACCCGTCAGCGCCAGTGCATCGACGAGCTCGTCCGCTCGATCGCGCTCGCGGCCTATGACGGCCAAGCGATTTCGGTGAAGGCGAGCGGCTCGGTCGATCTCCTCGGTCATCTGGAGGCAGCGCTTGGCGAGCGCGCCGCCCATGTCACCTTCAATCCCTCCGACGAGGCGAAAGATGTGAAGATCGAAATCGGTCAGACGGTGCTTCAGACCCGTCTTGGCGAATGGCGTTCCGCTTTGGAGACGGCTTTGTCATGAGCGAAGCAGGCCACCGGGAGCATCAGGAAATCATCATCGTCAAGCGCAAGGGCGGCGGTCACGACGAGCACCATGGCGGCGTGTGGAAGATCGCGTTCGCCGACTTCATGACGGCGATGATGGCCTTCTTCCTCGTCATGTGGCTGACCAACTCCACCGACGATGCGACCCGGACGCAGGTCGCGCAGTATTTCAACCCGATCAAGCTGACGGACTCGAAGCCCGCCTCCAAGGGCCTGGACAACTCCCAGGACCAGTCCAAGAAAAGCGCGGACAGCGATGGCGATTTCGAGAAGGAAATCGTCGGAAAGAGCGGCGGCAAACCGATTGCCGGCGACGAGGAAGGCGGCGAGGAACAGGCCCTCTTCCGCGATCCTTACGCGGTTCTCGCCGAGATCGCCGCCAATTCCACCTCCTCCGGGTCCGGGGAGAGGGAAGGCGAGCCCGACGGCAGCGGCCTGCCCGGTCTCAACGGCGGCGACGCCTATCGCGATCCTTTCGATCCGCAATCCTGGCAGCTTTCGCCGAACATGGCAGAGACCGGCGGCGACCTTGGCGAGCTTCCACCGTCCGAATTCAAGACCGCCGTCCTGCCGCCGGAAGGCGCGGATGCCGGTGCCACCGAAGGCGAGGGCGAGACCGAGGTTGCGGCCAAGGCCGAACACGAGGGCGATAAAGCCGACGCAGCCAAGGAAAAGGACGAGGAACCCGTCGACAGCGAGACGGCGGACCTGAAGAGCGACATCGATGCCGAGCTTGCCGATATGGGCGATGGCGTACCCTCGAAGGTCGAGGTCAGCAAGGGCGATGGCGGCGTCATGATTTCGCTCGCCGACAATTTCGATACGGGCATGTTCTCGGTCGGTTCGGCCAAGCCGAATGCCGAAACCATCAAGATGATGGAGAAGATCGCCAGTGTCCTGATGACGCGCAAGGGCAAGATCATCATTCGCGGCCACACGGACTCGCGTCCGTTCAACGACGAGAACTACGACAACTGGCGTCTTTCGACGGCACGCGCTCACATGGCCTATTACATGCTGACGCGGGGCGGGCTCGGAGCCGAGCGCGTCGAAGCGATCGAAGGCTTCGCCGACCGCAAGCCGAAGGATCCCGAAAATCCGGAAGCCGACATCAACCGGCGCATCGAGATCCTTCTGGTCGAGGACACCTGACATGGCGCGCAGTTTTCTCCTCCGCTCCCTCCTTGCCGGCACATGTCTCGCCCTTTCCGGGGCGAGCATGGCATTGGCCGCCGGGGAAAGCTCGCATGAGGCCTCATCCCACGAGGCAAAGCCGCACGAAGCCTCATCGCACGAAGCCACGTCTCACGACCCAGAGCCGCAAAAAGCCATGTCCGAGCAAGTCCGCGCGGCCTCCGAGGCGGCCCGGAACGAGGATACTCACAGCTCCGGCGACGACAGCGATCATCATGCCGAGGCCGCCGTTCCTAAAGGGGCTGAGCACGCCGGCGAGGTCGCGGACGATCACGGGACGGATCATGCAAGCGAGGACCACTCGGCAGCGGAGGGCCACGGGAGCGACGAGCACGCGGACGCAGAGCATGCGGACGAGGAACACGCAGGCGGGGACCATGCCGGCCCAAATTGGCAGACCGAGCGCGAGCCCATGCCGTTCGAGGTCATCCGCTCGCTGCAATATCTTCAGGATCAGGCCGCGCGCGGCAACAGCGCCGCCCTCGGCGTCCAGCGCCGCATCCTGAAGCGGTTCGGTCCATCGCTCAAGGTCCGGCCCCACGAGATATGGCAAGACAAGCGTAATGTGCGCGCGATCGTCCTGTTCGTTCTCTCCGGCGGCCCTTCGGAGCCGCTTTCCGAGCTCTACCGGCAACGGGTTTTCCCCGAGGAGGACATGCAGCTGATCCAGGGGGTTCTCGCCTACGCGAACAACCAGATGGAGGACGCGGAGGCAAAGCTCTCGAGCATCGATCTCGAGCATGAAGAGACGGTTTTCGCCGCACAGATCCAGCTCGCGCTAGCCCAGCTGCGTCAGGGAAGCGATCCGGCCGGCTCGCTCGCGGCACTGGAACAGGTGATGCTTGCCGCGCCCGGCACCCTTCTCGACGAAGCAGCTCTCCGGCTCGGCGTCATGCTTGCCGAAGACGCTGGCGAGACGGAGAAGGCCGACCGCTATGCGCGGCAATATTTCGATCGCTATGCCGCTTCGGTCTATGCCGGCAACTTCCGGGCCCGCTTCTCGGCGGTCTATTCCGACCGGCCGAAAGGCAGCGAGGAACAGACGCTGCAAACGCTCTCCGACACGCTGCGTCTCCTCCCCGATGACCAGAAGCTCGCAATGTACCTCTCGGTCGGACGGCGCGCGCTCGTCGGCGGCAATCTGGAACTCGCCGCGGAGGCGTCCGCCAAAGCCCTTTCCATGGGCGTTGGAACACCGGCCGACAGGCAGCGCGCTCTTCTCTACAGGATCGCCTCGACGCTTTCGTCCCTCGATGCAGGCGAGATTCTCGCCTCCCTCGACGCCATCGACGACGATCAGCTGCACCCGGCCGATCGCGCCCTGAAGGAAGCCGCGCTCGATGTCGTGAACGCAATCCGAAAACCAGCCGAGATCGCGTCTTCCGAAGGAGAAGCCGACGAGGCCCCCGAAAATCAGACCCTTGCACGCGCCGCATCCCTGATCGATGCCATCGACAAGGATTTGGAGAATTTCGCCCCATGAGCGCGCTCATTTCTAGTTCAATCCCCGACAACGCCAGCCTGTCGAAGCGATCCGGCACCGCCGCCGGTCGCGACGATGGCGAGGCATCGGGCTTCGACATGATCCTCAAGGGAGGAACCGAGCGCAAGACGGCGGGCGCAGGCGAACGGGATGCTCGCGGCGCGCAGACCCTTGCCGCTCAGGATGCGGACGCTCCCGAGAGCGACGACGCGACCCCGGCCGAGACCGTCCAGCCGAAAGGCGTGAGGGCCAGAGGCGGATTCGGGCGGCTCGGATTCGAACGGTCCCTCCTGCAGGCCCAGCACGAAGTCAAACCCGCTCCATCGAGCCGGGAGACCGCAGAACCGCAAGACATGGCGACGTCGGCAACCGGCCGCGACCACCCGGCCAGCCTTGCGGGTGAAACCATCATGCTACCGCACCAGACCTCGGCACAAGCGGAGGCGACCCTTGCAGCTGCCCCCGGCATTGAGACCAACCAGCGACCGGGCGCAAAGGCGACGATCGAACAGCTTTTAAGCGGATATGGGTCGAAGCCCGGCGCGGTCGCGCAGGATGCTCCGCCTTCAACGGGCGCGCAGCTGCAGGCGGGTACCGCTCTCGACGGCAAGGTGGCCGGCACGAATGCGGCACCGGTCTTTCCCTCATCCGACGCAGCGGCAGCCGTCTCTCTTGCGGCCGGACGGGTCGTGCGCGCGGGCGAGACGCAAGGCTCGATGTCGGCGCGGGCCGATCTCGTTTCCATGCGCACCGACTTCCAGCCGGCCGGCATGGATGCAAGAGGCGCAAACGCTGCGGTCGGCGCCAATCCGCTCGCGGCGCAGAAGCTCGAAACGGCGATGCGCGCAGGGGCAGCCTCCGCGTCAGCTCAGCCAGGCGATGGAACAGAGGTGTCCCGAAACGACAAAGCCGGCGCGGAAGCGGCAGGCACAGCCCTGCCCGACCAACGCGTCAAAACGAGCGAAGCCGGCACTCCCGTTCCAGGCCAGCGCGGCGTGAAGACCGATCGAAGCGCGGACACGGCGGAAACGCCGTCCATGACCGCCAACGACAGCAATGGCGCGATCAACGACAAGCAGATGAAAGCGGTCCGGCATCCGATGGAGTCGGCTCGCCTCACGACCGACAGGCCCGTGAAAGCCGATGCCGGCATCGCGATCGAGAAATCCGTCGATGGCGATGGCGAGTTCGGCAAGCAGATCGGCTCGATCATCGCCGAGAACATGCCCCAGAGCGGCAGTCGTCAAGGACCTGCGCCCCAGGCTTCAGCCACAGCCCATGCCGCATTTCAGGGTTCCTCCGAGCGCGTGCGCTATCAGGCCGGCGGTGCCGCGATGAAGACGCTGCAGATCCAGCTCCAGCCAGCCCATTTCGGCAAGCTCGACGTCCTGATGAAGGTCGTGAACGGCCAGATGGCGCTCGAACTCTCCGTGAGCGAGCCGGAAACCCTGATGCGCCTCCAGGATGATCGCGAGGGCTTGAAAGCGGCCATGGCATCGGCCGGCTTCGATCTCGACGAAGCCCAGGTGACGATCACCCTGAGGGATAATGGCGGACAGCAGGTCAGGGCAAGCGGCTCCAACGCCGATCCGGCCGGCCAGACCCGGACCGACGGCAATGCCGCGAATGGTGGCAATGCTGCCAACGGCGAGGCGGGCGGGTCGCGTGGCCAGGATGGTCAGCGCGGCGGCCGGTCGTCGCAAGCCCCGATGCCGGCAGACCATGCCGGCGCATCGGCTCAGGGTCCGGCCCTCGAACGTGGTCGCCGCACCGGCTCGGACTATTATCTCTAGCCTTCGGACCTTCGCCTCAGGCGAAATGCTTCGACAGCTTGAGGCCCTGCGCCTGATAATTGCTCCTGAGGTCGGCTCCGTAGAGCCGATCGGGCAGCGAGGCCATGTACTCGTAGACGAGACGGCCGACGGTCTGGCCGTCCTCCAGAATGAACGGCACCTCGTGGCTTCGGACCTCCAGCACCGCGCGGGACCCTGAGCCACCCGCCGCATCATGCCCGAAGCCCGGATCGAAGAAGCCGGCATAGTGGACGCGGAACTCGCCCACCAGCGGGTCGAAGGGCGTCATCTCGGCGGCATAGGCCGGCGGCACGTGGACGCTTTCCTTGGAGACGAGAATATAGAACTCGTCGGGATCGAGAACGAGCTCGCCCGCCCCCGATCGATAGAGCGGTTCCCAGAAGTCGGCGACCGGGTTCGCCCCACGTTTGTCGACATCGACGACACCGGTATGGCGCTTGCCGCGATAGCCGACGAGGCCGTCGTGATTGCCCTTCAGATCGATCGACAGCGCGATCCCGCCGCCGGTGATGTTGGCGGCCCTGTCGGATGTCAGGCGGTGCGCCTCGTGCAACTCTTCCAGCTCTGCGCCGGTGAGCGTCGGCTCGCCGCGCCGGAAGCGGATCTGCGAAAGCCGCGAACCCTGACGAACCAGCACCGGGAAGGTGCGCGGGGAGATTTCGAGATAGAGCGGCCCGTCATAGCCCGCCGCCACCTTGTCGAATTCCCGGCCGCGATCGGTGAGGACGCGGGTAAAGATGTCGAGCCGGCCGGTGGAGGATTTCGGGTTCGCCGTCGCCCGCACGTCGTCCGGCAGGCGCAGCTTTTCCTGCAAGGGCACGATGTAGACGCATCCGGTCTCCAGGACAGCGCCCTCTTCAAGCGAGAATTCGTGGAGGGAAAACCGCTTCAGTTTGTCCTCGACGGTGCGTTCGATGCCCGGAAGGAAGCTCGCCCGCACCCGGTAGGCCCGGTCCCCGAGCCTCAAATCGAGCGAGGCCGGCTGGATCTGGTCCTCATCACGGGCGCGCGGTGCCGTTATCGCGCCGCTCTCGAACAGACGGGCGATATCGCGATCGGGCAGAATGCCGTCGCCTTGAGGTTGTCCCTGCTCGTCCGCCACCGCTGATCCCGCTCGCTGCTTCGTGTTTCGGGCCCTCTCGCATAAGCGCGCGGCCGCTTTTTCCAAGAATTGACGCTTAGACGAATTCGGCGTATGCGCAAAGTGAAGTGGTGATTTGGCCGGCCGGCTTGCAGCCACGTTAAACAACTTGCTAAAGGGCCGATCCGATCGTGGACCGAAGAGGGTCCCTTTGTCGAACCGGCTCGCTAGCGATCTTCGCCAGGCCGGTTTTTTTGTGCCCAACTCTCATGCCCAGGAGTTCGAACGACCATGCTGAAGCGCAACGACAAAAAGAAGGGCTGGCGGCCCGCGACCGAACTCGTGCACGGCGGGACGATGCGGTCCAATTTCGGCGAGGTCTCCGAAGCGATCTTCCTCACCCAGGGCTATGTCTACGACACGGCCGAACAGGCCGAGGCCCGTTTCAAGGGCGAGGATCCGGGCTTCATCTATTCGCGCTATTCCAACCCGACGACCCGCATGTTCGAGGAGCGGATGATACTGCTCGAAGGCGCCGAGGACGCGCGCTCGACGGCGTCCGGCATGGCGGCGGTCTCCACGGCTTTGCAGTGCCAGCTTCAGGCCGGCGACCACGTGGTTTCGGCGAGAGCCCTGTTCGGCTCCTGCCGCTATGTCGTGGAAACGGTCCTCGGGCGCATGGGCGTCGCCTCCACCTTCGTCGACGGGCGCAATCTCGACGAATGGCAGGCGGCGGTGCGGCCGAACACCAAGGTCTTCTTCATGGAGACCCCGACCAATCCGACGCTCGAGATCGTCGACATCGCGGCGGTCGCCGAGATCGCCCATCAGGCCGGTGCGCGCCTTGTCGTCGACAATGTCTTCGCGACCCCGCTCTTCCAGCATCCGCTTGAGCTCGGCGCGGATGTCGTCGTCTATTCGGCGACCAAGCATATCGACGGTCAGGGCCGATGCCTCGGTGGTGTCGTCCTTTCCTCGAAGGACTGGATCGACGAGAACCTGCACGACTATTACCGCCACACCGGGCCGGCCATGTCCCCCTTCAACGCCTGGGCACTTCTCAAGGGCCTCGAAACCCTGCCCCTTCGCGTCAGCCAAGCGACCGCCTCGGCGAGCCGGATCGCCGATTATCTCGCCGATCATCCGAAAATCGCCCGCGTCTTCTATCCCGGCCGCGACGACCATCCGGATGCGGCGGTCGCGAGGAAGCAGATGAGCGGCGGCTCGACGCTGATCGCGTTCGAGTTGAAGGGCGGCAAGACAGAAGCCTTCGCCTTTGCCAACGGGCTGAACCTCGTCCTCCTCACCAACAATCTCGGTGATACTCGCACGCTGACGACCCATCCGGCGACCACCACCCACAAGAACCTCAGCCAGGAGGCGCGCGACCAGCTCGGCATCTCAGACGGCCTGATGCGGCTGTCGGTGGGCATCGAGGATGCAGACGATCTCCTGGAGGATATCGAGGGCGCGCTGGCGGGGGTCTGAGTGGCCACATCGGAAGGGGCGCAGACCTAGTTGCCGCGACTGCCAATCACGGCTTTTCGCGGGATCATTGTCGTGCGCATCAGGCATACGTCGAGGCGACCGCCTGGCTGACGAAGAATGGTTTGCGGGAGAGTGCTGTTATCGAGGGTACCTGCTCACGGGTCGCCCTCGCCCGCCTTCCGGAGCGCAGGGTTCTTCCAATTGCACGCATGCATTGGCCGTGACATAGCAGCGAACGCTTCAATCGAGATCGCCCGAAACGAATGTCCCTCCTCACCATTGCCCTTCTCTTCGTCGCCGGCTTCATGTCGGGCTCGATCAACGCGGTCGCGGGTGGGGGCACGTTCATCTCCTTCGGGGCGTTCTCGCTCATCGGCATGCCGCCGATCGTCGCCAACGCCTCCTCGTCCATCGCGCAGCTGCCGGGCTACTTCACCTCGACGCTGCCCTATCTCAAGGACATCAAGACGCTCTGGCGCGGGTTGATCCTGCTCGCCATCGCCTCGGTCCTCGGCTCCGTCATCGGCGCGCTGATCCTGCTCTGGCTCGATAATGACCGCTTCCGGGTCATGGTGCCCTGGCTGCTTCTTGCCGCGACGGCCCTCTTTGCCGCCGGCCCCTGGCTGAAGCCGAAGCGCACCCACGAGGCGGACGCTGCCAAGGGGCATAATTATTCAGGGCCCCTCGTCCAGTTCATCACCTCCATCTATGGCGGCTTCTTCGGCGCCGGCATGGGAATCATGATGCTGGCAACGCTGGGTCTGACGGAAAGCGGCGACTATCACCGCCTCAACGCCATCAAGAACGTCCTCTCCAACGTCATCGCCGTCGTCGCCATCGTCGTCTTCGTCTCGGGCGGGGTCGTCGACTGGCTCGGGGCGCTCGCCATGGCGCCCGGCATCGCGCTCGGCGGGTTTTCCGGCGTCTGGATCGCCAAGCGCGTGCCGCAGATCGCCGTCCGGCTTTTCGTCATCTGTTTCGGCGTTTTCCTCGCGGGCTATTATTTCTTCACCGGTTGAAGATCGCGCGCCGACGATCAGATTGAGATTATTCCGGCCCGGGCCGTTCCGCGGCCCTTTCGACGTGCCCCTTTGATCGCAAAACACGATGTCTGACCCCTTGCCGGGCTCCCGGACCAGAACGCCCTCCTCAAACAACGAAACCGCGGAAGCTGCGAAGGCGGGCCATGCCACGTCCGCCTCGCTTCTCACCCTTGGTCCGCTTGGCGTCGTCTTCGGCGACATCGGCACGAGCCCGCTCTACGCCTTCCGCGTCGCCGTCGGCATCGCCGGAACCCCCGATCAGATCGCGGTCCTCGGTATTCTCTCGCTCATCGTCTGGTCGCTCGTCCTCGTGGTCACGATCAAATATGTCGGCTGGATCCTGCGCGCCGACAACGGAGGAGAAGGCGGCATCCTGGCGCTCGTTGCCCTGATGAAGCTGCATCGCAGGCAGGAAACGCGCTTTCGCCGGATCATTCTTCTCGTCGCGCTCTTCGGCGGTGCGCTGCTCTTCGGCGATGCGGTCCTGACGCCGGCGATCTCGGTCCTCTCCGCCATCGAAGGCCTCAACGATATCGCGCCGGCCTATAGCGACTGGACCGTGACGACGGCGGTCGCGATCATCGCGGGCCTGTTCATCGCCCAGGCCTTCGGCGTTGCGCGGATCGGGGCGGTCTTCGGGCCGGTGATGCTGGTCTGGTTCGCGGTTCTCGCCATCAGCGGCATCGTCGCGATCGCCTCCTATCCGCAAGTGCTCGCCGCGCTCTCGCCGACCTATGCGGTGTCGCTTTTCGTCGCGTATCCCTATTACGCGACGGCCTTTCTCGGGGCGGTGTTCCTCGCCGTCACCGGCGGGGAAGCGCTCTATGCCGATCTCGGCCAGTTCGGGCGTCCGGCGATCACCAGAGCCTGGCTCCTGATCGTCCTGCCGGCGCTCACGCTCAACTATTTCGGCCAGGGCGCCATGGTGATCCATGATCATCGCTTTGCCGAAAGCACGTTCTATTCGCTGTTTCCGGCGTTTCTCCTGCCGGCCATCGTGCTTCTCGCCGCGAGCGCCTCGGTCATTGCGTCCCAGGCCGTGATCACCGGCCTTGCGAGCCTCACCAGCCAGGCAATCCGCCTTGGCTTCCTGCCGCCCATGAACGTGACCTTCCTGTCGCCGAAGAACCCGCACGACGTCTACGTGCCGGTGGTGAACGTCATCGTCGGCGCTCTGACGATCGCGGTGGTCGTCTCCTTCGGATCGTCGGACGCACTCGCCAACGCTTACGGGATCGCGGTTGCGGGCGCGATGATCACGACGACGATTCTATTCATCGCCTATGAGCGGGGCGTTCCGGCCCGCGATCTCAGGGGCCGCATCTTCGCCGCCGTCCCCTTCGCCTTCCTCGCCATCGATCTCGTCTTCATCACCGCGAATGCCGGCAAGATCCCGAGCGGCGGCGCGCTGCCGCTTTTCCTTGCCGCGATCGTCTTCCTCCTCGTCCAGTGCTGGCGTGCCGGACAGTCCCGGCTCGACGCGCTTCGCATGGGCGAACAGACGACGATCCGGGATTATCTGCGCGAGCATGCAGGGTCCGGCACTCTGGCGACGGCCAACCGGACCGCGATCTTCCTTGCACGGCCGGACATCGCCATCCCGCGGGCGCTCGCGGAGATGACGGAGCTCGTCGGGATCCGCTTCGAACGGGTGGTGATCGTTTCGGTGCGCACCTTCTCGGTCCCGCGCCTGCGTCCCGAAGACCGGGTAACGGTCGAGCATCTGAAGAACCGCGACGTCGTCCGCGTCCAGGTCGGCGTCGGATATCTGCAGCGGATCAATCTTCCGGCCCTTCTCGGCGAAACCCTCGGCAAGCTCGATGTGAAAGCCGAAGCCGCGACCTATATCGTCGGCCTGGAACGGCCGATCGCGCCAAAGCTCCTTTCCGGCTGGTCCGCGCCCGTCTTCGCGCTCTACGCCTTCATGGCTCGGCTTGCGCTCCGGCCGACGGATCGCTTCCTCCTGCCGCCCTCGCGCACGCTGGAAGTGGGCATGCCGCGATGGCTCTGACCCGGCATGAGCGGAGGGTTTGTCCAGTGCCATCATGCACTATGTTCGACTTGCTAAACCATTCAAGCCGACCGGAGAGATCGGCACACGGGCAGGAGGAAACCCGATGACCACGAAGCTGTCCCTTCACACGCTCGACGATCTGCCGGAGGGTGTCGCCAAGCCGTCCTATCAGCGCTCGGACCTCAAACCCGGTATCCTTCATATCGGTGTCGGCAACTTCCACCGCGCCCACCAGCAGGTCTATCTCGACCGGCTGTTCGAAACCGGCCGCGATCTCGACTGGGCCTTTGTCGGCGCGGGCCTCATGCCCTTCGACGCCAAGGTGCGCGATACCCTGAAGGCCCAGGACTATCTTTCGACCGTCGTTGCCCAGGAAGCCGGCAGCTCCACGGCCCGCGTCACCGGCGCGCTGATCGATTTCGTCGAGCCGGGCGATCCGGAAAAGATCGTCGAACGTCTTGCCGATCCGGCCATCCGCATCGTCTCTCTCACCGTCACCGAGGGCGGCTATTTCGTCGACCCCTCCACCGGCGAGTTCGATCCGGCAAACCCGAAGATCGTCGCCGATGCGAACAATCTCGATGCGCCGCAGACCGTCTTCGGCGTCATCCTGAAAGCGCTCAGGAACCGGCGGGAAGCGGGCCAGAAGCCCTTCACGGTGATGAGCTGCGACAACCTTCCGCACAATGGCAAGGTCGCGCGCGATGCCGTGATGGGCCTTGCCCGGGAAGCCGACCCGGATTTCGCCGCCTGGGTGGGCGAGAACGTCGCCTTTCCGAACGGCATGGTGGACCGCATCACGCCGGCCACCGGCGACCGCGAACGGCGGATCGTCGCTGAGGACTTCGGCATTGCCGACGAATGGCCGGTGTTCTGCGAGGACTACATCCAGTGGGTTCTGGAGGACAAATTCACCGATGGTCGCCCAGCGCTCGATCAGGTGGGCGTCCAGTTCGTGCCCGACGTTTCGCCATACGAGACCATGAAGATCCGCATCCTCAACGGCGGTCATGCGATCATCGCCTATCCGGCAGGTCTCATGGACATCGAGTTCGTCCACGAGGCGATGGAGACCGATCTCATCCAGCGCTTCCTGAAAAAGGTCGAGACCGAGGAGGTGATCCCCATCGTCCCGCCGGTGCCCGATACCAGCCTTGAGGATTATTTCGCCCTGATCGAGACGCGCTTCGCCAATCCGAAGATCGCCGATACGATCCGCCGGCTCTGCCTCGACGGTTCGAACCGGCAGCCGAAATTCATCATTCCCTCGATCAAGGACAATATCGCCAAGGGCCGGGACGTCTCGGGGCTCGCGCTGGAAAGCGCGCTGTGGTGCCGCTACTGCCTCGGCGAAACCGATAGCGGAACGGCGATCGCGGACAACGATCCGAGCTGGGACCGGCTGACGGTGCAGGCGAAGGCCGCGAAGGAAAACCCCTCCGCATGGCTGGAGATGACCGATATCTACGGGACCCTGAAGGACGAGCCGCGCTTTGCCGAACCCTTCGCGCGCTGGCTGAACATGCTCTACGAGAAGGGCACGAAGGCGACGCTGGAAACGTATCTCGGCTAAAATTCAGGCACCCGGCCGGTTGTCATCGCCGGCCGCAGGCGTAGCTCCGCAATCGTCACGACACCGACGCTTGAAGGCATCAGAGCCATGATCGATCTCTATTACTGGCCGGGCATTCCCGGCCGGGGCGAATATGTCCGGCTGGTTCTCGAAGCCGGCGGCGTTCCCTATCGCGATGTCGTCCGCCTGCCGGAGGACGAAGGCGGCGGCATGGCGGCGATGACGGCCTATCTGGAGGGCCGCAAGGGCTATCCGATCCCGTTCGCGCCGCCCTTCATCATCGACGACGGCGTTCTCATCTCGCAAACCGCCCTCTGCTGCGCCCATGTCGCAGAGAAATGCGATCTCGCGCCCAAGCAAGAGGCGGATCGCGCCTTCGCCCTCTCGATCGCGGTGACGACGGCCGATTTCGCGGCCGAGGCCCACGACACCCACCATCCGGTCGGCGTTTCACTCTATTACGAAGACCAGAAGCCGGAGGCGGAGCGACGGGCGAAGAACTTCCGCCTCGAGCGGATTCCGAAATTTCTCGCCTGGTACGAGAATCTCATCGAGAACAATCCTGAGGATTCCGGCTGGCTCGTCGGCGACACGATGACCTATGCCGATCTCGGCCTCTTCCACACCTGCCGGGGCCTCGCCTACGCGTTCCCGAACGCCATGGGTGAAGCCGCCCGTGCCGCACCGAAGGTGCAGGAGCTCTGCCGCACCACCGCGAACCTGCCAAAAGTGCTCGCCTATCACGACAGCGACCGCGCCCTGCGTTTCAACGAGGATGGTCTTTTCCGGCGCTATACGGAACTCGATCCGGCAAGCGTCGGGTAATTCGACCAAAAAAGCCCCGGCCGCTTCGCGCGACCGGGGCTTTTTCAAGTCTTCATGACGTGATCGCGATCAGCGCGCCGCGTCGATCTGCTGGCCGAGATAGGCGATCGCCTGCTGGTAGACCGGGGCCGCGTTCCAGCCCTGAATACCGCGATAGCCAGCCTGTCCCTGCTGATAGTTCTGCGTCATGCCGTGGGAGCGCAGGAAGTTCGCGGTCGAATAGAGCGCGTCACGGGTGCTGGACAGGTCGACCCGGCCATTGCCGTCGCCATCGACGCCGTAGCGCAGGATGTTGCCGGCGAGGAACTGGGTGTGACCATACTCGCCATGGCCGGCGCCGCGCGAGTTCGGCGACAGGCCGCCGCGATCGACGAGCTGAAGGGCCGCGATGAGATGCGGCTTGAAGAAGTCGGACCGACGGCAGTCATAGGCGATGGTCGCGGCGGAGGAGATGACGTTCTCGCCGCCCATGAACCCGCCGAAGCCGGTTTCCATGCCCCAGATCGCGAGCAGCGGTCCGGGCGGAACGCCGTAGCGGCGCTCGATGTCGTTGAACATCGCCTTGTTCTGGGCGAGCTTGCGCTTGCCGGTGTTGACGATGGAGGCGCCGCCACGCTTCTTCAGGAAGGTGTCGAGGCTCATCGTGAAGGCTGAGCCACCCTTCTGGGCCGCGCGATCGATGCGGATGGTCTTCTGGTTGTAATTGGCGTTCATCAACGCCTGGATGCCGCGGCTGCCAACGCCGTTCTGCTGGGCGACGCCCGCGAACTGCTGCTTCCACTGGTCGAAGCCGGCCGCGCTGTTGCCGCAGGATTGGGCATAGGCGGAGGTCGCACCGAGCGAGAGGGCGGCAGCGATGCCCAATCCCTTCAGCATGGTCTTGAATGAAGTCATTTACAGGTCCTTGTCGGCTGGCCCATCATGGGCGCGGTCGCAATAGCATGGGCGCGGCCCAGGGCAATCATCCACCATTCTCGGCTGAACGTTTGAACGTTCACTGAACGGCGTCACGCTGTCGAGACCGGCAATCTGTTTTGCGAGAGCGGGTTAACCCCTCGCAGCACGCGCTTATCAACCGAAGACAACGGCAAAACGGTGACAGCACGCAATCTTGAGCAAGAAAGCTTGAGAAGGCGTTGCGAAAACGCACCAATCGGGTCGCCCGCCGAAGCATGCAGGCCACAGGAAAAGGCGCGTCAGCGCTCGGCGTCGACGGCTTGGTCCGCTTCGTCCTGCCTCTCGGCCCACCAGTCGGCATAGGACGAGTTCCAGGGCGCCTTGCGGGTTTCGTCGGGCGCTCCGTCGTCCCACCAGACCGGACCGCGCTCGCCGAGCCGGCGCTTGGCCTCGTCGACCCGGTCGCGCGCCGCCCGCTCCTCCTCGTCGTTATCCGCATTCCTCACGGCCCGGCGCGCTTTCATGAGCTCGCTGACTGCCGCTTTCCGCTCGTCCTCGGAAAGGCTTGGATCGGTCTTTCGCCAGAGCCGGTCCCTCGCGACGAAATAGCGCCCGTCCGGCGTCTCGGGATAGGGTTTCGCGGCCATCGCTGCCTCTTCTGCGCTCGGCGCGTCGTTGCAAAGAACGGTCACAGGATTTAGGTCAGGGAAAACCGGTCGCAGCCTACCCGGTCATCAAAACAAGGGTTTATCGATGACTTTCCCATTCGCCCGTTCGTGCGGGCTTCGCTTCTCGCCGTCAATGCTTCACGGCCGCACGTGCCATGTGCCGGCCGGGCAAGGATCGGCCTGATGTTCCGCATCACGAAGGAATTTCACTTTTCCGCCTCCCATGTCCTCGAGACGCTCCCAGAGGACCATCCCTGTGCGCGCCTCCATGGTCACAACTATGTCGCCGTGGTCGAACTTGCCGCCGAGACGCTGAACGACCACGGCTTCGTGCGGGACTATCGGGACCTCAAAGACCTCAAGGCCTATATCGACGAACGGCTCGACCACCGTCATCTCAACGACGTCCTCGACGGTTCGCCGACTGCGGAAAATCTCGCAAGGCATCTCCATGACTGGTGCGCGGCCCGCTGGCCGGAAACGCGTGCCGTACGGGTATCGGAAACGCCCAAGACCTGGGCCGAGTACCGACCGTGACCCTGCGCATCGCGGAAATCTTCGGTCCGACGATCCAGGGCGAAGGCCCGCTGATCGGCGAGCCTACGGTGTTCGTACGCGCGGGCGGCTGCGATTACCGGTGCGTCTGGTGCGACAGTCTTCATGCCGTCGAGAGCCGCTACCGGCACGAATGGCAACCGATGGAAGCGCCTGAGGTGATGGAGCGGATCGAGCGCCTGTCCGGCGGACGCCCGCTTCTCGTTTCCATCTCCGGCGGCAATCCCGCCATTCAGGACTTCGAACCGCTCATCGCGCTCGGCAAGGCAAAGGGTTATCGGTTCGCCTGCGAGACCCAAGGAACGCTCGCGCCATCTTGGTTCGCCGATCTTCACACGCTCGTCCTGTCTCCCAAACCGCCCTCGAGCGGGATGGAAACCGACTGGAAGGCGTTCGAGGCCTGCCTCGCGGCGAAGGGGACTGTGAGCGCCGCCATGAAGATCGTGGTGTTCGACGATGTGGATCTGGAATTCGCCCGCGACGCCGCCGATCGTCATCCAGATCTGCCGCTCTTCCTCCAGCCCGGCAATGCCGAAACCGACCCGGCGAGACCCGTCGATCTCGATCAGATGGCCGGTCGCCTCGCATGGCTCGTCGACGAGACGGTCGGCAAGGGCTGGCTCAAGCCGCGCATCCTGCCGCAGCTTCATGTGATCGTGTGGGGCAACCGGCGCGGCGTATGACGCCGCCGAGCGGTCTCTTTTCTCAGAGCATCCGCAAATGTCAGGATGACCCGAGGAGCGGAAATCGGTCCTCGGGTCTGCGCTTGTGTCAGGCGGAAGCCTTGCCGCCCTTGTTCTGGCGGTTGTCGATCAGGTGATCGACCACCGACGGATCGGCGAGTGTCGAGGTATCGCCCAGTTCATCGAGCTTGTCCTCGGCGATCTTGCGCAGGATGCGGCGCATGATCTTGCCCGAGCGGGTCTTCGGCATGTCGGGCGCGAACTGCAGCGCGTCGGGCTTGGCGATCGGGCCGATCTCGGAGCGCACATGCTTGACGAGTTCGTCACGCAGTTCGTCGCTGGGCTCCGTGCCCTCCATCAGCGTGACATAGCAGTAGATGCCCTGACCCTTGATATCGTGCGGGAAGCCGACGACCGCAGCCTCGGACACCGCCTTGTGGGCGACGAGCGCGCTTTCCACCTCGGCCGTGCCCATACGGTGGCCGGAGACGTTGATCACGTCGTCCACACGGCCGGTGATCCAGATATAGCCGTCCTCGTCGCGCTTGGCGCCGTCCTCGGTGAAGTAATAGCCCTTGTACTGCTGGAAATAGGTGTTCGCGAACCGCTCGTGGTCCTTGTAGACCGTCCGCATCTGGCTCGGCCAGGAATCGGCCATGGCGATGACCCCTTCGACGCCATTGCCTTCCAGAACCTCGCCCGACTGCGGATCGAGGATCACCGGCTGCACGCCGAAGAACGGCTTGGAGGCCGAGCCCGGCTTCAGCGGCGTCACGCCCGGCAGCGGCGTGATGAGGATACCGCCCGTCTCGGTCTGCCAGTAGGTGTCGACGATCGGTACGTTGGACTGGCCGACTTCCTCGTAATACCAGTTCCAGGCTTCCGGATTGATGGGCTCGCCCACCGTGCCGAGAACCTTGAGCGCCGAAAGGTCGTGCCCGTCCACATGCTTGCGGCCCTTGCCCATCAGGGCGCGGATCGCCGTCGGCGCGGTGTAGAACTGGTTGACCTTGTGCTCCTCGCATACCTTCCAGCAGCGCGAGGCGTCCGGATAGGTCGGCGTCGATTCGAACACCAGCGTCGTCGCGCCATTGGCGAGCGGGCCATAGACGATGTAGCTGTGGCCGGTGATCCAGCCGACATCGGCCGTGCACCAGTAGATGTCGCCCTGATGATAGTCGAAGACGTATTCGTGCGTCATCGAGGTGTAGACGATATAGCCGCCAGAAGTATGGACCACGCCCTTCGGCTTGCCGGTCGAGCCGGAGGTGTAGAGGACGAAGAGCGGATCTTCCGCATTCATCGGCTCGCATTCGCAGTCGTTGCCGACCTTGGCTTCCATCTCGTGCAGCCAGAAATCGCGGCCGTTCGTGATCGGCGTGTCGTCGCCGGTGCGCTTGACGACGAGACATTTGACGTCGCCCTCGATACCCTCGAAGGCCTTGTCGGTGTTCTTCTTCAGCGGCGTCGCCTTGCCGCCGCGCGGCGCATGGTCCGCCGTGATGACCACCTTGGCCTCGGAATCGTTGACCCGGTCGCGAAGGGCGCCCGGGGAGAAGCCGGCGAAGACGACGGAGTGGATCGCGCCGATCCGGGCGCAGGCGAGCATCGCATAGACTGCTTGGGGGATCATCGGCAGATAAATGACGACGCGGTCGCCCTTGCCGACGCCGAGTTCCTTCAGAACATTGGCGAACTTGCAGACATGCTCGTGCAGCTGCTTGAAGGTGATGTGCTGGGCATTGCCCGGCTCGTCGGCCTCCCAGAGGATGGCGGTCTCGTCGCCCTTGTCCTTCAGGTGCCGGTCCACGCAGTTGTAGCAGACGTTGAGTTCGCCGTCCTCGAACCATTTGATCGAGACGTCGGGATACATGTAATCGACCGACTTGATCTTGGTCGGTTCCTTGATCCAGTCGATGCGCTTGGCATGCTCTTTCCAGAACCCTTCCGGGTCCTCGATCGACTGCTTGTACCACGCGTCATAGGTGGCCTTGTCGAGCTTCGCGCGCGACTTCCACTCGTCCTTGACTTCGATCATCGTCATTCGACTGTTCCTCCCAAAACTCATCTGTGCCGTGTGCCCCGCGGCCTCCGGCGAACGCGACAGACGACGATGGCACGACCACGTCCCATCGGCTTCCGGCGTCAGCGGCGCGCGATGCCCTCGTCACAAACTTAAACACCTGACGGCATCTGGCAATCCGTCCTAAGTCGGACACGGGGTAAGCGGCCTGATGTTAGCCGGCTTCGCCGATGGTCCGCGCGGCCCGATCTCAGGCTCCGAAAAGGCCGATGATCACGCTCATGATCAGGAACACGCCGAACCAGTGGCCCGCATTGATGTAGGTGAGTTTGCGCGAGCGGGCCTCGAAGGAATGATCGACCACGATGGTCGCCAACACGAAGCCGGCCCAGACGAGGATGCCGGTCACGAAGGTCTCGTAGACGCCGACCGTGCCGATATGGGCCGTCAGCCCCGCGAGCATGCCGGCGATCACGATATAGGCGATGAAGACGATTACCAGCGGCCCTGGCTTCAGGGCCGGCTTGCTGCCATAGCCGGCGGCCGTCATCCAGGGCTTTTCGAGAAACCTGTGCCAGAAGAAGCCGAAGATGAAAGCGGCAAGCGCGGCGATGACGACGCCGAGCGGGCTGAAATTGGTGAAGCCCATCGGGTATATCCTTGTGCTGCGGCCGACGCGCATCACCTGCGGTCCGGCACTCATTGATTCGCGAATGGTCGAAGGCCCAACGGACTGGCGAGCATTCAGGTTCAATCTGCAGTGACCGGGAGCGATCAGCGCCCGACACATCGAGCGCCCGGCTGGCAGCGCATCAGGTTTTCGAATTTGGGATGGCGCGCCAGATGGTCCAAACACCGGACACTTATGTCGAAACGCTCTCGGAGGCGGCGCCGTGACGATCCCCGTTTTACACAATCGCGATGCACGGCACATCTTCATGGACCGCCATCTCCTCGCGGGACGTCCGGCAAGCGGCCAGGATCTCATGGGCCTCGTTCGCAATCTCGGCTTCGTTCAGCTCGATTCGATCCGCACGGTCGAGCGTGCCCATCACATGATCCTCAGGGCACGGCAGCCCGGCTACAAGCCGAAGGCGCTGACGCTCCTGATGGAGCGCGACCGGGCGATCTTCGAGCACTGGACCCACGATGCATCTGTCATCCCCATGGATTTCCTGCCCTATTGGAAGATGAAGTTCGAGCGAACCACTCCGGCGCTGCTTCAACGCTTCATCGAGTGGCAAGGTCCCAGGTTCAAGGACAAGCTCGACGAAACGCTTCGCCATATCGAGGCAGAGGGCCCTGCAGGCGTCGGAGATGTCGGTCAGGACGAGGAGCGCTCGGCCGGGGGCTGGTGGGAATGGCACCCCTCCAAGACCGCACTGGAATTTCTGTGGCGCACGGGGCAGCTTGCGATCGCGCGGCGCGAGAATTTCAACAAGATCTATGATCTGGCAAGCCGGATTTACCCGGACTGCCGCACCGCGAGCCTTGAGGAGACCGTGGACTGGTCATGTTCTGCCGCGCTCGATCGGCTGGGCTTTGCGACATCCGGCGATCTTGCCGCCTTCTGGAGGCTGATCAGTCCGGCGGAGGCAAAATCATGGGTCCAGCGCGAACTTGAAGCCGGTCGGCTCGAAGAGGTGGATGTGGAGGCCGACGATGGTCGCCTCAGGCGACACATCGCGCGTCCGGGCCTCATCGATACCATCCCCGAGATGCCGGCGAACGCCACCCGCGTGAAGATCCTCTCCCCCTTCGATCCGATGCTGCGCGACCGGAACCGAACCGAGCGCCTGTTCGGCTTTTTCTACAGGATCGAGGTCTTCGTGCCCAGGCCGAAACGGCAATACGGCTATTACGTCTTCCCGGTCCTTCAGGGGGACCGCCTGATCGGGCGGCTCGATGCCAGGGCCGAGCGGGCAAACGGCACGTTGAACGTTCGCGCGTATTGGCCCGAGACCGGCATCAGGCGATCTGACGGCCGGATCGCGGCGCTCATTACGGAAATCGAACGCCTCGCGCGCTTTGCCGGATGCAGCGCCGTGCGCTACGGGGCCGACTGGTATCGGGAGGGGTGATACCATATCCGGCTGATGAGGCCGGAAACGGTATCGAAGCCCGCGCGGCGCAGACACGTTCCTGAAATCCCATATCGCGAAGCGATCAAACGGATTTCGCATGATAAGCCGGCTTGTTTTCGCCAGACGAATGAACTGATCCTCAGGGCCGGTTTTCACCCGGCTGGTGGCTCAAGCGCCGCTCGACCTGCCGGCGGACCGTCGAAAGCGGTGCTTTCACATATCCACCGGCATTACTTGCGCCGGTTCAAGGCCGCCTCGACGGCAATCGAAAGCATCATCTGGCGGGTGATCGTCAGCGCCATCTGGTTTTCCTTGCGGCTCTTCAGGATATCGGCCTCGATCCGACGGCCCGTACGGGCGAGCGCCTCCAGCGGCCATGCAGCAAGGGCCGTCTCCAGTGCGGGCTTGCGCTTGAAATGCGGCCTGCGGCGCTCGACGACGCGGCCCACCGGCTCGCCCTGGCGCTCCACGACCTCTCGCATAGCGGTCAATTGCTGGATGGTCCGAAGAAGATTCTGCTGGAGCTGGAAAATCGGCGTTCCCGCATCCGTCAGCCGCTCGATCAGCGCCGGCAGCTTCTTCACCGCGCCGCTGATCGTCGCATCGATCGCCTCGTCCACGGCATCGGCCGACACATCGCCGACGATCGCCGCGACGTCCTCGGCGGTCACCCGCTCGGTGCCATAGGCATAGACGCAGAGCTTCTCGACCTCGCCGCGCGAGGCCATGCGGTTTGCCCCGAGCCGGCTCTTCAGCTCCTCGCGCCCCTCCCGGTCGATCTGCAGGCCGGCGCGCGTGAACTCCTCGTCGATCATCCGGTCGAGCGCCCGCCCCTCGTCCTGGTAACACGGCAGTGCGATCGCATATTTCGCCCGCTCGACACCGAGGCGCAGCGCCGCATTCTTCTTGAGCTCGCCAGCCTCGACGATGAGGATCGCGCCTTCGAGCTTCTTTTCGGAAAGGGTCGTGACTGCTTCGGACAGGGCCTTGCCGGTGCCAGCCCCGCGAACGCGGATGAGGCGCGTCCCCCCGAACAGGGAAACCGTCAGGGCCTCGTCGTAAAGCCGGCCGATATCCTTTTCTATGTCGTCGGCGGCAAGACTGACGCTCGCGAAGGGATCGCTCGGATCGACGCCCGAATGCTTCGCAATCGCGCTCGCGCGTTCGGATACGAGGCCCGGATCGGGCCCATAGAGAAGGATCACCGGATAGGAAAAATCCGGCCGCGAGAGAAAGGCGTCGACCTCCCCGGCTTTCTTCTGGGCCATGACGAACCTTTCAAGCCGCGATCGGCGAAGTCGAAATCAGTAGCCCTGCTTCTCGAGCGCCACCGCGATCGCGAGTTCCAGCTGGGCCGCAGCTTCCTTGCCGGCCTGCGTGCGGGCATTCAGCAAGGCGCGCTGGGCCTGGAAGAGCTGACCCGTGCGGTCGAACGGGGTGATGACCTCCCGCTTTCCGCTGTCGATGGTCTGGTTGTCGGAGACCCGGACGAGCGTATAATCGACGGTGAGACGGTAGACCGACGATGTCGGCACACCGCCCGGCTCGATCGTGATGCCCTGCTCGACACCGCTTGCCGTCAGATTGACCGCGTAGACCGGCTCGGACACGGGCTTGCCTTCATTGAGCCGGGACAACAGCGCGTTGCGGACGATCTGTGTCGTGCGCGTGTTCGCCTCGCTGATCGCGATCCGGCCGCGCAGGCTCGCAAAATTCGGGGACGAGATGGCGCCCGACGGTGAAAGGTCGCCATAGAGCGGCCTTGCCGTGCAGGCGGAGAGCGCACCGAGGCCGGCGACGACGGCGAGCGCGACACCGCAACGCTTGAAACGATCAGACGACCACATTCACGATTCTCCCCGGCACCACGACAAGCCGCTTGGGCGTGCCGCCATTCAGCGCCTGCTGCACGACGTCGGCGGCGAGCGCCGCCTGTTCGATGTCAGCTTTGCTGGCGTCGGCGGGGACGGTCAAGTCGCCGCGCTTCTTTCCGTTGATTTGCAAGGGAAGTGTGACGCTGTCGTCTCGCAGGAGATCGGCTTCGACGACCGGCCAGCTCTGTGCGGACACGAAATCGTCATGGCCGAGCAGCGTCCAGCATTCCTGGGCAAGATGCGGCATCATCGGCGCTATCAGCCGCACCAGCATGTCGAGCGCGGCCGCTGCCGCCGCCTTCGTATCGGCGTCGGCCCCATCGAGCTTGGAGAGCGGGCCGGCAAGGACGTTGACGAGTTCGTGGATGCGCGCAACGGCCTTGTTGAAGCCGAGCCGCTCGATATCGGTCTCAACGCCGTGAGCCGCACGGTGCGCCGCCTTGCGGATGTCGAGAGCCGGCTGAGCCTCGGGGTCGCTCACGGCGCCGGCACCCGCCACATGGGGCGCCGCCTCGCTGACGAGCCTCCAGACCCGCTGTACGAAGCGGAAAGCGCCCTCCGCACCGGCTTCCGTCCAGATCACGTCGCGATCGGGCGGTGAATCCGACAGGACGAACCAGCGCGCGGTATCGGCGCCGAAGCGGCCGATGATGTCCTCCGGGTCGACCACGTTCTTCTTCGACTTCGACATCTTCTCGATGCCGCCGATGGTGATTTCCGCCCCCGTGGAAATGCGTGTCGCAACGCGCTTGCCGTCCTCCTCGACGATGTTCACGTCGGCAGGCGAGACCCATTCACGGCCGTCCTTGTAGGTCTCGTGGACGACCATGCCTTGCGTGAAGAGGCCCTTGAACGGCTCGTCCAGATCGAGATGGCCCGTCGCCTTCATGGCGCGCACGAAGAAGCGCGAATAGAGAAGATGGAGGATCGCATGCTCGATGCCGCCGATATACTGGTCGACTGGCAGCCACCTGTTCGCGATCTCCGGCACGGTCGGCGTTTCGGCGCGCGGCGCGGTGAAGCGGGCGAAATACCAGGACGAATCGACGAAGGTGTCCATCGTGTCCGTCTCGCGCAGGGCCTCGCCGCCGCATTGCGGACAGGACGTCTTGCGCCAGGTCGGATGGCGGTCGAGCGGGTTGCCCGGCTTTTCGAAATCGATGTCGTCCGGCAGCTGAACCGGCAGGTTCTCGCGCTTCTCCGGCACCACGCCGCAGGCCTCGCAGTGGATGACCGGGATCGGGCAGCCCCAGTAGCGCTGGCGCGAGATGCCCCAGTCGCGCAGGCGGAAATTGATCTTCCGCTCGGCCTGAGGTTTGCCGGCTAACTCGGTCTCTTCCAGCCGTTTCGCCACGGCCTCGAAGCCCTCGTCCGGGCTCTTGCCATCGAGAAATTCCGAATTGAACAGAACGCCGTCGCCGTCATAGGCTTCCGAATAGATCGAGAAGACCGTCGGGTCTTCCTTCGGCGGCAGGACGACCGGCTTGACCGGAAGCTCGTATTTCCGCGCGAAATCGAGATCGCGCTGGTCGTGGGCGGGGCAGCCGAAGACCGCGCCCGTGCCGTAATCCATCAGCACGAAGTTCGCGACATAGACGGGAAGCGTCCAGTTCGGATCGAACGGGTGCACCGCCTCGACGCCCGTTCGGTATCCCTTCTTCTCCGCCGTCTCCAGCGCCTCGGCGCTGGTGCCCGTCCGCCGGCAATCGGCGGCGAATTCTGCGAGGTTCGGATCGCTCTCGGCAAGCTTCAACGCCAGGGGATGATCGGCCGCGACTGCGAGGAAGGACGCACCGAACAGCGTGTCGGGCCGCGTGGTGAAGACCGTTAGCTCGTCGAAACCGTCCGGCTTGCCTGTTTCTGCAAGCTGCCAGCGCACCATCAGGCCTTCCGACTTGCCGATCCAGTTCTTCTGCATCAGCCGGACCTTTTCCGGCCAGTTCGGCAGATGGTCGAGCGCCTCCAGAAGGTCTTCGGCGAAATCGGTGATCTTTAAGAACCACTGGGTCAGCTCGCGCTGCTCGACGAGCGCGCCGGAACGCCAGCCGCGTCCGTCCTCCACCTGTTCGTTGGCGAGCACGGTCATGTCGACCGGGTCCCAGTTCACCTTCGACTTCTTGCGATAGGCGAGCCCCGCATCGAGGAAATCGAGGAAGAGCATCTGCTGGCGGTGGTAATATTCCACGTCGCAGGTCGCGAACTCCCGCGACCAATCCAGCGACAGGCCCATGCTTTTCAGCTGGGCGCGCATGGAGGCGATGTTCTCATAGGTCCATTTCGCGGGATGCACCTTGTTCTGCATCGCCGCGTTCTCGGCGGGCATGCCGAAGGCGTCCCAGCCCATCGGGTGGATCACGTTGAAACCTTGCGCGCGCTTGTATCGCGCCACGACATCGCCCATCGTGTAGTTGCGCACATGGCCCATATGGATGCGCCCCGAGGGATAGGGAAACATCTCGAGCACGTAGTATGTCTCGCCCGGCGCATCGGTCTTGGTCTCGTAGAGACCCGCCTCGTCCCAGGCAGTCCGCCAGCGAGGTTCGACGGCGCGCGGATTATATCGTTCGGTGGTCATGAAGCGTCGCGATCTTTGGGCCGTGTCGACCGGCCTTTTGGAATAAGTCAGCGCTGACTTATCCTTTTCGCGATGGCGAATTCAACCTGATACCGCAATGTGCCGCCGCCACTCTCGATCAACGTGCCATGGCCGCGTTGAGAGATGCGACGATATCTTGGGTCGGCAGGATCAGTTTCATCGGGTTGATCTTGGTCGAGGCAAAGCCGAAGCGCCTGTAGAATGCCGATGCTTCCTCATCGATGGCATCGACCACGACAGCCCGAAATGCCACGGCTTGGGAGGCCGAAGCAGCATTGCGAAGCGCGTTCGAAAGAAGTGCTTTGCCGATGCCTTTGCCCTGCAAATCCTGCGCAACGGCGAGACGGGCAAGCAAGGCAACCGGAATTTCAGACGGAGACCCGTGAGGCGCGACCTTCTTCGGCGCCTCCTTGCGCAGGATCATCCCCGCGCACAAGGCATAGAAAGCCCGAACCTTCCTGTCCTCATCGCAGATGACGAAGGTGCGAGAAAAGTTGTTGGCCTGATTATGGAAAGCGAGCTCGGTGAGCCATGAATCCATGACCGGCTTCCCGCTTGAAAAGCCGGCCGGATCGTGCGCTTCGTTCAAAGGTTCAGGCGCGTAGAGCCCTAGTCGTTTGAAGTCGCCCACGCATTCTCTTCCGCAAACAGATCGACCAGTGCCGGATGGGTCTTCGCAGGCTGAGACAGGGTTTCGGATACGGAATCGAACAGCTTTGCATCGAGATGCATGAAACGCTGATCCATCAGCGACTTCTGGGCGCTATTTATGGCTGATTCCATAACGAAATTGGAAAGGCTCTTTCCGCAAACGGCGGCGGCTCGGCGGATCAGTTCGAGATCAGCCGGCGCGATACGAGCCGTGAATGTTTCGTCTTTTTTTGCGGCAGACATAACCATATCCTTCATGACCATTCGGTCATGCTCAGAGCCAAGGCGTCAGGCTTCAAGCGCTATCAGCTTCGAACCGATTATCACGAGAAACCTGTACTGACAATGTATGAACGAACAATGAGTTTAACAGAGCCGCCACCTCTCACGGGTTTGTGTTGCAGCGCCAAATTTTAAAGGCAGAAGCACGCATGGGGATAACTCAATTGCAAACGCAGCTTTCGCTGCGTTTGCAATTGAGCCTTCTTCAGACGCATCGGGGCTGGAGATTGCCACCACCCGTGCGATAAGAGAGGCCAATCTTAAAAGCTTCTGCGAGGAATTTCGTGTCCACCGCCGACCAGTATCACGTCGTGAAAGACACCATCGCGAAGGCCGTGACCGATGCCGGGCGCGAGGCGAACAGCGTCGCCCTCGTCGCGATTTCCAAGACCAAGGGCGAGGAGGAGATCGTGCCGGTTCTCGAGGCCGGCCATCGCATCTTCGGCGAGAATAAAGTGCAGGAGTCCCAGGCGAAGTGGCCGCCCCTCAAGGAACGCTATCCGGGTATCGAACTGCGCCTCGTGGGCCCGCTCCAATCGAACAAGACCGCCGATGCCGTCGCCCTTTTCGATGTGATCGAAACGGTAGACCGGGAGAAGATCGCCCGCGAGATCGCCAAGGAAATCTCGAAGCAGGGCCGGACGCCGCGTCTCTATGTTCAGGTGAATACGGGCGAAGAGGATCAGAAAGCCGGCATCATGCCGAAGGAGGCCGTCGCCTTCGTGGAGCGCTGTCGAACGGAGCATGGCCTGACCATCGAAGGTCTCATGTGCATCCCGCCGGTGGACGAGAATCCTGGCCCCCACTTCGCCCTCCTCGCCAAGCTCGCCGGTGAAGCCGGCATCGAAAAGCTCTCCATGGGCATGAGCGGGGATTACGAGACTGCGGTCGAATTCGGCGCGACGAGCGTGCGCGTCGGTTCGGCGATCTTCGGCGAGCGGGATTATTCGAACGGCTGAACGGGTTTCCCGTTTCACGTGAAACATCGCACGGCGTTCAATCGAAGCGGATGCGATGAAGCGAGGCGCCGTTCGTCTTCAGCCAGTCCCGGCCCTCGTCCATTCGGGGGCACAGCTCGCGGCACACCGCCCAGAACGCCGCCGAATGGTTCATTTCCTTGAAATGCGCCACCTCGTGGGCCGCGAGATAGTCGAGCACATGGGGCGGCGCCATGACGATCCGCCAAGAGAACGAGAGACGGCGGTCGGAAGTGCAGGACCCCCAACGGCTCACCGTATCCTTGAGGGTCAC
Organism: Fulvimarina fulva; assembly: GCF_039652615.1. Taxonomy (NCBI): domain Bacteria; kingdom Pseudomonadati; phylum Pseudomonadota; class Alphaproteobacteria; order Hyphomicrobiales; family Aurantimonadaceae; genus Fulvimarina; species Fulvimarina fulva. The sequence continues at coordinate 53,147 of NZ_JBDJAC010000015.1, forward strand.
CATCTTGGGGCTGAGGCCGACGCTCGCCGCATGGGTCGAAACCGCCGCCATCAGATCGGCCTTGGCTTCCTTCCTCAGGAAATCCTTCACCCGTCGGCCGAAATGCTCCGGCATGCCGCCAACGGTCAATTCGCCCGACTGCGTATCAAACCGCGATACGCGCCGGCCGCCGCGATAGACCAGCTTCACGGTCTCGCCCCGCAGCGGGATCGATCCGCCATCGGTAACAAGCACCGGCGCGGCCGCCCCCCCTGCCCGCTCGGCGATCCAGCCCTGATGGCGTGTGATGAAATCAGACAGTGTCTTCCTGCGCGTCTTCGGCGGCACCGTCACCACCGCGCCGCCGTCCGGCGCGATGCGCAGGATCAGCCGCTTGGCGCGTGCGTTCTCGCGCACGGTAAGCGGCACCTGCCGTCCACCGGCTTCCACAAAGTCCGGCAATGGCGTCGACGCTTCCGGACGCCGGTAAAGACTGCGCAGTTTGAGAGCCATGAGCGTGACGCCGCGAATGATTTGGGTCGGTCTGATTTGCCAGATAACACGGCAATCGAGCAGCTCCCATGGCGAGGATCATGCGCCCGGCCGTCATCCCCAGACGATGCCATGTCAGGGCCAGGCGGACAAAAGAAAAGGCGGCACCCTCGCGGCACCGCCTTCATATTCATTGCACCAAGTCAGGCTCTTGTGAGCCGTCCCGCAAGCGGGGATCAGGCCGGATGGCCGTCAACCACCGGGCCGTCGTCGCTGCGGGTATCGCGCGAACGGCGATCCTTCATGAAGCGATCGAACTCTTCCTGATCCTTCGCCCGGCGCAATTCGCGGGCATAGGCCTCGAATTCGGCCGAAGCCTCATGCAGCTTGCGGCGCTCCTCGTCGAGACGCTTCAGCTCGGCATCCCGCCAATCGTCGAAAGCGACATTGCCGGTGCGCTGGGCGCTGAAAGACGACGCATTGAAGCCGGCGCGCTTCAGACCACCGAACAGGCGGTCAGTCGAGGTATTGACGTCGCGCTTGAAGGCGTCGAGGCGATCACCCCAAAGAATATAGGCCAGAACGGCCAGGCCAAGCGGCCAGAAAACGAAGAAACCGCCAACCATCAGGGCGATCGTTGCTGGCGTCCAGGCCGGCCGAATCAGGGCGCGTGAAGTCATGGAGATCCCGTTCCTTTCAAAAATCGGCGACGACGGCAAGCATCGTCAGCCAGAAGAGAGTGTTCATCTGTATTTCCCCTATGATGTGGTGATGACAGACAGTGCGTTCAATCTCTGTGATCCAGAAAATCGACAGGTTGCCGCAACCACTTCTTCAAATCATCGGCCTTGCGATGCGGCCGAAGGATCGTGACACCTTCTTCCATGCCGTCGGCAGCCCGGCTATCGCTCACCCATGACCGCACTCGCCATTTTCGCCGGCCTCTTCTGGAGCGCCTTTCTCGCCGCCACCATCCTGCCCGGCGCATCGGAACTCGTGCTGATCGCCGCGCTCGCAGAAACTGCGGTCGATCCGGTCACCGCCGTCTTGATCGCCGGCACGGGAAACACGCTGGGTTCGATCGTCAACTGGGCGATGGGACGCTACTTCGCGCGTTATGCCGATCGGAAATGGTTTCCGGTGCCCAAGCCAGCACTGGAGAAAGCGGAGATGGTCTTCAGGCGCTACGGCTCCTGGACGCTTCTCTTCGCCTGGTGGCCCTTCGGCGGAGACGCCCTCACTCTGGCCGCCGGCTTCCTGCGCATCCCTCTCCTCACCTTCACGGTTCTCGTCGCAGCCGGCAAATTCGCCCGCTACGCCGTCATCGCGGCGGCTACCCTGGGTGTGGAGAACTGTATCCTCTAAGGCCATTAATGCTACCTATATAGGTATAACCTGAAGACGCGTAAAATTAGAGATAACGCAAATTGTCACGTGTCTGTGATCAGCCGCGGTTACTATTTGTTAGGCCGCTAAAAGCAAGCATAGCTTAGTTTTATGGCGACGGATGGTTAAGACCCCATGCGCATTCAGAAACCGATTGCTTCCGGATTCCATCATAACGTTGACGGAGCTTTCAGGCCGGACCCGATCAGGCTTTCAACGTCAATAAGGGCACGATCTCAGCTGATCTCGCTTTTCACCCAATCGAAAGGCGCAGCCGGCGTCGAGTTCGCGGTGATCCTGCCAGTTTTCCTCTTCATCGCCTTCGCGGTTGCTTTCTTCGGCGTCTATATCGGCCTCGCCCATTCCCTACAGGCGATCTCCGCCGATGCGAGCCGCTACGCCATGGTGGGGCTTGATGCCGATGAACGCCGGACCCTCGTCGGCGCGGCCATCGCGAATTCTTCCGAACAATATGCACTGATCAACCGGGACCTTCTCACCTACGAGGTCAAGGAAGACGGGCACTGGTTCACGGTCAATGTCGCCTATGACGTGTCCGGTTTCGGGCTTCCCGCCATCGTGACCAAGCCGCTCGGCGAGACCGAGAGCCTCCGGCGTTCGGCGACGGTGCTTTTGCCATGAAGCGATTTCTTCAGCTCCTCGGGCCCCGTTCGAACAGCGGAAATATCGCCATCACATTCGCCCTGATGCTGCCCGTCATCCTTGGCTTCGGGGGCTACGCGACCGATCTTGGTCTTGCCTATCTGGAACGGCGCGCCTTGCAGGCCGCCAGCGATGCAGCCGCACTCGCCGCGATCCGACACCCGGACGACGCCGAGGCGATTGCCGCCAAGGTTTTCGCCGCCTCTTCCCAGGACGACGTGACGTTCGATCTCGTCTTCGGAACATACGAGGCCGCGAAACCGCGCGAGGAGCGCTTCCAGGCAGGTGTTTACGGCAGCTCGCCTGTCGTGAGGATCGAGGCACGCAAGCCGCATGTCTATACCCTCGCTCGTGTCCTCGGCATCGATGGCGTCGACCTGACGGTGCGCTCGGACGCCGCGATCGATGCGAGGGTGGTGTTTCAGGCCGGCAGCCGCCTCGCAAGCCTCGATCCGAAGCTTCTGAATACGATCCTCAAGGATGCGATTGGCGTCGAGCTCTCGCTGGACGCCCTCGATTACAACAATCTCCTCAGTACATCCGTCACGCTTGGCGATCTCATCCCCACAGACGGCCCCGACAGCTCGAAAACCTCGGATTTCGCCGCGGCGGTCGGCACGGAGATGCCGGCATCGGATCTGCTGATGGCCGGTTCGGACGCTCTGGCAGAGAGCGGAAAGGCGATGGCAGCCGCATCCATGCGCAAGGCCGCGCAGAGTTCGTTGGCGCTCGATGCCAAAATGCGAGTGTCCGATCTGATCGATCTCGGCAGCGACGATATTTCGATCACGCGAAATGCTGCGGCAGAAATTCTGAACACCCGGCTGTCGGCGCTCGATGTCGTCGATGCCATTGTTAAAAAGGCGGCATCCGGGCTTACTGCGTCTCTCGATCTCGATCTGCCGACGCTTGGCACCGTCGAACTGGACCTTCTTCTCGGGGAGGCGATGAAGTCGACGCCGACGCTGGGGATTGCCGCGATGGGCCGGGGGATCGAAACCGGTCAGGCAAGGCTACGCCTTCGCGCTGAAACGCAAAGCCCCTTGGACGGGCTGGGCATCGGTCTCGATCTTCCGATCGAAGCGATCCTTGCGGGCGGACGCGTGGACGTCGCCGCCATCACCTGTTCGTCCGACCCGAACGCCCGATCGGTGACCCTTGCCGTGACGCCCGGACTTGCCCGGCTATCCCTCGGACGGTGGACGAAGCGCCTCGAAGAGATCTCGATGAGAGATCGTCTTTACTACGCACCGATCGTGGAGGCCCTCGTCGCTCAGGTCGACGCCCGCGCCAATCTCGCGATCGAGAACGCTGAGCCCGTCCTCGTCACCTTCACCGGCACAGATATCGCAACCGGGAATACGAAGGCCGTCCGGACCACCTCGCTTCTGTCTAGCCCCATGACGAGCCTCTTCCGCGAAACCGATCTGTCGGCGCGGGTCGGCTTGATCGGGCTTTCCACCGGATCGCTGACCGCAATGGTGAACGATGCGCTTCTCTTCGACGCAACGCCGCTCGACGCGCTTCTCGCGGATGTCCTCGCGGTCGCAGGACTAAGCCTTGGCGAGATCGACGTGAAGGTCAGCGATGTCCTCTGCCGCAATGCGAGGATCGTTGGCTGACGAACACCCTCATCCCATCGACGGACCAGATCAGCTCGTCGAACCGCCGCTCGCCCAGCCCGGCATCTCGCCGACCGTAACGCCGAAGAGCGTCGTCAAGATCAGGTAGCCAAGGGTCGAGATGATCACGAGCGCCGCGAGATTGTGCCAAGCGCCATATCGAACCATTTGCGGGATCGAGATGTGACCGGACGCGAAGACCAGCGCATTCGGCGGGGTCGCAACCGGCATCATGAACGCCATGGAGGCAGACAGGGCGGCGGGGATCGCCAGAAGCAGGGGATTTTCGCCGATGTTCAGGCTGAGCGCGGCAAGCAGCGGCAGGAAGGTGGCGGAGGTCGCGGTGTTGGAGGTGAATTCCGTCAGGATCATCATGATCCCGGCGACGATGACGATGAGGACGAAAATCGTCAGAGCCCCGGCGAAACTTCCGATTGCCTGACCGATCCAGCGATCGAGTCCGGTCCCGGCAACGGCGGCCGCGAGCGTCAGCCCGCCGCCAAACAGGATCAGCACGCCCCAGGGAATGTTGGCAGCGGTCTTCCAGTCGAGCAGCGCGACCCGCATGCCATCTTCGTCCTTCATTCCAGTCGGAACGAGGAACAGAACCAGTGCCGCCCCGATTGCGATGGCCGCATCGTCGAGGCTCGGGATGAAGTTCTGGAGCCAGGAGCGGGTCATCCAGAGGATGGCGGCCGTCATGAAGACGGCAGCGACGATCTTTTCGGCACGCGACATCTTGCCGAGGCCTTTCAGTTCATCCGCGATGATCCTGTCTGCACCCTCGACTTCATGCGTCGGCAGACGCAGCGCGAACTTCGTCAGGATCAGCCAGGAGATGACGAGCATCAGGATCGAGACCGGCAGGCCGATCAGCATCCAGCGGCCAAAGCCGAGATCGAAGCCGTAGTTTTCGCTGAGCATGCCGGCAAGAAGCGCGTTCGGCGGCGTCCCGATCAGCGTCGCCACACCGCCGATCGAGGCGGAGTAAGCGACACCAAGAAGCAGGGAGAGGGCGAAGAGCTTCGTCGCCTTCTCATCGCCCGTCTCGTCGCCGACGAGGCCGATGACGGAGATGGCGATCGGCAGCATCATGACGGTGGTCGCCGTGTTCGAGACCCACATGGAGAGAAAGGCGGTGGCGATCATGAAGCCGCCAACGATCTGGTGCTGGCGCGAGCCGGTGCGCGAGGCGATGTTGAGCGCAATCCGACGGTGGAGATTCCAGCGCTGCATGGCACCCGCCAGCATGAATCCGCCCATGAACAGGAAGATCGTCGGATTGGCATAGGGCGATGCGGTTGCGCTCATGGACATGGCGCCGGTGAGCGGAAAGAGAACGAGAGGGACGAGGGCGGTCGCGGGCACCGGCACGGCCTCCGTGAGCCACCAGATCACCATGAGCGTGGCGACGGCGACGACGCGCCAGGCCTCTATCGAAAGATCGTCGGGTTTGGGAAGAAAAAGGAGAAGGACAAAGGCAGCGATACCAACAAGGGCCGGAACGAGTTTGAGCGTGCCTGTCGCGCCCTCGCCGCTCGTTTCACGTGAAACACCCTCTTTGCGGTCCTTCGACCGATCAGTCGTTGCCATCGCGCGACATCCTCCACCAAGTGTTTGCTACCCTCTGGTGAACTGGCTCAGGAAACCGTGAGCGACAAGTCCAATCGGCCCACAGCTCAGGGGGCGCGCCGTCATCTTTTACCCACGGGTAAGTGATAAGAGAGCCGACCGATCCACCTGGATCTGCGTATAGGTGCGCGCGCGGCACGGCGGCACCGATAAAAGCCATCATCCCTAAGCGGTCAAACCGGTTTCAAAAGTCCGCCATCTGTCGTTCCTCTGTCGTAAAACGTCTCTATCTCCCTCCTCAAGACGCTGGCTCCGCACGATCACGGGAAAACCTTCATGCGCGCGACCTTGACCCTTGCGACGGCCCTCACCGGCTTTGCCTTCCTCCAGCCCGCGATCGCCCAGAATCAGGGCACGGGCGCGGTGGCAATGCCCGCATCCGCCGAGATCGGCGTCCGGCCCGGCTATCTCGTCGATCAGCTGGAGGACGGAGACCTCAAGACGAAGCTTTCGGCCTGTCTCGGCCAGCCGATGAAGGCCAGCGACTGGTCGATCGGCCATCGCGGCGCGCCCTTGCAATTTCCTGAGCACAGCCGCGAGTCCTATATCGCCGCGGCCCGGCAGGGCGCCGGCATCATCGAATGCGACGTCGCCTTCACGAAGGACCGCGAGCTTGTCTGCCGGCATGCCCAGTGCGATCTCCACACGACGACCGACATTTTGACCCGTCCGGAGCTTGCGGCGAAATGCACCACGCCGTTCACTGCCGCCACCGGCACGGGCGAAGGCGAGGAAGCGCAGGCGAAGTGCTGCACATCAGACCTGACGCTTGCCGAGTTCCAGACGCTGAACGCCAAGATGGATTCCTTCGATCCGGCGGCCGAAACCGCCGAAGACTATCAGGGCGGCCTCGCGGACTGGCGCACCACGCTCTATTCGCCGGGCACGTTGATGACCCACAAGGACTCGATCGAACTCATCAAGTCGCTCGGCCGCAAGTTCACCCCGGAGCTGAAGGGCCCCGAGGTCGAGATGCCGTTCGAGGGCGAGTACAGCCAGGCCGATTACGCCCGGCAGATGATCCAGGATTATATCGACGCGGGCGTTTCGCCGGGCGACGTCTACCCCCAGTCCTTCAATCTCGCAGATGTGAAGTTCTGGATCGCGGAATTTCCGGAGTTCGGACAGCAGGCCGTCTATCTCGACGATCGCTACGAAACGCTCGACGGCTTCGACCCGATGAAGCCTGACACATTCGAGCCGACCATGCAGTCGCTTGCCGACGACGGGGTTCGGATCATTGCGCCGCCGCTCTGGATGCTCGTCACCGCCGAAGACGGGGAGATCGTTCCCTCACCCTATGCACGGGAAGCGAAAGAGGCCGGTCTCGACATCATCGCCTGGTCGCTGGAGCGCTCCGGTCCCCTCGCCGCCGGCGGCGGATGGTACTACCAGTCGATCAACGACATCACGACGTCCGATGGCGACATGCTGAAGCTTCTCGATGTCCTTTCGAGCGATATCGGCGTGAGGGGCGTCTTCTCCGATTGGCCGGCGACAACCACATTCTTTGCCAACTGCATCGAATCCGCCGAAAATAAGGCGGAGACGAATTGACTCGCGATGACAAGCAAAGATAAACTTTAAATGACAGGGGAACGAGCGATAATCCGGCGCAGTTTCTCTTTCGTCTTCTGCAAAATAGGACGTTGATGACCGCGATGACCTTGTCTTTTCTTCGCAGCCGCGTTCTTGAACGCACGCCCGAGGTCCCTCAAGAGGCCGAAACGGAGGCAGTCTCGAGCATCCCGGGGCTTCCAGCTGAAACCGAAACACGGCGCCTCCATCCGTTCTCGCAGCCGAGCGATGTCAGTGCTCTCTACCGCGCGGCCGATGCCGCCGGCGGAGCAACCGCGATGGCCACAAACGACTGAGGCAGTCGGAGGGTCATCCGCAACGATCCTCCTTGCCTTCAATACCAGTCGGACATCAGGGGCGCTGTGTGCGCCCCTTTTTCATTTCCGTCGTCAAGGGAAAGCCACGGCGCAGGACTTGGTGTTCAGATTGGCCCCCGCGATCGCAAAGCCTGTCGCGAAAGCTTCGGGCCGAACCGTCCTGCACCGTTTCCGGCACCCTCGCCCTTACTCCGCGGCGGCGCGCTTCGGCTGAACTTCCGCCGTGTAGTCCTCGATCAGCTGGCGCGTGATCTCGCCCGGCGTGAAGCGCCAGTCGGCGATCTCTGCGACCGGCGTCACCTCGGCGGCCGTGCCGCAGATGAAGCATTCGGAGAAACCGGACAGTTCCTCCGGCATGATCGCTCGCTCGATCACCTCGATGCCGCGACGTTTGGCGAGTCCGATCACCGTTTGGCGGGTGATGCCATTGAGAAAGCAGTCCGGGTCCGGCGTGTGGATGGCACCGTCCTTCACGAAAAAGATGTTGGCGCCCGTCGCCTCGGCCACCCGGCCGCGCCAGTCGAGCATCATCGCATCGGCATAGCCCTTGGCTTCCGCCGCATGCTTGGAAATCGTGCAGATCATGTAGAGGCCGGCGGCCTTGGCGCGCGAGGGCGCCGTCATCGGATCGGGGCGGCGATATTCGGCAAGATCCAGGCGGATGCCCTTCATCCGCTGTTCGGGATCGAAATAGCTCGGCCAGAGCCAGGCGGCGATGGCGACGTTGATTGTGTTCTTCTGGGCTGAAACGCCCATCATCTCGGACCCACGCCATGCGATGGGCCGGATATAGGCATCGGTGAAGCCCTGGCGCTTCAGAAGCTCATTCGTCGCCGCATCCAGCTCGTCCGCACTGTAGGGAACCTTGAACCCGAGGATCCGGCCGGACTTGATCAGTCGCTCGGTGTGCTCGCGCAGCTTGAACACTTCGCCGCCATAGGCGCGCTCACCTTCGAAGACCGAGCTCGCATAGTGTAGACCATGGGTCAGAACGTGGATCTTGGCGTCCTTCCACGGCACGAACGTGCCGTTCATCCAGATTTCGCCTTCGAGCTGATCGAACGGAACACTGCTCATGGTCTGATGTCCTTCCGGCGCCGGATACAGGAGTGGGGCGCGAGTAAAAATCGAATGCGTCTCGGTTGAATTCAGTCTCGAAACCGCCCCTTTCAAGGGGGGCTCGGCCTGTCCGATGGCGGATGCGCGAGGCCCACCCTATTTCGGCTTATACCGACCGGGCGAACCACACTGGGCCCGTCATCATCGTCTCGACACCGTGCGGGCCCATGGTGACCACGCAGTTTTCAACATCTGCGCAGTTGTGTAACGTGGACCGAAAAATGCGTCAATAGTGCTGACCTATTTCATGAACAAATCTGTTGCAGATGGATCAAAGCTTGAGCAAGCGGAGCTGATCGTCTCCGAGCCGCTGGAAACGCTCGGCGAGGTGGATTTTCGTTTCATCGAGCTGATGTTCTTCGCCTATCGCCAGTTCACGGCGGATGCGGACGCGATCCTTGCCTCCTACGGCTTCGGCCGGGCCCACCACCGGATCCTGCACTTCGTCAACCGCTCTCCGGGGATCACCATCGCCGAACTGCTGGAACTCCTGAAGATCACCAAACAGTCCCTCTCGCGGGTGCTGCGCCAGCTGATCGACGAAGGTTTCGTCGCCCAGTTGCCGGGCGAGGAGGATCGCCGCCAGCGCCGGCTCTACCCGACGCCGAAGGGCCGGGACCTCACCCTCGAACTCTCGCGCCAGCAGTCGAAGCGCCTCGACGCGGCCATCGCGAAGATCGGACCGGACGGCGTTGGCGCCGTCGCCCATTTCCTTGCCCATCTCGGCGCAAGCGAGCCACCGGCCCGCAACTGGCTCGAGAGCCGCGTTTGGAACGAAGGACCCATCGAATGAGCGAAGCACCCACGGCAGAGCGCGACATCCTTGACGACAGCGCGCCCCATATCCTCATCGTGGACGACGATCGCCGCATCCGTTCGCTGCTCTCGCGATTTCTCTCCGAGAAGCGCTTCCGCGTCTCGACCGCCTCCGATGCGGCCGGAGCCCGCCGCATCCTCGAAGGGCTCGATTTCGACCTGATGATCGTCGATGTCATGATGCCCGGCGAAAACGGCCTCGACCTCGTGCGCTCCCTGCGCGAGACGCGGGACTGCCCGATCCTCATGCTCACGGCCCGTTCGGAAATCGATTCCCGCATCGAGGGCCTCGAGGCCGGGGTCGACGACTATCTCGCCAAACCCTTCGATCCGCGCGAGCTTCTGCTGCGGCTCAACAACATTCTGAAGCGCGGGGTCAGTCAGGCGCCGGTCGCGATCGAGACCGTCTGTTTCGGGCCCTTCGCCTTCAATCTGTCCCGGCGCGAACTCAAGCGCGGCGGCGAGATCGTGCGCCTGACGGACCGCGAACAGGACATCATGGCGCAATTTGCCGCCAAGCCCGGCGAGACCGTGCCCCGCCTCGATCTTCTCGGCGAGGAGAACGAGATCGGCGAGCGGACGATCGACGTGCAGATCAACCGGCTGCGGCGCAAGATCGAGGCCGATCCGGGCAATCCGCTCTGGCTGCAGACCGTGCGCGGCGTCGGCTATCGCCTGAACATCGACTGAGGGTTCGTCCCCATGACCTTCATCGAGCGCATGCGCAAAGGCCGAAGCGACACGACGAACGCCCTTTCCAAGGCATCGCGCTTCTCGCGGGACTGGTTGCGGCGCTGGCCCGATGTCTGGGGGTGGCGCTGGCTGCGCCGCGTGCCCATCCCCTCGCGCATCGACATCTGGCGCGGACCGCTGCGACCCATTCCACGCTTCTTCGCGCGCTACACGCCCAAGAGCCTCTATGCCCGCTCGCTGATCATCATCATCGCGCCGATGGTCATCCTGCAATGCGTCGTCACCGTCGTCTTCATGGAACGGCACTGGGCCATGGTGACCGAGCGCCTGTCCGAGTCCGTGGTGCGCGACATCGCGGCGATCGTCGAGATGGTGCAGACCATTCCGGGCGACGAGAGCGATGCGATCGCCATGCGGATCGCCCGGCAGGACCTCGATCTCAACGCCTCGATCATGCCGCTGGAACCGCTGCCGCCGCCGGCGCCCAAGCCCTTCTTCAACATTCTCGACAGCATTCTTTCCAACGAGATCCGCGACCAGATCGGTCGCCCGTTCTGGATCGATACAGTCGGCGATTCGAAGGTCGTCGAGATCCGCATCCAGCTGGACGACAAGATCCTGCGCATCTTCGCGCCGCGCAATTCGGCCTATGCGTCGAACACCCATATCTTCATCGTCTGGATGGTCATCACCTCCCTCGTCCTCCTGCTGATCGCGATCCTCTTCCTGCGCAATCAGATCCGGCCGATCCAGAACCTTGCTGCCGCCGCCGAAGGCTTCGGGCGCGGTCAGCCCCTGCCCCCCGATTTCAGGCCGCGCGGCGCGTCCGAAGTGCGCCGGGCCTCGATCGCCTTCATCCAGATGCGCGACCGGATCGAACGCCAGCTCGAACAGCGAACCCAGATGCTGAACGGCGTCAGCCACGATCTTCGCACCATCCTCACGCGCTTTCGCCTGCAGATCTCCTTCCTCGGCGAAGGCGAGGACGCCACCGAACTGAACGCCGATATCGACGAGATGCAGCGCATGCTGGAAGGCTATCTCGCCTTCGCCAAGGACGAGGCGAACGAGGATGTCGGCGCGGTGGATATCGAGGAGGTTCTGCAGCGGTTCCGCAGCGAAGCGCAGATGAAGAACAAGCGCCTGACGATCCGCATCATCGGCGATCCCCGGCTGACCGTGCGGCCGGACTCGTTCCAGCGCATGGTCACGAATGTCGTCGGCAACGCGCTTCGCTATGCCGACAAGGTGGCGGTCGAGGCCAATCACCAGGGCCGCTGGCTGACCCTCGAAGTGGAAGACGACGGGCCCGGCATTCCGGCCGACAAACGTGAGGAGGTGTTCAAGCCCTTCTTCCGGCTCGACGATGCGCGCAATATCGATGCCGGCGGAACGGGCCTCGGTCTCGCCATTGCCCGGGACATCGCACGCAGCCACGGCGGGAACATTCTTCTGTCCGAGAGTCGCTTGGGCGGACTGCGGGCGCTCATCCGTTTGCCGGCTTAATTTCACGAAGATTTGCCGGCTTATTATACAGTGAACGAGAGCGGATCAGAAACTTTGCCGGCTTGATAAGCCGACAAAGAAGACCTCTGGTCCCTTGCGAAAAGGGACCTTCAGAACGCGTGGCTCAGTAATCCACGACGCCGTCGAGAGCGTAATGTTTCACCGTCTTGCGGTTCTCGATCAGCGTATCGATCGACGGCTCGTTGTTCAAGGCGCGGGCGATGGCAAGCTTCGTCGCCTCGTAATTGGTCCGATAGAGATCGGCCTTGTCGAGGTTCTCGTCCTCGGCGCAGCGCGGATCGAGCCAGATCGTCACGATCATGCAGATGTCGTCGACGATGTCCTTCGGGATTACGCCCTCGATGACGCAGTCGACGATCGCATCGCCGGTGGCTGCCTGCACGACACCACCGAGAAGCTCCACATAGGCTTCCGTGTGGATCGTCGCCTTGGTGGTCATCATGGTCGCCGGACGAACCATCTGGTTAAGGTCGCGCACCACGAACATGCGGGTATGGCCGACGGTCTGGCCAAGCATGCCGGCAAAGGCGTGGCCGACGGGCCCCGAGAGTGAGCCGATGACGATTTCGGGCATGGCGTCGGTCGCCTGGCCTTCGGCCGCGAGAACAGTTGCCTCGCCAGTGCGCATGATGATGTCTGACATGCGGAAATTCCTTGAATGGGAGGGGGTTCGGCTCGCTCGCTTCCCGTTTGTCGAGCCGTCTTTCGAGCGGCTCTTTAGGGGTTTTGATCCGCCTCGGACAAGAGCGCCGCGAGTAAAATTCCTAGAGCCGATCCGGAGCCGTCATGCAGGCCCGAGATCAAGCGTTCCGCCGGGCTCCACAGCAACGAAGCTTTCACGGGGCATGCCCCGCTCGTCGAGCGCCTTCATCAAACGCTCGCGCGGCTCCTCCCGCGCTTCGTCCGTCAGCTGGAACGTGCCCCAATGAATCGCCAGCGCGCGTTTCGCTTCGAGAATCTCGAAGACGGAGACCGCCTCTTCCGGGTTCATATGCTGGGGCTTCATGAACCAGCGCGGCTCATAAGCGCCGATCGGGATCAGAGCGAGGTCTGGCACGCCGTGTTCTTCCCGGATCTGTCTGAAGATCGCGCCGTCGCCATAGCCGCTATCGCCAGCGAAATAGATGGTCGCGGCCTTCGTCTTCAGAACGAAGCCGCACCAGAGCGCCATGCGCCGGTCGCGAAGCCCGCGCGAGGACCAGTGATTGGCCCGCGTCAGCGCGACGGACTGACCTCGCGCGATGTCGATGACATCGCCCCAGTCCCCAGCGGTGACATCGATGCCGGGGACCGCCTCACGCAGGAAACGGTCATTGCCGAGGGCCGTGATGACGCGCGGGCGAAACCGGTCGTCGAGCCGTTTCAGGCTGGCGGTATCGCAGTGGTCGTAGTGATTGTGGGAGAGGAGGACGACATCGATCTTCGGCAGGTCTTCAAAGCGGATGCCCGGCGGGGTGACACGCTTCGGCCCGGCAAAGCTCACCGGGCTGACGCGCCTCGAAAACACCGGATCGGTGAGGATGTTGAGCCCATCCACCTGCAGGAGAACGCTGGCATGGCCGATCATCACGGCGCGGCATCCCGTAACCGTTTGTTCCGGACGGGCCGGATCGACGAGGACGCTGTCCGGCCATTTCGCGCGCGTTTCCTTAAAGCGCCAGCGCAGGACATCGCTCAGCGAGCGTTCCGTCGAGGGCTCGCCCGGATTGAAGAAGCACGTTCCGTCGAAATGATCGCTGATCGGGCCGGAATAATAGGGGTTTTTCAAACTGCGACCGTCCCACCTCTGCCCATCATGTCCCGGCTTGAGAGACCGGCCTAACCCGGCTTACGGGCATAGGCGAACATATAGGGGACGTAGTCGGCCTTGCCGAGGTCGACGCCCGCCTGGCGCATGATCGCGTAAGCCGTGACGATGTGAAAATAGAATTGCGGCAGGGCCCAGTCGCGCACATAGTCGGCGCCGGTCATATCGAAAGTGACACCGATTGGAAGCGCGATCTCGATCGCGCGGCTTTCCGCCCCGTTCCATCGCGCGGGATCGGCCTGGCCAAGCGTTTCCACGGTTTCCTCGATCAACGCCACGGCCTCTTCGATCGCCGTCACCTCGCGCACCGAGTCCGCCCCGCGCACCCCATCGCCGGTCAGGCGGTCCATGCATTCGAGGCTCTGAAGACAGGAAAACCGGATCTGTGTCGCCAGCGGAAACATGTCCGGCGCGAGGCGTCCGGCGAGAATGGTCGAGCTGTCCGTGCCGGTGTCCGCCGCCTTTGCGAGCTGGCCTATCAGCGCGCTCAGCATCTGGCGATGGGTCGGCACGGTCATCTGATGAAGCGGGTTCATGGGGGCATGTCTCCGAACAGCAAATGGTCTATCTCCCTCAATGTTAGAGAGATCAGCTGCGAACCACATCCCCCTCGCGCCGCTCCAGCACCTCCACCCGGTCGCCAACATCGAACCGCCCTTCCCCGCGCGGCACGGCGTTCCAGCCGAACAGGACGCCCGGCACATTCCGGTCGGCGGAAAACCGCGTCTCGCGCAGGATCTCGAGAGGCTGGCTTCCCGCCAGGACACCATCATGCTGGTCGACCGTCGTTACCTTGCAGCGGGCACAGGGTTTCACGAGATCCAGCGTGATGCTGCCGATACGGATCGTCCGCCACTCGTCCTCGCGCCACGGCCCGCTGTCGTCGATCACGAGATTGGGCCGAAATCGGCTCATCGGCACGGGCTCGTCTCCGTCATAGACAAGCCGCGAATTGAGGTCGCGCAGGGAATCCGTGGTCGTGATCAGAAGCGGATAACCATCGGCAAGCGAAACTGGACTTCCGGCAGGCGCGAAGTCCGCATCGGCTTCACGATCGAGCCGGTCCTGATAGACCAGCCGCAAATCCCTGCCGAACCAGCGCGAGATTGCGACATTCGTCTCTTCGCCTGCGAGCGCGACTTTGAGCCGATCCTGCCACAGCCGGGCTTCGATCCACTCGGTCCCGTCGGGAAACGGCACGAAGCGTTCTCCTTCGTCGTCAAAGGTCAGGATCACACCGTCCTCGGTGGGCTCGGCATCGAGACGCGCCAGCTGCGGCATCTCCCGCTGGGTCTGGAAGCGGCCATCGGCATCGACCAGCATCCAGCGGCGGTCGTTCCGAAGCCCCTCGCGGTTCAGCTCCGCCGCCGCCTGGCTGATCGCACGGCCACCCTTCACCGGATGGATATGAATTGCGCCAAGCTTCATGGAAAGATCGTCCTGTTGTCAAAGCGGTCGAAGGCAGTTGCCGTGCTTGAGCGGCGTCATCCTCCGAAACATTAAATTGCGAATGGGTTCAAGACGGTGATAAGTTCCGCACCGGATCATCCGGTCCTCGAGACCCTTCGTCCCTTCACGCAATTTCGGACGAACCGCCTGACATCAACTCGGAATTGCAGTGTGAGGAAGGTCTATCATGGCCAAGGGACAAGTGCGCGGCAACAAGGAAGTCCGCAAACCGAAAGCCGACAAGAAAGCGGTCAAACCCGAGGCGGCAACGGCCACGCCGTCCGCAAAATTCTCCAGAAGCCAGGACGACAAGAAGAAGTAGGCCCCTCGCCTCTCCCGCCAACCGGCGGAACGACGCTGATTTCAGGGTCAGTCGTACAGCTCGAAATTCTAGAAACGGGTGCCGCAACCCAATGCGGCACCCGTTACTGTTTGCGGGTTTCCCTAACCGGCCAGATCGGCGAGGAGGCCGGCCGCAACGGTCAGACGCGGCACCGAGGTCTCACCGCTTCCCGTCAGCGTCCGGATCTGATTGCCGATCCGCTTGGCATGATCGCCCTGATCCTCACCCCACGCCGTAACCGGATCAGCCGCGTCGCCATAACGCTTCAGCGCGGCCTCCGTGAGTTTGCGGCGGGCTTCGGCAATCTGGCTGCCGGAGCGATCGAGCGCGAGGATCTCGTAGTAATCGGCCGCTTCCAGTCCGAAGATCGCCGTTTCCAGACGGCCGATCTCGAAGCGGTCCGTCATGCCGAAATAGGTCGCCATCACCGTCTCGGCCTGCTGCGATGTTTCACGTGAAACAGACGCGATATCCGGCACGAGCGCGACCAGCGACAAGAGTGCGAGATCTTTCGCGAGGTCCTCCGGCACGCCGCTCTCTGCCCATTTCCTGGCCTTGGCCTCGGTCTCGGCGCGCGAGGCATCCGAGGCGAGATCGAGAAGCTTCGGCCGCAACTGCTCCAGCGCATTGCGGCACTCGACGACGACGCCGGTGAGCCCGTCCGCAAAACTCTCATTGCGCACGAACCAGCGGGTCGTCCGGCGCAGGAAGGCCGCGACCGCTTCGTAGAGATCGTTCTGAAGCTGACCGTCGATCTTCGTATCGAGCTCGTCGATCCGATCGTAGAGCGAGGCTGCGTTGAGCCCATCATGGGCCGCGACGAAGCCGCGAACGATATGCGAGGGCGAGGCACCCGTCGCCTCCCTCACCACCGTCAGGAAGGTCGGCCCGCAGCGATTGGCAAGTTCGTTCGACAGGATCGTGGCGACGATTTCGCGCTTCAGCCTATGGCTTTCGATATCGCGCGCATAATCGCGCCGCATGGGCCCGGGGAAGTAATCGTGCAGCCGATCCTCCAGATAGGGATCGTCCGGCAGATCGCTGTCCACCAGCTGATCGAACAGGGTCAGCTTGGAATAGGCGAGAAGCACCGCGATTTCCGGGCGCGTCAGCCCGTTGCCGGTCGCCTTCAGATCGGCGATCGCACCATCGGCGGGCAGCACCTCGACCACCCGGTCGAGATCGCCGGTTTCTTCGAGCGCCGCCATGAAACGCGATTGCAGCGGCAGGATCGTATCGCCCTTGCGCGCATCGAGAGAGATCGCCAGCGTCTGCTCGTAATTGTTGACGAGCACCAGCTTGGAGACGTTCTCCGTCATGGAGGCGAGAAGCTTGTTGCGCGCCTCGCGCTCGAGCCGGCCATCCTCCATCGCCGATTTGAGGGCGATCTTGATGTTCACCTCCACGTCGGAGGTGTTGACGCCGGCGGAGTTGTCGATGGCATCGGAATTGATCCGTCCGCCCCCCCGGGCAAACTCGATCCGCCCCCGCTGGGTCACGCCCAGATTGGCGCCCTCGCCCACGACCTTGGCCCGAACCTCCTTCGCGGTGACGCGAACCGCGTCATTCGCCCGGTCGCCCACATCCGTATTCGATTCCGATGTCGCGCGGATATAGGTGCCGATCCCGCCGAACCAGAGGAGATCGGCCTCGCTCTTCAGGATCGCGGAGATGATCTCCGGCGGGGTGCCGCTCTCCTTGTCGAAGCCGATCGCCTTGCGGGCCTCGGGCGACAACGTGATCCGCTTGTGCTTGCGCGAGAAGACGCCGCCGCCCTTCGAAATCTTCGCCTCATCGTAATCGGCCCAGGACGAGCGCGCCTTGTCGAACAGCCGCCTGCGTTCAGCGTAGCTCGTTTCGGGATCGGGGTCGGGATCGATGAAGATATCGCGATGGTCGAAGGCCGCGATCAGCTTGGTGTGGCGCGACAACAGCATGCCGTTGCCGAAGACGTCGCCCGACATGTCGCCGCAGCCGACCGCCGTGAAGGGTTCGGACTGGATGTTGTGGTTCATCTCGCGGAAATGTCGCTTCACCGCTTCCCAGGCACCGCGGGCCGTGATGCCCATGGCCTTGTGGTCGTAACCGACGGACCCGCCGGAGGCAAAGGCGTCGTCAAGCCAGAAGTCCATGGATTGGGCGATGGCATTCGCGGTGTCGGAGAAGGTCGCCGTGCCCTTGTCGGCGGCGACGACGAAATAGGGATCGTCCCCGTCGATCCGCTTCACCCGGTCCGGCACGATGATATCCGCGCCGGCGATATTGTCGGTGATCGAAAGCAGCGAGGCGATGAAGACGACATAGGCCGATTTGCCGGCATTGAACCAGGCCTCGCGGTCGGCCGCGGGGTCTGGCAGGCGCTTGGGGTAAAACCCGCCTTTCGCGCCGACCGGAACAATGACGGCGTTCTTCACCTGCTGCGCCTTCACGAGGCCCAGCACCTCGGTACGGTAATCCTGGGCGCGGTCGGACCAGCGAAGGCCCCCGCGCGCCACCTTGCCGAAGCGCAGATGAACGCCCTCGACGCGCGCATCGAAGACGAAGATCTCGCGGAACGGCACCGGTTGGGGCAGGCCTTCCACCGCCGAACTGTCGAACTTGAAGGCGAGCGCCGGCTCCACCGCGCCGGGCTTGTTGTCGAGTTCGGCGCAGGTGCCGTCGATGGCGAAATAATTGGTGCGCAGCGTCGCGAGAATGGCGCTCGCATAATGGCGCAGGATGCGATCCTCATCGATCGAATCCACATCGTCGAGGCGCTGCACGATGTCGGTGAAGAGATCGACCACGCCGCGATTGACCGCCCGTTCCATCAGCGCGGCGTCGACGCCCGGCAGGCCCTTCGCTTTCTCCTCGCTGTCGAAGTCACCGCCCTTGCCCGCCGGGACATCCGGATCGAGCGCCTTGTCGAAAAGCGCAAACAGCGATTTGGCGAACTCCCAGCGCCGGGTCAGCGCTGCGGCCATGAAGCCGGTGGAATAGGTCAGGCCACCCTGTCGCAGATAGCGGCCATAGGCGCGCAGCACGTTGGCCTGGCGATGATTGAGACCGGCTTCCAGCACCAGAGCATTGAACCCGTCATTCTCGATTTGCCGGGCCCAGACGGCCGAGAAGGTGTCTTCCAGCGCCTTGCCTTCGTCGTTCAGCTGGATCGTTCCGCCGGCCCTGCGCTGAAGATCCATGTCGTGAAGATGGACATGCTCGCCATCGGGGCGGCGAATGTCGAAGGTGCGTTCCGAGACGACCGAAAAGCCCATGTTCTCGAGGATCGGCACGCGCGTCGAAAGTGCCACCGCATCGCCCAGATGGTAGATCTTGAGGCGTAGCTTCGTCTCGGCATCGCCTGGGCGCCGGTAGAAATCGAGGGTGAGCGATGCCTCGGGCGAAAGCCTGGCCATCACTCCGACATCGGACACCGCTTCCTCGGGCGCAATGATATCGCGATAGCTTTCGGGAAGACCGGCCGAAAAATCGGCAAGTTCCCCATACAGTCCCCGATGGGCGAGTTCCGCCTGGAAAGTGTCGGCCCAGTTCCTCGCGAGCTGGCGGATCTCCTCCTCGATCGCCTCGACATCCACCTTCGGCAGCTGTTCGGACCGTCGGCCGATAATGACGTGGAGGCGGGCAAGCGGGCCTTCGGGGAAGGCCGGATAATAGGCCGAGACCCGACCTTCATAGGCATCGGCGAGACGCGAGCCGATCTGTTCGCGCAGCCGTGAATCGTAACGATCGCGCGGCACGTAGACCATGATCGAGACGAACCGGTCGAACCGGTCATGGCGCGGCATGATCTTGATGCGCGGGCGCTCGTTGAGGCCGACGGTGGTCGTCGCGAAATCCTCCAGCGTCTCGGGATCGATCTGGAAGATCTCGTCGCGCGGATAGGATTCCAGGACGTTGAGCAATGCCTTGCCGGAATGGGAATCGGCGCGGAAACCGGACCGGGCGATCACCGTTTCAGCCTTCAGCCGCAGATAGGGGATCGACAGGATCGAACGGGTATAGGCCGAGGAGGTGAAGAGGCCGACGAACCGGACCTCGCCGCGCAGCGCACCGTTGTCGTCGTATTGCTTGATCCCGACATAATCCATGTAGGCGCGGCGATGGATCTTGGTCTTGGCGTTCGCCTTCGTCACGATCATCGGCTGGGACGTTTCGAGGAAGGCCCGGATTTCCGGCGTCGTCGTCGTGGGCTTGCCCTGCCGCCCGAGGATCGAGACGGACGGATCGGACAGGATGCCGAGACTGTTGTCCTCGCGGCGCGAGAGAAGGTCGCCGTCATCCTCGTGGCTGACGCCGTAATCGCGGCATCCAAGAAAGATGAAATTATCGTCGCGCAGCCATTTCAGGAGTTCGGCCGATTCGAGCACCAGCGTCTTCTCGTCCTCGCTCACCCGCTCGGCTTGGCTGCGCAGATCGGCGATCACAGCATCGGCCCGTTCGCGCATCGCGCCGAAATCGCGGTTGGCAAGCCGCACATGGCCGAGAATTCGCTCCAGGCTTTCGCGCAATTGCCGGCTCCCTTCGGGATCGGCGAAGCGGTCGAGTGCGAACTGGATGATGCTGATGCGCTCGCTCCCAGTGCCGTCGAGATCGTGATGGGATGCGGTCGCGAAGCTGGAAATGGTCCCGTCGGCTTCACGTCTCACGTCGAGGATCGGGTGCGAGATGTAATGGATGGCCGAGGACCGCGAGGCGATTTCGCCGGCGATGGAGTCGAACAGGAACGGCATGTCCCGGGTGACTATGGTGACGATCTGCAGGGCATCGCCCTCGCGCGCAAAGCCCTCCGGCTCCTCCACGCGAACCACCGGGCCTTGACCGTCATGGGCCTGCAGGCAGTCGGCCGCGGTTCTGACGGCTATGGCAAGGGCCTTGATCTCGAAGGCCCTGAGGTCCTCCACGGGAGGTCTTGCAAAGAGAAGCGGTGCAAGTGTTACGGCGGCATCCCCTTCGGGAAACTGTTCGACCACCGATGCGAGAAGCTCCGCTTTCGTCGGTCCCACCGGTCTATCCATGACGCTCTCCCGCTTTCTTTTCTTGACCTTGCTTTGCAACTGCACCCGTTTCGCGTCAGCTTATCCCCTGTCTATGCGAAGGCACAATGAAGACCGAACGAGAGCGGTGCCGGCATAGATAGGCCGGGATCTGCGCGGCAGGACCGGTGTTCGGTCGGAATTTTTTTAAGGCAGGCTTTTGAACGACCGCGCCGCTTTTCATGGTGCCACACAAAGGATAGAGACTAGACGCCATGGGAAGACGCGAAGACGAAGACGAGGCCCGTGGGCGGGAAGCGAACCGGATCCTCAAGGGCGTTCGCGAGGAAACCGATCCACAGACGGGCACCCACGTCCAGAACTGGCTTCTGCGGCCGAAGGCATTCTTCGCCGCGTCCGACGCCGATCCCGACGACAGGATCGAGCGGCTCGGTCTTCGCATCGGCCGGATCGCGAGCATTGTCGGCTTCGTCGTCTTCGCCTTCATCCTCTACAACCAGTGGATCTCATGAGCCGGACGACTGCCCGCGGACAAGCCGCGCCCGAGGGCGAGAAGGCGACGATCCTTGCCATCTCCAGCCATGTCGTGCGCGGCGCGGTCGGCAATCGCGGCGTCGTCTTCGCGCTCGAAAGCCTCGGCCACCGGGTCTGGTCCGTGCCGACGATCGTCCTGCCCTGGCATCCGGGGCACGGCGCGGCAACGAAAATCATCCCCGAAGACGACGCGTTTCAGGCGCTTTGCGCCGATATCGCCGCTTCCCCCTTCGCAGCCGAGATCGGCGCGGTGGTGACGGGTTATTTCGCGACAGCTGCCCAGGTCCATGCAGCGGCCGACCTGATCATCGCGCTCCGCAAGGCGAACCCGAAGCTCACCTATTGTCTCGATCCCGTCGTCGGTGACGAGGGGCGGCTCTACCGTCCGCCGGAGGTGCTGGCGGCGATCTCGGAACGGCTTTTGCCCCTCGCCGACATCGCGACGCCCAACCGTTTCGAGCTGGAATTCCTCACCGAGCTGACGCTTTCCGAAAACGCCCATCTCGTGGAAGCGGCCCGCACATTAGGTCCGGCGATGGTGCTCGTGACGTCGGCCTTCGGGCTCCTTGCAGGCAGCATCGCCAACCTTCTCGTCACGGAAAAAAGCGTTGACCTTGCCGAACACCGGCTGATCGAAAACGGGCCGAATGGCGGCGGCGATCTGACGGCGGCCCTGTTCCTCGCCCGGCTGATGGAAGGCCGCAGTCCCGAGGCCGCCCTTCGCCTCGCGACGGCGTCGGTCTTCGAGATTCTTGCCCGCACGGCCAAGCGCGGGCTCAACGAATTGTCGCTCCAGACCGACGCGACCTCACTGCAAACGCCCTTCGCCATGGTCCAGATGCGCAAGCTTGCCAGCGCGAAAAAACGCTGAGCGGTCGACCGTTTCGCTAAAAGAGCAAGGCGTGGTCTTCGGCGCATGACACGATGCCCGCACGGGGATGCCGCCGTCGATGGACGTGCGGCATCACACGAAATCCGCTTGATCACTTCGCGACAACGGATCTGAAGAACCTGTCTGCGCCGCCTGGGGCTTCGATACCGTCCCCGGCTTATTCAGCCGCAATCGCATCGATCAGCGTTTCGTCATTCTCGGCCTTCGTGCCGCGTATCCAGTGCGATTCCTCGTTTCGTGTCGACGCCGAATTCTGCGTATTGTCGTGACCTTCTCCGGATCCTCGGGACGGAGCCCGAGCATGACGATCGAGAGGGTGAGCCGCCGCCCAATGACAGGCGTCACGGTCGAGTGGGCCAGATTAGGCAATGGATCGTGCACAATGGGCGTCCCATTAGGTCGCACCGTAAAAGCGAACGGTATTGAGCACGGCAGCTGAAAAAGAAGCCAATGAAAGCGCTTCAAAACGAGCATCCAAAGGACCGGGAAGGATGGTAAGGTGACGGTCCGCTTATGGATCTGGTTGGTGATAAGCCGCCATTCGCGATCCTGGCAATCTTTCCCGCAGACGATGGTCGATCGAGACTGGCAAGGCCTTCTACGAGTCTATTTTGGGAGAACTTCGCTCCCCATATCACTGCGATCGACGCTGGCAATTAGCGAGTCGATGAATACCCGTACCTTGGCCGATAGGCTGCGGTGGCTCGGATATACGGCGTAGATCACGAACTGGTCGCCTTGGGTGGCGGGCCATAGCCTCACCAGCCGACGGTCCGCGACGTGCGGCGAGGCGAGGAAGTCGGGCAGTTGGGCGATGCCAGCGCCGCCCAAAACCATCGGCAGCAGAGCGGACGAGTCCGAAATGGCAACCGCCGGCGGTAACTCGATCTGGCCGGGTGTCGGCGCATCGTCCTGGTAAACCGTGGTTCGATCACCGTAGCCTAGCAGCGTGTGGTCAGTCAGATCTTCGACGCGAACGGGCGTGCCGCGTGCCGCCAGATAGCCGGGACTGGCGCACAGCCAAGTTTGAGATGCCAGCAGGCGGCGGGCAATCAGGTCGCTGTCCGCCAGCGGGCCCACCCGGATCACCAGATCGGCTGGCTCGGCAGGCATGTCGATGAAACGGTTCTCGACCGCCAGCACGACACGCACCTGAGGGTACGTTGCCATGAACTCCGGTAACATGGGGGCGACCAGCGCGGTCGCCACCGTGAAGGGCAGGCTGACCCGAAGCGTCCCCGCCGGGACGCTTCCAAGCCCTTCGAGCGCGGCACCCGCCTCGTCGACATCGGCCAGGATGCGCAATGCGTGCGGACGGAACAACCTGCCAGCGTCCGTCAACCGCAAGTGCCTGGTCGATCGGTCGACCAGCAACGCGCCGACATCGCGTTCCAGCCGCGCAAGCGCGCGGCTCACCCCGGATTTCGGCAGGCCGAGCGCCCGCGCAGCGGCCGACACGCTCATCAGGTCGGTGATACGCGCGAAAGCACGAAGATCAGACAGTTCCATCATCGTTCCACTGGCTGCAACACCCTGTCGCGTTTCGCCTGTCTAATCGCAGGCAACTGCAACGACTATCCTTCTTTCGATTAAGAAACAGGAGGATCATGCCATGAATGGCGAGCAGAACCGGCCCGTCGTGGTCGTAGCGGGCGCCACGGGCGACCTCGGCGCCCGGATCGTCAGGTCGCTGGCAGCCAAGGGCGTACTGGTGAGAGCTTTGGTGCGCCGGCGGTCCGGCAAGCTCACCCCTGACATCGAACAGGTCACGGTGGAGTTTAGCGACAGCGTGGCTTTGACCCGCGCCGTCACCGGCGCCGCATCCATCGTATCGGCTCTGAACGGCACGGGGCCCGTCATTTTGGGCGCACAAGGCCGGCTGCTCGATGCCGCGGTGGCTGCGCGCGTGCCTCACTTCATCCCGTCCGACTTCTGCTTGGACTATCTGGCGACCCGCCCGGGCGACAACCGCAACATGGATCTGCGGCGCGAGTTCGCTTCCCGCCTCGACGCGGCGCCGATCAAAGCGACCTCGATCCTCAACGGACCGTTCGCGGAGCTGCTCCAAGGCCAGGCCCCGATCGTGCTGCACCGACTGCGCCGCGTCCTCTACTGGGGCGACGCCGGCCAGATGTTCGACTTCACCACCAAGGAAGACGTGGCGGCGTTCACCGCGGACGCGGCGCTGGACGTCGACGCGCCGCGCTTCCTGCGCATCTCCGGCGATCAGATCAGCCCGCGTGGGCTGGTCGAGCTGCTGAGCGGCTTGGAAGGGCGGCGATGGAAGCTGCTGAGGGCCGGTGGCATCGGCCGCTTGAGCGCGATCATCGCCGTGGCGCGCACGCTGACACCTGCGACCGACGCGCCGTTCCCGGCGTGGCAGGGGATGCAATATCTGCGCGACATGTCGACTGGACGCGCCAAGCTGCACGGCCTCGACAACGCCCGCTACGGCAAGTCCGACTGGACCAGCGCGGCAGCCGTCCTCACCCCCACGCTCTGACCAACCTCGACGACGCAAGAAAGAGAACGCTGCCATGACCGATGCCATCACCCCATTCCCGATCCAAGTCGCCGATGCTGAGCTTGCCGACCTGACCGACCGATTGGGCCGCACCCGCTGGCCCGACGCCGGCACCGTCACCGACGGCAGCCAGGGGCCGACCTTGCCGGCCATCCGTCGCCTGGTCGACCGCTGGCGGGGCGGCTACGACTGGCGGGCGGCCGAAGCCCTCATCAACGGCTGGGGTAGCAGCCGCACCGTTATCGACGGTATCGGCTTCCATTTCCTGCACATTCGCTCCACCGAGCCCGACGCGGTACCGCTCTTGCTCGCCCATGGCTGGCCAGGCTCAATCCTGGAGTTCCGCGATGTGATCGGGCCGCTGACCGATCCGGCAACTCACGGCGGCGATCCCCGCGGAGCCTTTCATCTGGTGATCCCATCGATGCCGGGGTTCGGCTTTTCCGACAAGCCGACGGAGCCCGGCTGGAACGTCGGCCGGGTGGCCGGCGCCTATGTCGAGCTGATGCAGCGGCTGGGCTATGGCGAGCGCTGGCTCGCTCAGGGCGGCGATTGGGGCGCGGCTGTGGTGACGGCGTTGGCGCACATGCGCGCGCCAGGTCTCGCCGGCATCCACCTCAACATGGTCATGTTCCAGCCAAGCGAAGCTGAGATCGCGGACGCAACCCCGGAGGAGCAGTCAATGCTCGCCGATATGAGGCGATATGAAAAGGAGCAGTCGGGCTACATGAAGCTCCAGAACACACGGCCGCAGTCGGTCGGGTTCGCGCTGGCGGACTCCCCGGTAGGGCTGGCAGCGTGGATATACGCACTGTTCCAGGACGTGACCGACAGCGGCGGCGAGCCCGAGCGAGTGATCGCCGTGGACCATATGCTTGATGACATCATGCTCTACTGGCTCCCCAACGCTGGCGCGAGCTCGGCACGGTTCTATTGGGACAACGCACAAGGACAGGGCGGCATGGTCACCGACCCGATCCCGCTGCCGGCCGGGGTCAGCATGTTTCCGGGCGAAGCCGTGCGGCTGTCGCGGCGTTGGGCGGAAAAGCGGTTCGTTGATCTGCGCCACTATCATCAGCCCTCCAATGGCGGTCACTTCGCCGCCTTGGAGAACCCGACCGAATTTGTGGCGGGTGTACGCGCGACGTTCGCGACGCTCGGATAGCCTCCGGTGGAGCGGCAGGATGGATTCTCGGTCCTCACTCGCTGCCTCTGTCATTCCCACAAACAAGCGCGATGCGGAAAAGTTGTATGCAGACCGGATACGCCACCTGGAACCGCCGTCATGTTCCCGAACCCTGGTCCAGAATGTCCTTTCCGAGTTGACACAAAGACAGCGCGGAGACGGGGATAAGGCTGGAGGTTGATTGACCGCTCTATGTCAGATTCCGGAGGCCTTGGAACGACCGCGATGGGTCGAAACCTGCCGATCTCCCGCC
Source organism: Fulvimarina fulva (assembly GCF_039652615.1). Taxonomy (NCBI): domain Bacteria; kingdom Pseudomonadati; phylum Pseudomonadota; class Alphaproteobacteria; order Hyphomicrobiales; family Aurantimonadaceae; genus Fulvimarina; species Fulvimarina fulva. The sequence goes on from NZ_JBDJAC010000015.1 coordinate 78,953, forward strand.
TTGCCGGATCGAACGTAGAATGGGTAATCCCGTTGCAAACGTGCCCGGATAGGTGGCCGTCAGTGTCCGACCTATAACGAACATTGAGACGCTCCATGAGCGGAAGGCGATGATCACGGACCCCCTCCAAGCAATAGACAACGCATTCGGATGGCAAGGTTTTCCCGATGCCATGTTTGACCATGCGCCTTTCGGCCTGCGGTTCGAACTCGGCGGCGATCTCCCCATGGGCCCTCTCCGGTTCATGCAGGCCCTCGATCGGGCAAGATCGGTCGCTCGCGCCCTGTTTTCGGGTTCCGAAACACTCATCGCTGTCGTTTCGATCAACGGTGAGGACTGTCTTACAAAACGGCAGTCGACGTCCATCCAGCAGTTGAAGCGGATCGGCTTTCCGCATCGGTTTGAACTGGCATCCAAGGTCGCGCAAAACGATCAGGACCATATCGCTGAGTTTGGCCGAGACATGGTCCGTCACTGCCATGTCGCGGAGTTCGCCAATGACGAGGCGTCGGTTTTCGCTCTCCTATGGGCGAGCGTAGGCAGAGAAATGGACGTCCAGCCAAAGGCGCGTTGGCTCGACACGATACACCTCGCCGACATCAAGAAGAAACTCGCTCTTACAGCCTATGATGACAGAGGAATGGACGTGGTTGGACCTGACGCACGCGAGCTGTCCTCACTCTACCGGACGTTCAATCCGTGGCTCCTGGACCACGACCGCGCCGTGATGGACACGAAATTCTCCCTCTGATCGACGTCATCAATCGCTGACACTGGCTTTGCGCGCCGGAGAAGTGCGAAGCCTGACCTGGATCGCCCGCAGGCACGTCGGTGCGTTGGCAGTCTCGATCGCCCCGTCTCCCCAGGACCTGACGAACGGAAAATGGTCCGGACCGCGCGATTTTCGTGATTTTTTAAATGGAGACCTCTCCGCCGAAGTTCTATAAGACGCCCATGAGCGATCATCTGCCCCACCATCTCATCGCCGGTTACCGGACTTTCATGGAAAAGCGTCTGCCCGGCGAACGGGAGCGCTTTCGTCAGCTGGCCGAAGCCGGCCAGAAGCCGACGACCATGGTGATTGCATGCTGCGATTCCCGCACGGCGCCCGAAACGCTGTTCCAGTCGTCCCATGGCGAGATCTTCGTCGTGCGGAACGTCGCCAATCTCGTGCCCCCTTATGAGCCGGACGGGGAATATCACTCCACCTCGGCCGCCCTCGAATTCGCCGTGCACGCGCTGAAGGTCGAGCACATCGTCATTCTCGGCCATAGCGGTTGCGGCGGCATCCATGCCGCGCTCTCGCCGAATGCCGATCCCCTGTCGCCGGGCGACTTCATCGGCAAATGGATGAGCCTTCTCAATCCGGTCGCAAGCAGCATGAAGGACAACGGGCACATGACCTCGCGCGAGCGTCACGCTGCCCTCGAACGCATCGCGATCCGCTATTCGATCGGCAATCTCAGGACATTCCCGATGATCCAGGAGCTGGAGGCCCAGAAAAAGCTCACGCTGCATGGCGCCTGGGTGGATATCGCCAATGGCGATTTGTGGACGATGGACCCCAAGACCGGCGATTTCGACAGAATGGGGCTTCTGGCCGAATAAACCCCCGAAAAGCTGCAGTTTTTCCTAAATTCAGCCGCGTTTTCATTCTTAGACGCCCTTCTCGTTCACAGGTGAGGGATACTCTGCGGGGCAAGCCTTGCCTCTCGAACCGACGATGCGGGCCGCTGACGCCGCGGATCGTTCACCCGCGATGAGCGATATGCGGATTCGGGACACACCACGCAATTCGGCGATCGCGGCGCGAGATGCGGGATAAACTGTTGTAAATGCGTGTCAGCGTTGCAGTTTGGCACAATTTGCGCCGCGGTGCGCTTGCATGACGGAAAAACCATCCGTCTAGTAAGGTTTGAGCGCGTCACCGGGGATCGACCCCACTGAGCAAACCTGCCGCGTCAGCGAATGATAGGGGAAGCATTCGACGATGAAACAATCTTTCTTGAAAGCGGGCGCGGCTCTGGCCGTCATGCTGACGGCGGCCGGGTGTTCGCCAACGGTCCCGACCTTCAACAGCAACAATAGCGGACCGGCGCCCTTGATGGCCGCGCCGACCCCGCAGGTCTCGCAAAACCAGCTGCCGCCACCACCGCCGCCACCGCCGCCGCCTCAGGGCCAGGACATGGCGGGCGACATGAACAATCAGAACGCGAATGGCGACAACACCGAGGTCGCGGCGCTCGACCCCAATGCCGGTTCGAGCACGCCCGCATCCTCGTCGTCTTCCGGCGGCGGCGCGGCGCTGTCGCGCAACAAGGTTCTCGGCGCCTACAAGGTGACGACGGCGGGTGGCAACTGCCAGATCATCCTGTCGCTGACCAAGTGGAGCGGCGGTTACCGCGCCGCATCGCGCGGCTGCCCCGGCACCGTCGCCGATGTCTCGGCCTGGGACGTTTCGGGCAGCAACGTGGTCCTCAGAAATTCCAGCGGATCGCAGGTCGCGAGCCTCTCCTCTTCGGGTGAGTCCCGCTATGACGGCCAGACCCAGGGCGGACAGGCGATCAGCCTCTACCGCTGATCTGGAGCCGATCCCAAGACATCAAGAAACCCCGGTCCCTCGCGGCCGGGGTTTTTGTTTGCGCAAGGTTTTTGATCTTTGTTTACAGCGCCGTTCGATCGGCTCAGCCGAGTTCCCGGCGCGCCGTCTCAAGACCCCAGTCGAGACGCTCCTTCGCGGCCTCTTCGCTGTCCGCCTCGATATAACAACGCAGTTCCGGCGCATTGCCCGAGGCGCGAAAATGAACGACCTCGCCATTTTCGAGGATCGTCCTCACCCCGTCCGTATCGTCGACCGACGCGATCTCGCCGACCGGCTTGAACAGACGCGCCGCGTAATCGCGGTCCCCGGCAAGACGGGCGAGGAAGGGCGCACTTTTGTCGGCCGGAACCTCCTTCAGACGGTCGGCCGCGGTGAAGCCGGCCTTCATCTCCCGCACCACGGCGGACAGGGGCTTGCCGGCGCCGGCAGATTCCGCAAGGGCGCAGATGATCGGCAGCACCGCATCGCGGGTCGGAAGAGCGGCAAGACCCCGCCCGTCCCGTTCGACGGACGAGCCCAGGAGAACACCGCCATTGGCCTCGAAGCCGATGATGGCGATCTCGCCCCTTTGCGCTGCCTCGGCCATGCCCGCGATCACGAAGGGAGAGCCGACTCTGGTGCGCACCACCGCGCCGGCAAAGTCCGACGATTCGATCGCCGAAGACGAGGTCACCGGCGTCACGATGGTCGAAAGACCGAGATGCTTTGCGCTGATCATGCCGAGGATATCGCCGCGCAGGATCGCTCCGGTCTCGTCGGCAACCAGCGGGCGGTCGGCATCGCCATCGGTGGAGACGATGGCATCGAAGCCGTATTCC
>NZ_JBDJAC010000016.1:0-68944 GCF_039652615.1 Fulvimarina fulva
ACCCTCGTTACGCCAGATCGCCTGCGGAAAGCGGCCCGCGATCCGTTCCAGATCGGCAAACACCCGGTAGCGCTTTTCGGCGTGAAGGGCCTCGATCGCTTGCGAAAAATGGCGAGCGTAATCGATCATGCAAAACTCCTTACTCTGGAACGGTTCTAGGCCGCACCCTTTCCAAGTCCACAACGCCGGCAGCGCCAGATGCTGCGAAGTCCAGTCCTTGCGGACGCTCTGCTTTCAGCTCTTTGAACCGATCGACCCGACACAAAGACGCTCAGCCACGTTCCGTCTCGGCACTGTCGCCGCCTTCATCGCCTGGTTCGGGGGCGGGCGCTTTGTCCTGGATCAATGTCGAGCGATCGCGCCGCGCTTTCGCCTGTTCCTTGCGCCGCTTCAGATTGGCGCGAAGTTCGCGCTGGAGGCGCGCCTGGCGCTCTGAATTGCCGTTGCCTGCAGATCTGACCATAGTGTTTTCAACTCAAGTTTTCATTGAGACGCGCGATCTTGCCGCGCAGCAGCGCCGAATTTTATCCTGTTCAGGTGTCCATTTGGTCTTCGATACGCGCGTGCTCCAGTTCAGGAGGCTTAATTTTTGGATACTTTCCAATCATTGGCGCGCAATCGAGCGGAATTGCCGCAACGCGGGGACGGCCCGGTTCGATGCGACTTCCATGGCTTTGTCTTTTGAAGAGACGGGAAGCAGGCAAGACTAATTGGGGGCCGGCGCCTCCTCGGGGTACATGGTCGCCAGTCCGATTGTCGGCGTACTGAAATCCACATGCAAACCGATCCCAGCCATGCTAGCAGGGCCATGATGAAACGCTTATTCGATATTGTCGCCAGCGCGGCGGGGCTCCTCTTCACTGGCTGGCTGATCGCGTTGCTGGTTTTTCTGATCAAGCGTGAAAGCGAAGGCGATGGCCTGTTTCGCCAGACCCGCGTCGGCTATCGGGGCAAGCCGTTCCTTTGCTACAAGTTGAGGACGATGAAGCGGGAAACACCGGCGGGTGCCTCGCACGATACGCCCGCAACCTTCGTCACCCCGCTTGGTGCGAAGCTCCGCCGCTACAAGCTCGATGAACTTCCGCAGCTCTGGAATGTTCTAAAGGGTGAGATGAGCCTCGTTGGGCCGCGTCCCTGCCTGCCCATGCAGACCTTGCTGGTCACGGCCCGCGAAAAGAACGGCGCCTTCGATGTACGTCCGGGTATCACAGGCCGGGCCCAGGTGGCGGGTATCGACATGTCGGAACCGGAGCGTCTTGCCGAAATCGACGGCGCCTATGCACGCGAACGGACCTTCGGTGAGGATCTGAAGCTCATCCTCGCCACTGTCTTCGGTTCGGGGCGCGGCGATCGTGTCGCTCTCGAGGCGATGCCGGTGCAGCCGGGTCCTGATGGCGATATGACAAACGAGCAGGCGAAATGACCGGCGAGAGAGACCCGCTTCGCCAAGTGCGAGATGAAAGTTGAGAGACGAAATTCATGATTGATCGGGTCGGATTTGCTGCCGAACTTGCCGCCTATGCCGATGCGAACGGCCCGATTACGATCGGTCTTGCCGGCGCCGGGCAGATGGGAACCGATATCGTCGTCCAGACCGCGCTGATGGTCGGCTGCCGGGTCGGAGCCATCGCGGCAAACTCTCCGAAGCGGCCAATGGAGGCCATCGCGATTGCCGGCTTCGATGAGGGGCATGGCGTAACAGCAGCGACACCGGACGCAATCGACGCGGCGATCGAGCGCGGAAAGATCGCGGTCACCAGCGATATCGAGAGCCTCTGTGCGGCGGGGCGCGTCGACGTGATCGTCGATGCAACCGGTAGCCCGGAAATCGGCACCCGGCTGGCGCTGGCTGCGATCCGAAACGGCAAGCATATCGTCATGCTGAACGTTGAGGCGGATATCACCGTCGGGCGAATGCTTGCGCGAAAAGCGAGGCAAGCCGGTGTCGTCTACACCGGCTCGGCCGGTGACGAGCCCGCGTCGACGCTGGAGCTCATCTCCTTTGCCCAGACCCTCGGAATGGATGTGATCGCCGCAGGCAAGGGCAAGAACAATCCGCTTCGCCACGACGCCGTGCCCGAGGAATACGAGGAAGAAGCGCGCGAGCGGGACATGAACGCGCGCATGCTGGTCGAATTCATCGATGGTTCGAAAACCATGGTCGAGATGACCGCGATCGCCAATTGCACGGGGCTCGTGCCGGATGTTCCCGGCATGCATGGACCGGAAGCGACTGCCGACACGCTGGGTCAGGTTCTGGCAACGAAGGAGGACGGCGGCCTTCTCTCCAAGGCAGGCTGCGTCGATTACACGATCGGAAAGGGCGTTGCGCCGGGTGTCTTCTGCATCGTCAAGCCGCGTCATCCGCGCGCCATCGAGCGCATGGCTGATCTCAAGGTCGGGCCGGGACCGTGCTTCGGGCTGATCCGGCCGTTTCATCTGACCAGTCTGGAAACGCCATTATCGGCCATTCGCGCGGTCATGCGCGGCGAGCCTGACATGGTCCCGGTCGACAGACCGGTTGCGGAATGCGGCGCGGTCGCAAAGCGCGATCTGGAAGCGGGCGAAACCCTCGGCAAGATCGGCGAGACGCAGTATCGCGGCTTCTCCATGACCTGGGAGCACGGGCGTGAAAAGCGCGCCTTGCCGCTGGGCCTTGCCGAGCATTCGAAAGTGCTGAAGCCGGTGAAGCGCGGCGAGCTTCTGACGCGCGACAATTGCGAGCCCGATGCAACGCTTACCGTGACGCGCATGCGGAACGAACTCGATGCAGCTGACGGCTGGGCGCAGGCTGCGGCGCATGAGCCCGCCTGATCGCCCGGCCGACACGATCCGTATCGTCTCCTGGAACATTCATGGTGCGATCGGCCGTCGACGCCGTCCCGATCCAGAGCGGACGATGGGCGAGATCGAGCGGATGGCGCCGGACATCCTGATCCTTCAGGAAGTGGACGGTCGGACCATGTTCGGGCGTGCGGCGAATGCGTTCGAATTTTTCACCGATGGGCTCTGGAAGCGGCTTCCGCGGGTAAGCGATGAAAGATCCTGCCATTTGGCAGAAGCGCGGACGGCTGATTGGCCGAGCGACGATGTGGGCAATCTTCTCTGGTCGCGATTTCCGCTTTCTAATTTAAAGGTTCTGGATCTGCCGGGACCGGACATCGAAAATCGGAAGGCGATTATCGCTGAGATCGATCTCGGGGATCGGAGGTTGCGCGTCGTCGGAACGCATTTTGCACTTTTGCCCACGACGCGGCTGAAACAAGCCCGGGCGATCGTCGAACATATCGAAACAAGACCGGATATGCCGACCGTTCTCGGGGGCGATCTCAACGAGTGGCTTCCCAAGGGATGGGTGCATTCGACACTGTCGCGCCGATTGCCGCAAGGTTTTGCGCCGAGAACCTGGCCCGAGCGCGTTCCGATCGCTCCCCTCGACAGGTTCTATATGACAGGCGATGTTCAGGTGGTTGCTCGCGGAACCGACGCGCGGGCAGGCGCTGCCTCCGATCACCGTGCGATCTTCGTCGATATCCGCGTTTGAGTTGGTGCACCCGCACTCTGACGAAAAGGCGGAGCTGAACCGGCCTGATGGATTTCTATCCATGCTTTTGGGCGCGTGTTTTGATGTTCGTCCGAAATGGCGGAATGCAAACAATTGAAAAGGGACAGACATGACCCCGGACAAGCTTCGCGAGATCTATGGCGAGATATCCCCGCGCGCGGCGGCCAAGGTCATCACGGAATTCGACGCGCATTGTCGACGTTTTGTCGAACAAGCATCGTTTCTGGTGCTCGCAACCTCGGACGGAACGAATCTCGATGCATCGCCCAAAGGCGATCCGGCCGGTTTCGTCGAAATCGAATCGGATACGACGATGCTGATTCCCGATCGTCCAGGCAACAACCGCATCGACGGTCTCCTGAACATTCTGGCTCACCCGAAGGTCGCCGTTTGCCTCCTGATTCCAACGGTCAGCGAGACGCTGCGCGTCAACGGAAATGCCGAGATCCTCGACGACCCAGAATTATGCGAACGCTTCAGCGTGGGCGGGCGTACGCCCAAGACCGTGCTTCGGATTACCGCCGACGAGATTTTCATTCACTGCGGAAAGGCGCCCATGAGGGCAGGCCTCTGGTGCCCTGAGACCTGGCCGCCTTCCAGGCCGGTCGCGACTTTGAACGAGATGATCCGGGACCATGCACGTGTCGAGGTCGAAAGCGTGGATCAATCCGATGTCGAGGCGCGCTATCGCAAAACACTCTATTGAGCGTCGATGGCCGCACAAAGCTGTCGGCGGCGATGGCCGGGACAAAGATGTTTATCTGGGTGAGATAGAAATTGCGGTTACCGCAAAGCCGTTGATCGCGGCATCGAAGCCGCCTCAAAACAAATCTGGCCGACGTGCGGTCGGCCTGAACGGCTTAATTCTTGATAATATCTTGGAAGGTTGGTTGCGGGGAGAGGATTTGAACCTCTGACCTTCAGGTTATGAGCCTGACGAGCTACCGGACTGCTCCACCCCGCGCCAATTCCGAACCGCGTCTTCTTCGCTGCGTTCGGTGAACCCTATCTATGCGAGGACTCAGCGAATGTGAACCCCCTATGACAGGAAAATTCCGGGCCGATGAAACTTTCTTTCAAGGGCCCGAAAACTAACGATCTCAGGCGACTACTTCGCCACGATATCCGGTGAAACGGGTTTCGTGGATCAACTTGCTCATGGCGGCCGTCAGACGCGACTCCGCCGCGTTTGCGTCCATCCCGATATCGGCAAGCTGATTTTTGTCGAGATCGCGGGTTTCGCGAGCGCGATTGCTCGCATTTGCCTTTTTCTGGGCAGTGGCGTTAAAGCCACCGAAGATGACCGTCTTATGATTGAACCACATTGCCGTTTTCCCTAGCTGTGTGCTTGCCGAATGAGCAGCTAGCTGCCTTCTAAACGCGCATCTATTCGTCCGATCTCGCCCACGCCATCGCGAAGAATGCATAGGTCCTATGCACTCAATTCATCGCTCTTGATCGGGCGCGTTAACCTGATCTTCATTGATTCTTGCATGGGTTCAAATGCGGTGTTCGAAAGGCTTTGAAGCGCCTTTCTGCGCGGTCCAGCAGCAGGCATCTTCATGCTGATTCTGATGTGATGACAAGATGGTCTGGCAGTTCTGAAGCCCTGCATTGCCGGCGATGTCCTTCGTTCCTGTCCAACGAAGGGGGCTCGCTCGGTGTTTCGTCGACGATGGACCATGCCGCGCGCACATTGCTGTCATTCACGTCTTGCCGAGCGGCTTTCGCGCTAAATCTTGGGGGTTAGCAGAATGGCGTTGCAACGCGCTGAATGACGGAAGGGTTTCGGCATGGCCAAGACAATCGCTGATCTTTTGACCGAAACGCTCGCAGATTGCGGTGTGAGCCGCATCTGGGGCGTGACGGGCGACAGCCTGAATGGCATCGCGGCAAGTCTGGAGAAGCAGAAGTCCATAAAGTGGATGCATGTCCGGCATGAAGAGGTCGCAGCCTTCGCAGCGGGTGCCGAAGCGGCGGTGACCGGGGAACTTGCTGTCTGTGCTGGCTCCTGCGGGCCGGGCAATCTTCACCTGATCAACGGTCTGTTCGACTGTCAGCGCAATCATGTCCCCGTGCTGGCGATCGCGAGCCATATTCCGTCCAGCGAGATCGGTCTCAACTATTTCCAGGAGACGCATCCGACAGAGCTCTTCAAGGAGTGCTCGGATTTCGTCGAACTCGTCTCGAACGCCAAGCAGATGCCCGAAATTCTTCATCGTGCGATCCGCACCGCGATCGGTCGGCAGGGCGTGGCGGTTCTCGTCATTCCGGGCGACGTGTCCCTGCAGGAGGTCGAGGAGGGCGTAAAGTCCACGATTGCGCCGCTGGCGCGACCTGCGGTGACGCCGCCTGTTCAGGAAATCGATCGCCTTGCGGAGACCCTCGACGGATCCGAGGCGGTCACGCTTCTGTGCGGCGCGGGCTGCGCCGGCGCTCATGATGAGGTCGTCGCACTGGCGGAACGGCTCAACAGCCCGACGGTCCACGCCTATCGCGGCAAGGAACATATCGAATGGGAGAATCCCTTCGATGTCGGCATGACCGGATTGATCGGCTTTTCCTCTGGCTATCACGCCATGATGGAATGCGACACGCTCGTCATGCTCGGGACGGACTTCCCTTATCGCAACTTCCTTCCCAAGAAGGCGAAAGTGATTCAGGTCGATCGCGATCCGTCGGCGCTTGGGCGGCGGGCCAATCTTCACCAGGCGATCCACGGCGATGTGAAGGCGACGATCGACCAGCTGCTGCCCAAAATCCGCGAAGGGCGATCCGATGCCTTTCTCAAGACGGCGATTCAGCACTACAAGAGCGCGCGGCAGGGTCTCGACGAGCTCGCCGAGCCACGCAAGGCCGGCAAGCCGCTTCATCCGCAATATGTGGCACGAATCGTCGATGAACTGGCCGCAGAGGACGCCATTTTCACGGCAGATGTCGGGACGCCTGCCGTCTGGGCTGCACGCTATCTCAAGATGAACGGCAAGCGGCGGCTGGTCGGCTCCTTCTCGCACGGGTCCATGGCCAACGCGATGCCGCAGGCCCTCGGCGCCCAGGGTGCTTATCCGGATCGTCAGGTCATCTCTCTTTCGGGCGATGGCGGACTGACCATGCTTCTCGGCGACATTCTGACGGCAAAGCAGATGAAGCTGCCGATCAAGATGGTCGTCTTCAACAACGGCTCCCTCGGCTTCGTCGAGATGGAGATGAAGGGCGCTGGCTATCTGCCGACGAACGTGGCGCTCGACAGTCCCGATTTCGCGCAGCTCGCAAAGTCCTGCGGCATCGGCGGCTGGCGCGTCGAGAATTCGGACGATCTGAAGAATACGCTCCGCGAGGCATATTCATACGATGGTCCGGCCCTGGTCGACGTTTCGGTGGCGCGGCACGAACTCTCGATGCCGCCGAAGATCCAGGCCGCACAGGCCAAGGGCTTCAGCCTCTATACCTTGCGCGCGATCATGTCGGGACGAGGCGACGAAATCCTCGAACTGGCGGAAACCAATCTCTTCCGGTGAGCTGCGGCGCATAGAGGCCTGAAGTTCTCAGCCATCGTTATTGCGTCGAACCGGAATCGGCACTGTTTTTCGGTTTGACGCTTCAGCGGCAATACGGACCGTTGGAGCGGGCAGCGAGATCGAAGTGGAAGTGGCTTGCGTGGTCCGCGTCCGTCCCCGGTCCCAGAACCGTGGTGAAAGGACCACAAGCTGCTTCCCTGACCTCTTGAAGAAACTTGCCTTCCGGTGACTGCGGATCTGCGTTCGAAACCGGAACCTCGGTATCCTCGAATACGAAGGCGCCGATATCGATCGCGGCGCCGCGAGCATGTTCGGAGATCTTTTCTCCTGAGCCGCGATTGCGGCAGACATAGGTTGAGACACGCGCCAATCCGGTCAGGGTCCGGTCCGGAAAATAGGTCTTCGCGGCGGGCTCGACCGCCGATGTCACCCAGCGCTCCAAAGCGTCGGCGACCGGGCACCACATCTGCGTCTCGGACCTCACGGCAATGCCATTGGAGAGTCTTGTAACCGAGACAGGCCGAAGTACGCCGCAGCTTCCAGTGTTGATCGACTTGCCTGTTGCGAATATCACACCGAGCTTTTCAAGCCGGGCTTCGCATTCCTCGGAGGCAAGGAGCGCACCGGCTGCGCGCACGGCGGTGGCTGGCGTTACCGATTTGAGCTTGGTTCGAGATGGACTGGGCAAGGAATCATCTTGCGGCGCCGTTTTCGACGGAGAGGCGTCGGTGGATGAGGACGCAGCGTCTTCAGGCGCTTCGCCATTATCCGGGCGTGCTTCCGGCAGCGGCACGGCATCGGCCTTTGCAGATATCGACTTCTGCTCAGCGTCCGGCTGGTTGGGCTGCTCCGTCCCGATCGAAGAAGGGGCCGCTGTCGGCTCCGCGTCAGCACCTTCTTTGCGTAGCGCGCCGCCTTCAGGGGATGCGGGTTCTCGCTCACCCGCTTCTGGATCGTTGGTCTTCCGGCTGTTTGCCTCGTTGACGGATGCAGGGCTGACCGTTTCGGGTTTAGCGGCCCCATCCACCGCGTCGCCGCCTTCGCTCGTCGCTGCGTCCGGCCTCGCCTCTGGGCGAGGCACCGGGTCGCCCACCTCCTGTGCAAGGCTCCAACCCGGCACGGTGAGCAGCAGAAGAAGGCACGGCAGGGTCAGGCGCATGGGATGCTCGCTTCCAGTGGTCGGCCGCCAGACGCTCCGCTCAATTGTTGTTGCTTTTGCGGCGCTTAAAGTCAGAGCGGGCTCAATCGAGCGTTCGCCTTGCGCGCAGGATCCGGGCGAGAAAGGTGATGGCGGTCAGGCTCGCGAAGAGCCAGGCGAGAACCGGGAAGACGCCGGGAAACAGACAAAAAAGGGCGAAGAACACGAAGGTCTCCGTTCCCTCCATGAGCCCTTCGGTGAAGGCGAGCGCCTTTCCGCCCCGAGCGGTCTCGTCGGCCTTGTCCTGTTTTTCCAGCATCAGGGCGAAAGCCAGAACGCTGCCGCCATTCGCATAGAAGGCGAGCAACAGGACCGCGCCAGCGACGGCGTTTCGATCGGGATCGGCGATAACAAAGGCGAGCGGGATGGCACCGTAAAAGACGAAATCGAGAACGATATCGAGCATGCCGCCGAAATCGGTCTTGCGTGTTGCCCGGGCGACGGCTCCGTCGAGGCCATCGCAGAGGCGGGACAGTGCGCCGACGACGAGGCCTGCAGTGTAGTGTTCCGAGGCAATGAGCCCGGCGGCGACGAGACCGATCGCAAGTCCGACGAGCGTCACCGTGTTCGCTGTCACGCCTGATGCGACCAGCATGCTTGCGATGCGATCGACGAGCGGATCAATTCGTTTGCGCAAGCGGATATCGAACATGTCGGGAGGCGCGATCCGGTGGGTGATGTCTGTGGCACCCTATCCCAGCAGCACATCCACGTCATTGTCGTTTTCCCGCTGAATGCCGCAACTGCGAACGAAGATGCTCGCCAGATGGCGCAAAGCCCCTATCTCGGAAGTTCAGCGACCAGCCTCCAAATCTCGCTGCCAACGAGCGAACCGATGTATCAGCTGCGAACCGACGACATTCTCATCTCTGTGACCCCGAACTTTCTGCCTGAACAGTCCGAGCCGGAAGAGAGCCGCTATGTCTGGGCCTACACGGTCTCGATCGAGAACCTTGGCGAGAAGACCGTGCAGCTGATCGATCGCTACTGGCGGATCACAGATGAGAAGGGAAACGTGCAGGAAGTGGCAGGGGCTGGTGTCGTTGGAGATCAGCCGGTGATCGCGCCTGGCGACAGCTACACCTATACGTCCGGCTGCCCGCTTCCGACTCCGTCCGGCATCATGCAGGGCCATTACGGAATGCTCGACAGTGACGGCACGCGCTTTATGGCCGAGGTGCCGGCGTTTTCGCTCGACATACCCCAGAAAGGCCGCCGAACCCTGAATTGATCGCTCAGGGCGCGGTCAATATTCGCCTATGTCCGCGCCTTTCTGCCCCTCGGCAGGGCCACGAGAGATCCGGCGATAATGAGCGGCGTGGCAATCAGGAAGGATTCGTTCGGCATTTCGGCGAAGACGAGCAGACCGGCAAGCGCAGCCCAGAGGATCGAGAGATATTCGAACGGCGCGAGGGCTGCCGCGTCTGCATGGCGGAACGAGAGCGTCATCAGGATATGCGCGATCCCGCCAAAGAGACCTGCCCCGACCAAGAGCATCGCCTCTGCCGGGGTCGGCATCGTCCAGCCGAATGGCAAGGTCGCAAGCCCCGCAACGGCGGAAACGACGGCGAACCAGAGGGCGATCGCGCCGGCCTTTTCACCCGCCTTCGATAGCCGCCGAACCTGGATCAGCGCGCCGGCGGTTAAAAGCGCCGTCGCCAGCCCCATGAAGAGACCTAGCGACGATCCCTCAGGGAGGTTTCCCGACAGGGCCGGAAGGGCGAAGGCAGCCCCGCCGCAAAGGCCAAGGGCGATCCCGCTGATTCTCTTGGCGTTCAGGTTTTCTTGTAGAAAAAGCCAGCCGAGAAGTGCCAGCATGACCGGAGACAGGTAGGACAGGAGTGTCGCCTCCGCGAGCGGGAGCATGCGGATGGTGGCAAAGGACGTGAACATGGCCGTCGCTCCAAGAAGCGAGCGCGCCATATGACCAAAAGGACGCTTTGTCCCGAGACCCCGTGGAAAATCGCCCGTCCACTACAAGAAGAGGACGAGGGGTAACAGCGCGACGGCGGAGCGAAAGAAGACCACCTGGCCAAGCGGCACCGACTGGCCGAGAGCCGTGATGCAGACGCCCATTCCGGCGAAGGCGAGGGTGGAGCCGATGCGCAGCACGACGCCGAGGGCTTCGCTCGGCAACGGGCTGCGAATGTCTTCGCTTGATGAGCTCATTCGCTGAGAAACCGGATATGCGGACGGGACGTGTTGTCGAGGGCGCTAATATGCGCGTCGATGCGAAAAACGTCCTTCAGGAGCCTTTCGTTCAGCACCGTTGCTGGAGGACCGCATTCGACGAGACTGCCGTTCTGCATCACGGCGATCCGGTCGCAGAACATGGCCGCGAGGTTGAGGTCGTGCAGCGCCACGACACTGGTCAGGTCGAGGTCGCGCACCATTCGCAGGATCTCGATCTGGTGATGGATGTCGAGATGGTTGGTCGGCTCGTCGAGAAACATAATGCTGGGCGATTGGGCAAGCGCCCGGGCGATATGGACCCGCTGGCGTTCGCCGCCGGAAAGCGTCTGCCAGGCCTGTGCCCGATGCCCCATCATGTCGACGCGGGTCAGCGCGCTGGTGACCGCCTCCTCGTCCGCGGCAGACCAGCCGGAAAGAGCAGACCGGTGCGGGGTGCGACCGAGCTTCACCACGTCGCGCACTGAGACATTCGTGTCTGTTGCCGAACTCTGATGCACGAATGCTATCTGGCGGGCGAGCGCGCGGCGCGACATGCCGGCAATGTTCCGGCCCTCGATCTCGATCGTACCGGATCGGGGTCGCTTCAGGCCCGCCAGCAGCCGCAGGAGCGAGGACTTTCCCGAACCGTTCGGGCCGATCAGCCCGAGGGTTTCGCCCCGCTCGACCGACACAGACACTTCGCGGACGATGGTCTTGCGCCCAACACCCCAGACGAGATTTCGTGCATCGATCGTCATGTCTGTGGCCGTGAGCGATAAAGGATGAGGGCGAAGAAGGGCACGCCGACCAGGGCGGTCACCACGCCGATTGGCACTGTCTGCTGGCTGACGATGACGCGCGATGCGATGTCGGCCAGCACCATGAAGACGGCACCGATGGCAGCGCAAGCGGGGAGCAAGCGCAGATGCATCGGCCCCACGATATAGCGGGCCGCATGGGGCACCACGAGACCGACAAAGCCAATTGCCCCGACCATGCTGACGATCGTCGCGGTAATCATGGCGGTCAGCGCGAACAGGACCAGACGAATGCGCGCCACGGGAACGCCGAGCGCCGCCGCATCCTCGTCGCCGAAGGTGAAGGCATCGAGCGCCCGAGCCATCCACAGGCAGACACCCAGCCCCAGCGCCACGACGACGATCAGGAGATGAAAATCGGGCCAGCGCACGCCGCCGAAGCTGCCGAGCAGCCAGAACATGACGTCGCGCGCCTGCTGCGCATTGCCGGAGGTGGTTACGATGTAGGAGGTGAGCGCATTGAAGAGTTGCGCTGCCGCGACGCCGGCGAGGATCGTATGGTTTGGGCCGCTCGTCGCTCCGTTGGAGAGAAGCGCGACCAGCGCGAAAGCGCTGAAGGCACCGGCAAAGGCACCCATCGAGAGGGAAAGGCCTCCGCCGCCTATGCCCAGAACGATGACGCAGACCGCGCCGGTTGACGCGCCCGCCGACACACCGAGCACGAAAGGCTCGGCAAGGGGATTGCGAAGGAGCGCCTGCAGGATCGCGCCGCAAAGGGCGAGACCTGCCCCGGAGAGTGCCGCCACCAACGCCCGGCTGAGGCGCAGGTCCCAGACGACGCTTTGCTCGATTGGCGGGATCTCGGCGCTTGTCAGATCAAGCCCGTTCGTGACGGCAAGAAACACCGTATGAAGGCTGATGGCATAATCGCCAATGGCGGTCGCCACGGCGACCACGAAGCCGAGCAAAAGAAGTGAGAGCACCAGAAACAGGGCCAGCCAGCCGGCCCCGCTTCCGGTCTGGGCGCGGGTCGTCACGGAAGATCGAATGTCTTGAGCTGCTTTGCCACTTCCTCAGCACCGTACAGGGTGCGAATGCTCGGATTGGTCGCGGCCCCGCTCATCACGGCGATGCGCCCCGCCTTCACCGCTTCCATCTGGCTCACGGTGGGATCGGTCGTCAGAAACTCGATCTTGTTCTTGGCCTCGTCGAGGCCCCAGCGCTTGCGATCGACCTGCGCAGCGACGATGACGGTCGGGTTCGAAGCCATGATGCCCTCCCAGCCGAGCGCCGGCCATTCCGCTTCGGTCTTGAGCGCGTTCGAGCCACCAAGCAGATGGGCGATATAGCCCGACGGGCCATTGCCCCCGGCCAGATAGGCGTCGTCGGCGGGCGAGGGGCTGGAGAACCAGAAGAGGAAGGTCAGGTCATCGCGTTTGGGAAATTCGGCTTTTAGCGCCGCTTCGCGGGCTTTCAGGTCGGCAATCAGAGCCTCACCGCGATCAGCGACATCGAAGATGCGCGCAAGGTCCTCGATCTCCTGGTAGAGAAGATCCATCGACCACAGATTCTTTCGCAGGCCATAGACGCTTGTCGCGGCGCTGTTGCTGGCATTATCCGTGTCGGTTTCCACAGTGCAGGCGCTTGGCGACAGATAGGTGGGAATTTCGAATTTCTCGAAATCCTCGCGCTTGGCCACCTTGCTATCGGGACCTAGCAGCGTGGTGAGCATCGCGGCGACGAAATCCGGCTGCTTAGACAGGATCGATTCCAGCGTCGGGAATTCGACGGTCAGAACCTCGACCTTGTCGTTGGCGTCTTCAAGTTCTGGCAGCACCTTGTTCGGCCAGAAGGCGGTAGCGGCCATCCGGTCTTCGAGACCAAGCATGAACATGACCTCGGCGCTGTTCTGGCCGAGGGCTACGGCGCGCTCCGGCGCCTTCTCAAAGGTGACCTCGCGGCCGCAGTTTTCGATCGTCAGGGGGTAGGACGTCGGTTCGGTCCGCGCTGGCGTACAAACAATGACCGCAAGGCCGGTGAGTGCGATCAGGCACCTGTTCAGCATGTTCTTGTCCCATGTTCGGAAACGAATTCGAGCGCGTCGTAATCCTGCGTCCAGCATAAAACAAGAGTTCTTTTATCCAGATAAAGACCTACGGGTGAACGCAGAGTTTCGGCGAGCGCGATATCTGCCGAAAGGAAAAAGGTCTGAATGAAGGTCGCTGCCAATCCAGGCGAAACTGCCGGATTATGACGCTCGGCACGAATCCAGATTCGAATGGCAGACCAACGCCCAGAGAATCAAGGGGACGTGCGCGACCAAAATCCGAAGACTGTTGTCAGGTTTCGTTTGTTCAGGCCTCCAGCAATCGAAGTCGGCTGCAGGCTCAAGAGGCCTGCAACGGATATCGAACGCCGGTCATCTCTTCCGAGACTTCCCAGAGCCGTTTTGCAAGATCTGGATCACGCGCGCGATCGGTCGATTTGGCAAGTGTCGCGGGACCTGCGGTCTCGCCGCGCTTGCTCGGGCCGACATAGGCACCCCCGTCGAGCCTTGGCGACGTCGCGGCGGCGAGGGTGGGCCATGCGCCTTCGGCCGCGGAGTTGAGAAACAGCTTGCCGGGCAGCATCAGATATTGCGCAGGACCAGGGAGAAAGCGCATGAGATTGGTTGCAGCGATACCAGGATGGCAGGCGACGGCGATGGCTTCGGCCTTTGCGCGCCGGAGCCGGCGGTCCAGTTCGTACATATGCAGAAGATTGGCGAGCTTGCTCGCTTGGTAGCGTTCCAGCCGACTATAGCCCTTTTCGGCGTTGAGATCGTCGAAGTCGATCTTTGCCTTTCGATGCGCAATCGAACTGGTGAGGACGATCCGCGCATAGGGCCGTTCGATCAACTGGTCTATGAGGAGCCCTGTAAGCGCGAAGGCTCCGAGGTGGTTGACGCCGAACTGCAGCTCGAAGCCATCCTTTGTGTGCCCGAGCGGCGGCACCATGACGCCGGCATTATTAACGAGGACGTCGAGTTTTTCCTCGGACGCCAACTTTGCGGCTGCGCCGCGGATGGAGCCAAGATCGGCGAGATCGATCGGGACGAAAGCGAGATCGGCGTTCGGATGGGTCAAGCGGATCTCGGCCATGGCAGACTGCGCCTTGGCCTCAGAACGGCAACCAAGAAGAACGCGAGCCCCCTTGCCTGCGAGAACACGCGCAGTTTCGAGTCCAAGGCCGGAATTGGCACCGGTGACGAAAAAGGTGCGGCCCGATTGATCGGTTACGTCCTCGGCGGTGAAGTTCCTGAGCATTGAGAGCCTACCCGTGTCGTTCGATGTGGTGCTTTGTACCAACGGACCCTAGAGTCGTTCGTCGGCCAAATGAAACGATGATCGGATCGATTCGTGCGGTTGCGACAGATCTTAATTGGGACCTGGATCCATGGTTATCGAGGGTGTCGCCGGACTTTCGTGACCAGCGGGTCGTTCTCTCATTCCTTCATGCGTTGATCCATTTCACGAGCGATGACGTAGCTGGCGCACTGCTTCGCCCGCGACCAGCGCCACCGATGCGGACAGGTTCATGGAGCGCGCGCCCGGCTGCATGGGGATCGTCAGCCGCGCATCCGCCGCTGCGTGAACCTCTTCGGGAACGCCAGCGGTTTCACGCCCGAACATCACGACGTCGTCATCGCGAAATTCGAAATCCCAGACCACGCTGTCGGCCTTTGTCGTCAGGAGGACCAGGCGGCGGTTCTTTTCGGTTCGCCAGCGCTCGAACGCGTCGAAATCTGCATGTTTTGTGAGGTTTGCGAGCGAGAGGTAATCCATGCCCGCACGCTTCAACGAGCGGTCGGAGAGTTCGAAACCCGTTGGTTCGACGATCTCGATCCCGAGGTCGAGGCAGGCTGCCGTTCGCATCACGGCCCCGGTGTTTCCGGCAATGTCCGGTTGATAGAGCGCGATCGAGATCGCCATGGCGGAGTTGCTCCCTGGTGAAATTGCCATCGGTCGAAGGTTCTGGAACTGCCGGTGTGATCGCCGGGATGAGCGCCTATATCGGAACAGTCGCAGAAGCGCGACGCTCGACGTGTAAGAACGCTGCAGCGTTCAGTTCAAGCTTCTCATGCCTCGCATCGATGCGATGCGGCCTCACACCTTGGTTTCCCGATGTTTGCTCGTTTCGAACGGCTCCTCAATCCGTTTCCTGAAGTGCCCGTCTCGGCGCCGCCGACCCATTCGGTCGGTGCCTTTATCTGGCATTTCGCCAGGCCGGCATGGCGCCTGCTGGCGGTCCTCGTCATCATCACCTTCTCGTTTTCCGCGATCGAAGTCTCTCTGTTCGCCTTTCTGGGTGACCTCATCGACTGGTTCGCGGGCGCCAATCGCGAGACCTTCCTTGCGGAGTACGGATGGCAGTTGGCGGGCCTCAGCGTCCTTATTCTGGTCGTTATGCCGGCGATCATGCTGTGTGACGGCTTCATCAGCTTTCAGGCGATTTTCGGCAACCTGCCGATGCGCTTCCGCTACACGATGCATCGCTGGCTGCTCGGTCATTCCGTTTCGTTCTTTCAGGACGAATTCGCCGGCCGGGTCTCGCAGAAACTCATGCAGACGGCGCTCGCGGTGCGCGAGGTCATCATCAAAGCGATCGACGTTTTCCTCTATATCGTCGTCTACATGACCGGCATTCTGGTGGTCGTCGGATCGACCGACTGGCGCATGACGCTGCCTTTCATCGGCTACGTCGTTCTCTATGTCGCAATGTTGGCCTATTTCGTTCCGCGGCTCGACAGGGTGTCCCAGCGCCAGGCCGATGCGCGAGCGGAAATGACGGGGCGCATCGTCGACGCCTATGCCAATATCGAGGCCGTAAAGCTCTTCGCCCATACAAGGCGCGAAGCGGACTATGCCCGCCAGTCGATGCGCATCTTCCTCAATCCGGTCTACGATCAATCGCGTTTGATTACGCAGTTCATCGTCGTCTTGCAGTTCCTGAATTCACTCCTGCTCTTCGGCGTGGGCGCAGTGGGCGTTGCCAACTGGACCGGTGGCCTCGTCACGGCCGGCGCGATCGCCGCTGCAATCGGCATTGTCCTGCGCGTTCAGGGCATGAGCCACTGGATCATGTGGGAAGTGTCCTCGCTGTTCGAGAACCTCGGCACGATCCGCGACGGCATGGAGACGTTCAAACGCCCTCATCAGGTGGTCGACAAGCGTGCGCCGGCCACCCTCGACGTACGGCGCGGCGAGATCAATTTCGAGAAGGTCACCTTCCATTATGGCAAGGAAGGCGGCGTTCTGGAGGACTTTTCACTTCGCATCCGGCCCGGTGAAAAGATTGGTCTGGTGGGCCGATCCGGCGCGGGCAAATCGACCATCCTCAATCTCCTGCTGCGCTTCCATGACGTGGAAAAGGGCCGCATCACCATCGACGGCGTCGATATCTCCGAGGCCGGACAGGACGAGTTGCGCGAGCGCATCGGCATGGTCACGCAGGATACCTCGCTGCTCCATCGCTCCATCCGCGAGAACATCCTCTATGGAAAACCGGAGGCAACCGAGGCGGAGATCGAAGCAGCCCTGAAGTCTGCCAGGGCCGCCGATTTCGTCGCCGAGCTCGTCGACCACAAGGGACAGCGCGGTCTTGAGGCCGAGGTCGGCGAGAGGGGCGTCAAATTGTCCGGCGGCCAGCGTCAGCGGATCGCGATCGCGCGCGTTATGCTGAAGGACGCGCCGATCCTCCTCCTCGACGAGGCGACCAGCGCGCTTGATTCCGAGGTCGAGGCCGCGATCTCGGACAATCTCTACCGGCTCATGGAGAACAAGACCGTCATCGCCGTTGCCCACCGCCTGTCCACCATCGCAGCGCTCGATCGGCTGATCGTTCTCGACGAGGGACGGATCGTCGAAGAAGGGACCCATAGCGAGCTGGTCGCGGCCGGCGGTCTCTACGCACAGCTCTGGGATCGGCAAGTCGGCGGGTTCCTCATTGATGGCGAGCCGACAGAGACAAGAGAGGCGAGGGCAGCCCAATGATGATGGACGGTTTCCTAAAGCGTTTCGAAAACGTTCTCGATCCGTTCGAAGACAAGGGCGAGGCCGAAGAACACGCGCGGTTCAATCGCGTCGGCCATCTCGATCCTCTGCCGAACGATGCCAACCGGTTCATCTGGCATTTCGCCAAGCAGGCGAAATGGCCGCTGATCGGGCTTCTTGTTTGCGGCGGTCTGACCGGCCTTGTCGAAGCAGTGATGTTCACCGGCGTCGGCTGGCTTGTCGACGCCATGGACACGACGTCACCTTCCACCTTTATCGCCGAGCATTTCTGGCTGATCGCCGGCCTTCTCTTCGTGACGTTGATCGGCCGGGCTCTGGTTCTCTTTGCCGCTTCCGTCCTTGAAGAGCAGATGATCGCGCCGAGCTTCTTCAACCGCATTCGCTGGCAGAGCTATCGGCGGATCATCGACCAGAGCTACACCTTCTTCCAGAACGATTTCGCGGGCAGGCTTGCCCAGAAGGTTCAGCAGGCGGGGCAAGCGACGGGCGATTTCGTCACGACGGTCCTACAAACCTTCTGGTCCTTCATCACTTTCGTCGTGTTGACGATCTCGATCCTGGGCGCGATCGACTGGCGAATGTCGGTGGTGCTGGCGATCTGGTCGCTCGGCTACATCTGGATGATCCGCAACCTCCTGCCGCAGATCCGTATTCTCGGCCGCGAACGGGCGAATGCAAATTCGGTCTGGACCGGCCGCGTCGTCGACAGCTTCACCAACATCCTTTCGGTGAAGCTTTTCGATGCGACGCGCAAGGAAGACGCCTTCGTGAAGGAGGGCTTTGCGAAATATGTCGATGCCGTTCGCCGGCTTTGCAGGGCGCTGACGACGATCCGTACGGCGATTGCGGTGCTGAACGGGCTCATGATGACCGGCGTCGGCTGGGTCGCGATCGTGGGCTGGCAATCGGGGGTGGTATCGACGGGCGGGGTGGCAGCAGCCCTCGGTCTCGTTCTGCGGCTCAACCAGATGTCGGGCTGGATGATGTTCAACATCAATGGTTTGGTCCGGAACTACGGCACGATCCAGGATGCCGTGGCGACCATCAGCCCGCTGCCAAATCTCATCGACAAGCCGGACGCGTTGCCGCTCAAGGTCGAGAAGGGGGCGGTCGCCTTCGAGAACATCACCTTCCACTATGGCAAGGGCGAAGGCGTGATCGAGGACTTCTCTCTCGATATCAAGCCGGGTGAAAAGGTTGGCCTTGTCGGGCGTTCGGGCGCCGGCAAGACGACTCTCGTGAACCTTCTCCTGCGGCTTTACGATGTGGAAGACGGTCGCATCACCATCGACGGACAGGCGATTTCCGAAGTGACCCAGTCGTCGCTACGCGCCGCCATCGGCGTCGTTACGCAGGATACCGCGCTGCTTCATCGTTCTATCCGTGAGAACATCGCCTATGGGCGCAGCGATGCATCGGACGAGGAGGTTTTCGATGCGGCCGCGCGCGCCAACGCGGCGGAGTTCATTCCGACCCTGCGCGATCCGAAGGGCAACGCCGGTTATCAGGCAACGGTCGGCGAGCGCGGAATCAAACTGTCGGGCGGCCAGCGCCAGCGTATCGCGATCGCGCGTGTGCTTTTGAAGGATGCGCCGATCCTCCTTCTCGACGAGGCGACGAGCGCTCTCGATTCCGAGGTCGAAGCAGCGATTCAGGATAATCTCAACCAGATGATGGATGGTAAGACGGTGATCGCCATCGCCCACCGTCTGTCGACCATCGCTTCGCTCGACCGGCTGATCGTCATCGATCAGGGCCGGATCGTCGAGGAGGGGCGCCATGCGGATCTGATCCAGCGGGGCGGGCTCTATGCTCAGCTCTGGAACCGGCAGTCCGGCGGCTTCATCGGCGATCTCGAACGTGAGGCCGCTGAATAACGCTGCCGCGTGCGATGGACCTGTATCTCGTATCTGACGGTTCAGGCGGCGCTTGAGAGATAGGCCATTTCAGCCTCTTTGATCGCTTGCGGCGTACCGACCGTCAGCCACAGCCCGCTCAGGCGGACGCCGTTCAGCCGTTCAGCTTCGATTGCCGCGTCGAAGATCCGGTTCAGCGAGAAGGGCTCGACTTGATAGCCCTCGAAGATCTCCGGCGTAAAGATGCCGGCGCCGGCGTAGATGAACGGCGACATGTCCCGCTCTTCGCGGCGAACCAGCCGTCCCGTCGCATCCATCACGAAATCGCCGCGTCCGTCATAGCCGGTCGATTGGGCCATGTCCGCGATCAGAAGGCTGACATCCATATCGGCCGGACGCCAGAGATCTGAGAGAATGTCCAGATTGGCGCGGTAGCTTTCAATCCAAAATGTATCCGAATTGAGCACGAAGAAGGGTTCGGAGCCCAGATGGGGCAGGGCCTTCATGATCCCTCCGCCTGAATCGAGCAGCAGATCGCTTTCGTCGGAGATGACGATCTCCATGTCCTTGCGTCTGCGCAGATGGGCCCGCATCAGATCCGGTAGGTAGTGGACGTTGACGACGACCTTTTCGACGCCGGCCCTCGCAAGCGCATCCAGGCCGTAGTCGATCAGCGCCTTGCCGCGCACTTCGACCAGGGGTTTGGGGACGGTGGATGTGATGGGCCGCAGCCTCTTGCCGAGACCGGCCGAGAGCATCATGGCGGTCTTCGGTCGAAAGCGGTTGTCCGCCCTCGTCAGGGTAGGGGTCGTCGTTCGGTTGTTCATGCGCGTCTTGATGTCAGGTTGTTTCCGACGATGCCCCAATCGGCATAGAGCGATTTGACGGCCGCCAGAGTCGGATGGTCCAGGGCGCGTCCAAGATAGCCGCGTACGTGCGGAATGTGACGTCTGTATTGCGGTTTTCCATCGCGCATGGAGAGACGCACGAAAATTCCAAGAACCTTCGTCGCGCGTTGAGCAGCCATCACCGCATAATCGCGTTCGAAGAGGAACGGTTTGAAGTCCGGATCGCTTGCGCGCCGCGCCGCGACATATGCCGAGACCAGCGATGCTTCGAGCTCTGGAGGGACGTTGACGCGCGCATCCTGTGCAAGCGATGCGACATCGTATGCGGTCGGGCCGATAAGCGCGTCCTGAAAATCGATCAGGCCGATCCGCGCGGTTCCGATCGCATCGGGCTGCCAGATGATGTTGGGTGAATGGAAGTCGCGCAGCACGAGGGTTGTCTCCGCATCGGCGATTTCCTGAAACACAAGCGACCAAGCTTCGTGGAAGCGGTCCCTCTCGTCGTCCGTCGGCTGGCGGCCGAGTGCTTCGGGAACGTACCAGTCGATCAGGAGATTGGCCTCGGTCATCATCGCGTCGGCATCGAACCGTGCAACATGATGGACCTCGTCTGCTTCGATCGGCACATCGGACCGCCATTCGATTTCGTGCATCCGCGCCAGACATTCGACAGCTGCCCGATAGCGCTCGGGGTCGGGGGTTCGGTCCGCCCGAAGAAGCGATCCGGTGCCGAGATTGCTGGTCAGCAAAAGGCCGCGATCGAGGTTTTGTTCGCGGATCCTCGGTGCGCAGAAGCCGGCTTCACCCAGAGCGCGGGCGACCGCGACGAAGGGACGAACATCCTCGGCCAGATGAACGAGCCGGCTATAGGGCAGGCCATCGCGGATCGGCGGTCCATCCGGCTGGTTGGGTGAGTCCATCAGGACAAGGGATCCACCTTCGATGTCGATGGTCTCATAGCGGCGCGACGAAGCATCGCCGATATAGTATTTCCGGCGATTGCCGGCCATGCCGGAAGAGGAGAGGAAATCGCGAATTTCGAGGGTTCGCTCGATCCGCGCAATCGCATCGCCTGAGGCGGCGATCGCAGCACGGCGGCCACCCGGTTCGGTTGTTTGAAGCTCGACGATGATATTGGCGCGCGCCAGGACGCTGTCGACCTTCTGGGGCCACTCGACGAGGATCGCTCCGGTCGCGAGCGCTTCATCGAGGCCGAGTTCATCCATCTCGGAGGCATCGGCCAGACGATAGAGATCCAAATGCGAAACGGGAAGTCTGCCGGTATAGCTCTGCACGAGCGTAAAGGTGGGCGAGGGAACGTCCTGCTCGTCGTCTCCGGTGATTGCCCGGATGGCGGCACGGGCCAACGTCGTTTTTCCGGCCCCCAGATCGCCAAGCAGCGCAACCACATCGCCCGGCTTCAGAACGAGACTGATATCTTCGCCAAGGCGTTCAGTTGCGGTCGCATCGGGAAGATCGACGATCTTGATCGTCTGAAGCGCGGTCATCGCCGTGTCATGTTCCTCGGTCACCATGTGAAGAGTGCCATATTCAATATCGCCAGCTTTGGTCGGCGATATCATATGGTTCATTCTGCGGCGTCCCGATAGGTGGACTTCTTTCGGTCGACGGGTTTGCCCGCCCCTGTTGCATCACTGCCCACAGGGCTGTTGGGGTCCGGCTTTTCCTGTTTTGCAGGAAGTGTGCAGACAACGCATGTGCCCCCGTCTTCTGGGGCTTCGACCCGAATGGCACCACCATGCAGCTCGACGAGGCTCTTCACGATCGAGAGCCCGAGTCCCGGTCCGGAGGATCGTCCGCCTTCTGCATTGGTCTCGAAACGCTCGAAGATGCGCTCGACCTGATCGGCCGCAATGCCCGGCCCGCGATCCGTGACCGCGAAGCAGACCTCGGCGGTATCGGGCGACTTCCATGCTTTCAGATCAATCTGCGAGCCTTGCGGCGCGAAGTTCGTCGCGTTCGACAGGAGATTGTAGAGGATCTGGGTTAGTCGCGCTCCGTCGGCTTCGATAACGCCGCCACTCTGTGTGAGATCGACGTTCAGCTTCAGCTGGTTTTCGTGCAGGCGCTCCTGAACGCCTTCGACTGCATTCTCCACGCGGGCCGCGATGTCGACCGCCGAGACCTCCAGTTCCATGATGCCGGCGTCAATGGTGGCAAGGTCCAGCGTGTCGTTGACCATTGCGAGCAGCGAGCGTGTCGAGGAATTGATGTGTTCCAGATAATCGGTCTGGCGCTCGTTGAGCGTGCCGAGTTCGGGCTCGGCGAGGAGCTGCGAAAACCCGATCACGGTCGTCAGCGGTGAGCGCAGTTCGTAGCTCATGAAGGAAACAAAGTCGTATTTGATGCGATTGGCTTCTTCCAATGCTTCGTTCTTCTCACGCAGCATCCGTTCGGCGGCTCTCGCATCGGAGACATCCGAGAATGTCAGCATGGTTTGCGCATTGGGAAGCGGCACCGCCTTGTAGGTCAGGATCATGCCGCTCGACAAATGGATTTCGCCGGTCTCGGACTTGCGGCCATTCTCGTCGATCGAGGTGACGAGAACCGCAAGTCCGGTCCAGCCGGGCGCGCCCGTCGTTCCGTCCAATATGCGAATGTGAGCTGCATCCTGGAAGGTTTGGATGCGGGGCTTCGACTTGAGGAAGGTCTCGTCCAGCTCGAACATTTCGCCGAATGTCGGGTTGGAGAGCTGCAGCCGTCCATCGCTGCCGAACACGGCGACGCCTTCGCTGAGATAGTCGATGGTCTCACGCTGAAGCTGCGCGACGGTCTTGATTTCCATCTCCAGCTTGAGCCGTTCCGTAATATCTTCGAAGACGAACGTCGCGCCGCCTTGAGGGTTGGGAGTTGCGACGACGCGGAGCGTCCGGCCATTAGAGAGGTGCCACATCGTCTCGGTCGGATCCTTGGCGCTGTAGGCGGCGAGATCCTCCTTGCGTCGCTGGCTCGGAAACGCAATTTCTGTCGGCAATACGCCAGCGTGGCGCAGATGGTCGAGAAACGCAACGTGATCGGGATCGGACTGAAGGAATGCGTCCGTCAGCTCGAAAAGGCTCTTGAAGGCCGCATTGTAATAGGCGAGGCGTGTGT
The DNA here is from genome assembly GCF_039652615.1 of Fulvimarina fulva. Taxonomy (NCBI): domain Bacteria; kingdom Pseudomonadati; phylum Pseudomonadota; class Alphaproteobacteria; order Hyphomicrobiales; family Aurantimonadaceae; genus Fulvimarina; species Fulvimarina fulva. The sequence goes on from NZ_JBDJAC010000016.1 coordinate 23,083, forward strand.
CCGGATCGAAGCGGGCCACGGCGGTGCCCAGCTTGTCGAGCGTTTCCGACTGGCTATCGATCGTCTGACGCAGTTCGCGGCGGATGTTCTCGGTTTCCGAAACATCGATCGCAAGGCCGGCGGTGCCGATCTGACCGGCAAGCTCTGTGACGTCGAAGATATGCCGGTCAGCATCGACCACGGTCGAGAGTTTGCCCGCATAGAGGCCGTATTGAGAGACCGCGTCCGCCACTTCGTGCCGATCGGTTTCGGCGAGAAATTCGATTCCCTTCTCAACGACCTCGTCCGGCGAACTTGCATCGACGGCTTTCGAGAAGGCTTGATTGACCCAGTAGAGTTTTCCGTCGCGGTCGCGCAGCCATGCCGGCAGCGGCGCCGTGTCGAGCAGCGCCTGCATCGTGTCGATCGTGCCAAGGGCTTCCGATAGCTCGTTGCCCGCGCGCTTCAGCTTGGCTCTGAGGCCGGCCGTATGCGTGAAGCGGACGAGTGCGAGCCCCCCATGGGTGCGCCCCGTCACCTCGATCAGTTCGTTCGACCGTGTGTCAAGCGACAGCGCGAAAGGCGTGGCATCGGTGCGCAATTGTTCGATCGCAACCGCAAGATCACCGGCGCCTTCGGTGGGAAGCCATTCTGTGAAAGTCAGAAAGCGATCGGGTGAAATTGGTGAGCCGGCTTGTTTCGGCATTTCACCGAAAATCCTCGGTCGCTCGGCGCCGCGATAGACGAGCAGGCGCTGGTCGCTTGCACCGAGCAGTGCCTGGAATTCGGTTGCGTCCTGGGTCCGATCGGCGATCTCCGCGCGGAGCCTATCGTTCTCGCGGGTGAGCGCCGCGCGATATTTCATCAGATAGACGGCACACACCATCATCGTGCCGAGCGCGACCGCCACGAGGGCCAGGATGGTAATCGGCGCGGAGTCCCGGATAAGGCTCGTCTGAGCGCATGCGGGAGTTGCAACATTGGCGAAAAGGAGAGTGAGAAGACAGATACCGCCAGTGGATCCAAGAGTTCCCGGATTGCACTCGGGCGTCACCCGATCGACGATCGCATCGCTATCCGTGACGAGCCGAATCCCTGTGCGTTTCCACGCGCTTCCGCGTGAAACCAATGTCCCCTCGTTCATTGTCAGATCCCCGTAATCGCCGCATTCTCGAAATCGAATTGACCGTGCAACGCGATACTCTCGGAGCGCCCCCGCCATCCATAGCCGCCCCAATTTAACCACTATTAACGATCGTCGGAGACTTCGCAATGCGTCCAAAAGAGGAACAGACGCAAAGAAAAAGCCGCCGAAGCAATTGACTTCGGCGGCTTTTTAATTGGTCATTCAGTCAGGTCGCGCGATTTAGTAGCGGTAATGCTCCGGCTTGAAGGGACCTTGCGTGTCGACGCCGATGTAGTCGGCCTGTGCCTGGCTCAGCTCGGTCAACTTTGCGCCAAGCTTGCCGAGATGCAAACGCGCAACTTTCTCATCGAGATGCTTCGGCAGAACGTAGACCTCATTCTTGTACTGATCCGTGTTCTTGTACAGCTCGATCTGAGCCAGAACCTGGTTGGTGAATGAAGCGGACATCACGAAGCTCGGATGGCCCGTGGCATTTCCGAGATTGAGCAGACGACCTTCCGACAAAAGGATCATCCGCTTCTCATCAGGGAAGGTGATCATGTCGACCTGCGGCTTGATGTTCGTCCACTTCTGGTTACGAAGCGCGCCGACCTGAATTTCGTTGTCGAAGTGACCGATATTGCCGACGATCGCCATGTCCTTGAAGGAGCGCATGTGATCGAGGGTCACGATATCCTTGTTGCCTGTCGTCGTGATGACGATATCGGCGCTGGGACCTGCGTCTTCGAGCGTGACGACCTCGAACCCGTCCATCGCGGCCTGAAGCGCGCAGATCGGATCGACTTCGGTGACCTTAACGCGTGCACCCGCGCCAAGAAGCGACTGCGCGGCACCCTTGCCGACGTCACCATAGCCACAGACCACAGCGACCTTGCCGGCCATCATCACGTCGGTGCCGCGACGGATGCCGTCGACGAGGCTTTCCTTACAACCGTACTTGTTGTCGAACTTCGACTTCGTGACCGAGTCGTTCACGTTGATCGCGGGGAAGGGAAGCTGGCCCTTCTTCTGTAGCTGGTAGAGCCGATTGACGCCCGTGGTCGTCTCTTCCGAAACGCCCTTGATCGCCTCGCGCTGCTTCGTGAAAAAGCCCGGCGTTTCGGCCATGCGCTTCTTGATCTGTGCGAAGAGAACTTCCTCTTCCTCAGAGCCGGGATTGGAGAGCACGTCTTCCCCGGCTTCGGCGCGAGCGCCGAGCAGGATGTACATGGTCGCATCGCCACCATCGTCGAGGATCATGTTGGACGGCTCGCCGTCCGGCCACTGGAAGATCTTGTCGGTGTAGGTCCAATAGTCTTCGAGGGTCTCACCCTTGATGGCGAAGACCGGAGTTCCGCCCTCGGCGATGGCCGCAGCTGCGTGATCCTGGGTCGAGAAGATGTTGCAGGACGCCCAGCGAAGCTCGGCGCCAAGCTCCTTCAGGGTCTCGATCAGAACAGCCGTCTGGATCGTCATGTGAAGCGAGCCGGTGATGCGCGCGCCCTTCAGCGGCTTTTCCGCACCAAATTCTTCGCGGCAGGCCATGAGGCCGGGCATCTCGGTTTCGGCGATGTCGATTTCCTTGCGGCCGTAGCCTGCAAGCGAAATATCGGCGACCACATAGTCGTTCTGGCTATCCAGATGCGTGTCCATATCAATTTCCCATTCAGTCAAAATCTGATCGCCTCGCTTTGCAGAAGCGACGCGTTGGGATCCTGATTAGCAATTTCGCCGCAAAATCTCAAGGCGATATAAAGAAATGTTTATGTGTTGATATTGTTAAATCGGAATGAAGGCGAACGATTGATGAATGACACGAACGAAGCAACGTCCGGTCACCGTTGCTGAACGGGATCGGCAATTTCGTGATGGGACGATCTAAAGGAAACGAGGGACGCCCTCGATTCTTGAAATGAAGGCGCGTGGAAGTGCAGAGCATTCGCTCGGAAGGGCGTGGCGATCTGAGGCGTTCAGAGCTCAGGCGTCGTTCTCAGCTGTCTTCGCCGAACCGATCATTGACGAGATCCGTCAAAGCCGCCACCACAGCGCCGGCATCCGGTCCGGTGGCGTAGACGTGGATGTCGGACCCTTTTGTCGCGGCCAGCATCATGAGGCCCATGATCGAAAGTCCGCCCACGGACATCCCGTCCCGTTTGACGGTGACCTCGGCGTCGTACTGATCGACGGTCTGGACGAAGCGGGCGGAGGCACGTGCGTGCAAGCCTCTGCGATTGCAGATCGTCAGCACGCGCTCTGCCTTTTCGTTGCCGTGCATGTCTTCCGCAACCACGACCGATTGTGCGATCTCATCTTCCTGTCGTTGGATGCGTCTCATAGCTTCAGGTTCCGCTCAGTACACGACTTGCGACATTGATATATTTGCGGCCCGCTTCCTGGGCATCGACCAGCGCTTCGGCGATCGGCTTTTCGACACGCACGCTCGCCAGTTTGATGAGCATGGGCAGATTGACACCCGCCAGAACGTCCACACGGCTTCCGTCCATGACGGAGATCGCGAGATTCGATGGTGTCCCTCCGAACATGTCGGTGAGAATGATGACACCGTTGCCCCGCTCTGCCTTGCCCACCGCGGCGATGATATCGCTCCGGCGCTGCTCCATATCGTCTTCCGGACCAATCGAGATGGTTTCGAATGCATCCTGCGGCCCGACGACATGTTCGAGCGCATTCTGAAACTCTTCGGCCAGACGGCCGTGGGTCACGAGGACAAGGCCAATCATCGAGGCCAACTATCCTTGCACCGCATCCCCATCATCGCTCTCCCGGTATCTGCTCAAAAACCTTGGCCGTGTGGCGGTGGCCGGTCTCGTACTCTAACGCGCTTGGCTGGTGTGAGCTTCGCTTCCAACGGTAACGTCCACCGTAAAGACCGCGAATGCAAGGCGACTCTCAGCCTTCTCCCAAGTATGCACTTCTTAGAAGCGTTAAAACCACATCGGCAGAGAACGCAGCGTCTTGTTTAGGCAATTCAATCCGCCGAACGGACCGGCCGAGGACGGTTTCGCGCTGATCTCTTTTCTCTGGCATCCGTGTGCGGTTCTCTGCCGTCACGAGATCGACGATCAGGGAGAGTGGCGCCGTTTCCACCGTCTCTTCGCGCAGGATGCCGATGCCGGAAATCTCCATCAAGCCCTTTATGGCTTCGGGAGCGGTCATGATGATCCCGGCATCCCGCGTCTCAAGATCGACGCGGTCGTCCGCGACCAGATAGGCGTTAAGCGAAATCGAGCCCGCGCGCCGCAGAAGCGAGATACAAAGGCTGGTCTTGCCGCTCTGTGCCGGGCCACGAATGAGAATGCCGACGGTTCCGATCAGAAGGGCCGTCCCGTGAACGTTCTCGCGCAAGACCCTGAAATCACTTTCCGGCGGGCAGCGACACAATGAAACGCGCGCCCTTCATGATCTGGTTTTCGACCACGTTTTCCGCACGGATCGTGCCGCCATGGGCCTCGACGATCTGCCGGCTGATCGAAAGCCCGAGCCCGGAATTTTGCCCGAAGGCCTCAGCGCCCGGTCGGTCGGTGTAGAACCGCTCGAAAATACGATCCACGTCCTCTGCCTGAATGCCCGGACCGTTGTCTTCGACGGTCACGACCAGACGGCTCGTGCGCCGACGAACATTGATCGTGATGCGACCGCCATTGTTCGGCACGAAGGAGCGGGCGTTCTCGATGAGGTTGGTGAAGACCTGACTGAGGCGCAGATCGTGGCCGACGACTTCCGTGCCGCCTTTCATATTCACGGGGATGGGCTGGATCTTCAGGTCGATCTTCGTCGTGCGATCCGGCTGGACACGCCCGCGAACACCCTCGACGACATTTTCGAGAAGCTTGGCGATATCGACGGTATGGGCTTCCTGACGTGCAAGCTCGGCGTCGAGCCGGGATGCGTCAGAGATGTCGGTGATCAGACGATCGAGACGCCGCACATCGTGCTGGATGATTTCGAGCAGGCGCTCGCGGCTTGTCTCATTCTTGGCGAGCGGCAGGGTTTCAACCGCGCTGCGAAGCGAGGTTAGGGGGTTCTTGAGCTCATGGCTGACATCGGCTGCAAAGGACTCGATCGCATCGATCCGGGCATAAAGGGCCCGGGTCATATCCTTGAGCGCGACCGCCAGATTGCCCACCTCGTCCGCGCGATCGCCGAAATCGGGGATCTCCGCTCTGACGTTGACGCCGCGCCGGACGCGAACCGCCGCCGCCGAGAGCTTGCGCAGGGGGGTTGCGATCGTCGAGGCGAGCAGGATCGAGAGCGCGATCGTGACGAGGGCGGCCACAGCGAAGGTTCGCACGATCGCGGTGCGTTCGGCCTGAACGATCTTGTCGATGTCGCCGCCCTGAGTCGACAGGAGAAGCACACCCAGAACGGCCCGGAAGCGTTGGATGGGCACCGCGACCGAGACGATCAGCTCGCCGTTCTCCGTGGCGCGCACCACCGTGGCAGGCCCGCCCGTAAGGGCGTTGACCACTTCCGGATAGGTCGTGCCGGAGCCGCCGGGCGTCTCTTGATAAGTCGGAAGCGTGCTGCCGGAAAAAAGCCGTTCGAACCACCCGACCACATCGTCGACGAAGGTATTTTCCTCCTGCTCGATCGGCGGCAATTCGTAGCGCAATACCTGTCCCTGGGCGTAAAGATGACGCGTATCGAGAATGAGATTGCCATCCCGATCGTACAGGCGGGCCCGCGTCCGGGTCGGTGAAATCAGCCGTGCGAGAAGCGGCGCGACCCGTTCGGGTTCAATCGGAAAATCCAGACTTTCCGCACCGTTGGATGAGGGCGTCAGTGTATCCCCGGCCTGCAATTCCAGTAGTCTTTCCGGGTCAAGCGTAATGGAATTGGTGTCGATTGTGGCGGACGACGCAATCGCCGCGGCCATGATCTCGCCTTGGGTGAGAAGGCTTTCGACCCGCGCGTCGATCAAGCCGGCGCGAAACTGGTTGAGGTAGAGAATGCCGGAGACGAGAACGATCAGGGCAACGAGATTGAGGAAGACGATACGCCGCGTAAGCGACGAGAAAATCGTGTGCGACAAGATCCATCTGGAACGGAAGAGCATACGCCGAACAAACGGAAATCGCCTTAAACGCGCCCTGCGCGAGCGCTCTCGGCGGCGCGTTTCGTCCTGCTCAGTCGCGTCGGAGGCCGATGCCATATGTGCCGCTGAAACTCCGCGTTTTGTATCCTTCGTTAACCTGTCGCATGTTCACGGCGGAAGTTTGCATCAAATCCGATCTTCGGCTGCAAAAACATGTGGATGAGCCTGCCTCGCCGGGCGCGCTCCGCGTTTACATTTCGCGAAAGCGGTAACCGACGCCATAGAGCGTTTCGATCATATCGAATTCGTCGTCGATCGCTTTGAATTTCTTGCGAAGCCGTTTGATATGGCTGTCGATGGTGCGGTCGTCGACATAGACCTGCTCGTCGTAGGCGGCGTCCATCAGTGCGTCTCGCGATTTCACGACGCCTGGACGCTGCGCCAGAGATTGCAGGATCAGAAATTCCGTGACCGTCAGCGTCACCGGCTTGCTCTTCCAGGTGCAGGTATGCCGCTCCTGATCCATTACGAGCTGGCCACGTTCTAGCGATGTCTCCGGGTTGGTTACGTTTCCGGCACGCACCGGGCTTGCTTCGCGAGCAGCACCCCGCCTGAGAATCGCCTTTACCCGCTCGACAAGAAGACGTTGAGAGAACGGTTTCCGAATATAATCGTCCGCGCCCATCTTGAGACCGAACAGCTCGTCGATCTCTTCGTCTTTCGAGGTCAGGAAGATCACGGGGATATCGGATTTCTGACGCAGCCGCCGCAACAATTCCATGCCATCCATTCGCGGCATCTTGATATCGAAGATCGCGAGGTGAGGCGGACTCGCCTGAAGGCCGTCGAGCGCGGAGAGACCGTCGGTATAGGTCTCAACCTTATATCCCTCGTTTTCGAGCGCGATCGACACAGAGGTCAATATGTTGCGGTCGTCATCGACGAGGGCGATGGTCGGCATCAGGTCGGTTCTCCTCTCACTGGCTGTCCGGTCATGAATCTCGCGCACCGGGCCCTGCCGGACGTGGATTGCGCGAGCGGCAGCACGGCTTTCAGTCCCAAGGTGCAGATTCCGATAGCCACTTTCAACGCCGGTAATTGTGGCAGTGGCACTGGATTTCAATGTAAGGATGCCATGTCGGGCCTCGGAACAAGGCAAGGAGCCGAACGATTTCCTAAGGGCCTTGATTGCCGATGCTTTTCCGGGCTGGCCGAAACAGCCGCAACGAGTGCCGTCGAGGTCGACGGCTTTTTGCCGCAAACGTCCCCTCGGCTCAACGGCCATCCGATGCACGAAAAAAGCGGCGCTTCCGGATTGGAAACGCCGCTCTCTCAGTTGGACCGGTCACTCGGAATTTCGTTTGAGACGGCATCATGCCGGATATGAGTTCGGCGGGCCCCACGACCGCAAAACTCATGAAATCCAATCTCGAGTAGGCCCTGCGAACCTCTGGCGGATCCGCCGAAGGGCACGGCGAGACCTGTGGTCCTTAAAGGATGTCGATGCTGACGTTGGCCGTGCCGGAGTTCAGCATGCCGATCTTGGCGGCGGCGCCGCGGGACAGATCGATGACGCGGCCGCCGACATAGGGACCACGATCGTTGATGCGCACGACGACGGACTTGCCGTTGTTGCGGTTGGTGACCTTCACCTTGGTGCCGAAGGGCAGCGTCTTGTGTGCTGCGGTCATGGCATTCATGTTGAACTTCTCGCCATTGGCGGTCGTGCGGCCGTGGAAACGCTTGCCGTAGTAGGAAGCATGGCCGCCGGCGGATGCAGCCGTGGCGGTTTCAGTCATCGCGACGGTCGATCCAGCGGAGGCGAATGCCAGTACGGCTGCGGCGAGAACGGTCTTAGCGGTGATTTTCATGCGTATTCTCATTCATTTCAAGCGCTCGGTCCTTCATGGACATCTGCGCTACCCCATTTTTTCCGGCGGCCGAGCCCCGGCCCCTCGTGGCCGCCGACGGAGGTGTCTATCGCCAAGCTTCTTGACGGAAACGTGATCGCTTTGCGTCATGTGTTAGGTAATTTTGTGCGACGCGGGAACTTTCTCGAAGGACCGGCAACTCCATGAAATTTCGGGTTTCTTCCCGCGCTCATAGCGCAGTCAAAATCGTAAGTGAGAGTTGCAAAGGACGCGATCTCTTGTTGAATTCGTGTGGGACTCAATCTTCCTGCGAGACGTCGACAGGCAGGCGGTGCGGATCAGAAGGCGGTGCGAAAATGAACTGCGAACACCAGACATGCGACACAGTTCGGGGCGGGCATCATCCAGATGCCGTGGGACCCAGCTGGTGACGTCCTTCCATGCACGTCTCACGCATTTGCCGCAGCCATGGAGCGAACCCGCGCTACAAGCCGAACTCGGTGCTGCGGCAGAAGAATGCGGGTTTTCCCATGCCGCGGCCTTGAGCCTGCCCTCGACCGACGAGAAGGGCATGCAGACCCGCTATCTGTTGGGCAACTGGTCGAAAGCCTTTCAGCGGTCCTACGAAGCCACCGAGCTGCATCGGCACAAGGTCGTCATCGCAACTCTTACGACAGATCCTCTGCCGTTCGAATGGGACATCGATACCCTCTATGGCATCTCCGATCCCGAACCTTCGAAAGGCGCGAGGCTGGTCTCGGAGGCCGGATGGTCCGAGGGCGTCTTGCTGCCTGTCCATGGACTGACGTCGTTCTGCGGAGCCTTGAGCTTCGCCGGTCCCGGCAGGCTGCCAACCCGGACGGTGATCGACGAACTTCATGCGTTCGCGTTCGTCTTCTTCGGCATGCTTGCCGCAGTGCGCTTCGAGGAAAACCGCAAGAACAATCCGCTGACGCCGCGAGAGCGAGACTCGCTCCGGCTTGCCATGCTGGGCAAAACCTCGTCGGAAATCGGCATCGTACTCGGCCTTTCGGAATACACGATCTCGCAATATCTCACCTCCGCACAACGAAAGCTGGAGGCATCGAACCGAACCCATGCCGTCGCGATGGCGGCTCAACTCGGATATCTGTCGTGACCCTTTTGCCGGAGGGCGTGCGGCATTTCCCCGGTTTGTTCGCCAGACGAGAGCAGGACGATCTTCTCGAGGATGTCAGGGCGGTGGTGAGGAGCGCGCCGCTTTTTCAGCCCGTGATGCCGCGCTCCGGCAAGCCGCTTTCGGTCAAGATGACGAATTGTGGCGAGCTCGGCTGGGTCGCCGACAAGGGCGGCTATCGTTACCAGCCCCGCCATCCCGATACCGACGAACCCTGGCCTCCGATCCCCGAGCGCCTGCTGTCCCTCTGGAACGAAGTCGGCGGCTATGAGGCGCCGCCGGAAGCCTGTCTTGTCAACTTCTATACTGAGAACGCGAAGATGGGTCTCCATCAGGATCGCGATGAAGAGGATCTGGCGGCTCCGGTCGTGTCCGTTTCCCTGGGCGACGACTGCCTGTTCCGGATCGGTGGGACGACGCGGGGCGGCCGAACAAGGTCGGTAAAGCTTCAATCCGGTGACGTGGTGATCTTGAGCGGGGGCGGCCGTCTTAGCTATCACGGCGTCGATCGGATTTATCCGGGAACGTCCACACTTCTGAAAAATGGCGGCCGGATCAATCTGACCTTGCGGCGGGTCACGAGGCCCGGCTGATCATACGGCAGCCTGATCCAGCCGGCCTTGTCGAGCGAATGATAGAGCCGCCCATCAACCCGCACGCGCCGACGGGTGGCGGCGACGCCTTGCGGCTCTAACTCCTGCCCAGACGGGCACGGCGCAAGACGAGCGGGTCAGACCGAAACAATCGCGAGGCAAGACCAGATGAAAACCATTCTTGTGACCGGCGCCGGAAGTGGCATCGGACAGGCATGTGCGCGGGCGTTCCTCAAAGACGGCTGGCGGGTGGCGCTCGTCGGTCGGCGCGAGGAACCGCTTTGGGGGACTGCTGACGGTCACGAGGAGAATGCGATCGTCCTTCCCTGCGATGTCTCCGATCCAGCAGCGGTGGAAGCGGCGTTCGTCGACGTCGCCAATCGGTTCGGACGGCTCGATGTGCTCTTCAACAATGCCGGCGTGAATGCACCCGGTGCGCCGATCGACGAGATTTCGGTCGAAGACTGGATGAGGGTGTCCTCGATCAACATCACCGGGATGTTCCTTTGCGCCCGGGCCGCATTCGCGCTGATGCGACGACAGGACCCTCGGGGCGGACGCATCATCAACAATGGCTCGATATCGGCCCATGTCCCTCGGCCTGGCTCGGTCCTCTACACGATGTCGAAGCACGCGGTGACCGGCCTCACCAAAACGCTGAGCCTTGACGGACGCGAATTCGATATTGCCTGCGGGCAAATCGATATCGGAAATGCCTACACCGAAATGGCGCGGAAAATGGCTGAAGGCGTACCACAGGCCGATGGTTCGATCGCAGCGGAAGCCGTGATGGATGTGTCCCATGTGGCAGACGCGGTCAGTCACATGGCCAGGATGCCACTCGAAGCCAACGTCCAGTTCATGACGGTGATGGCAACGAAAATGCCATTTATCGGGCGCGGTTGATCGAGCCGTCTTGGGTTCTGTCAGCGGAAAAGTCGATGAAGCGCGTCTTCGCTCAGAGAGCTTGAGAATTCCACCGCAAAGCCATCTTCGAGATAGCGGACGATACGGCCCGGCATCGCGCCGAGCGTGATCTGGGTTCCAATGACAGGGCGTACTTTCGCCTGGAGCGCGGCGCCGGAGAGCGAAAGATCGATGATCTTGACCTTGTAGCGGCGACCGTCATCAAGAACGATATCGCGGAACGGATTTTCGGGTTGGATACGCTCGTGCCGGCGATCTTCCGGAAGGTTGAGAAGCTGCCGATTGGTGAGCCAGATCAATTTGGCGGCGAGCTTTTCCCGGCGGCGCTCGGAGCCAAGGGTCTTGAGCGAGAATCCGCCTTCGAAAACCTCGGCTACCTCGCCTTCGAGGCGACCCACGTGATCGGCGTAGACGATGATGCGCTCGCGCATTTCAGGCGCGATCGGTGCGAGGACCTGGGCTGCGCCCGGAGACATTTCGTTGATGCGGCAAGGATATTCGGAATCGTCGGAGCGCATGAAGCGCCCGAGAATGTCGACGGAAACCGCGTTGAAGTCCCCATCGGAGCTTGAGATATCAAACGCCATCCCGGCTGTCTCCCGTATCTGAAGCCCTGAGATTGGACTTACGCGCCGGGCCACTGTCGGCTGGGATGGTTAATATGTCATGGAAAACGCGGAGAGCAGGATGAATTTTCCAGCTTTTGGCCAAGTATCTCACGCTTTGTCAGCTTCTTATGGCGCGATCAGTTATGGATCGGCGCTCTCAGCTTGTAGGCTCCGTCCACCGGCCCCTCGAAGATTTCGCTGATCTGCGGATGGCGCACCGGCTGGCCGCTCTCGTCCGGCACGAGATTCTGCTCCGAACAGTAGGCGACGTATTCGGTTTCCGCATTCTCTGCGAACAGGTGGTAGAATGGCTGGTCCTTGCGCGGCCGAATTTCCTCCGGAATGGCCGCATACCATTCGTCGGTATTGTCGAAGACTGGATCCACGTCGAAAATGACACCACGGAAGGGGTAGACCCGGTGCTTGACGATTTGCCCAATAAAAAAGCGCGCGGTTTGCATCAAAAACTCAACTCCATTAATTCGGCCGCATTAGCCAAGTTCTGGGCCCTTACGCAAGAACCGAACATCTTTCGGTGATTTGACGGTCCGATTCTCACGACTGGACAGTCCGGTTCTCCATGCTCGAAATCTTCGGCCTGATCGCGCCGTTCTTCGGTCTCATCGCCCTCGGCTTCGTCACGGGACGGCTGGTCGACCATCCTGTTTCAGGTCTCGCCTGGCTCAACGTCTTCGTCGTCTATCTCGCGCTGCCCGCGCTGTTCTTTCAGCTCCTGTCGAAGACCCCCGTGGAGGAGTTGGCCCAGGTCGACTTCATCGCCGCGACGACGGCGGCTACATTCTTCGTATTTGCGGCAACGCTCTCGCTCGGCCTCTGGATGACGCGCGGCGACCTTGCCGCCGCGACCATTCAGGGGTTTGCCGGTGCCTACGGCAATATTGGCTATATGGGCCCGGGCCTCGCGCTGGCGGCGTTTGGAAGCGGTGCAGCGGTGCCGGTTGCGCTGATCTTCTGCTTCGACAACACCCTGCATTTCACGATGGCGCCGCTTCTGATGGCGCTGGCGTCCGGCAAGGGCGCGTCCTTCGCTTCACTCGCCAGCCAAGCGCTTCGGCGAATCTTTACCCACCCCTTCATCATCGCAACGATCCTCGGCGTCGGTGCTGCGATCATTGGCTTTGAACCACCCGAGCCTGCCGAGCGCTTCCTTGATCTTCTGGCCGCTGCCGCCGCTCCATGCGCGCTCTTTGCCATGGGCGTGACGCTGGCACTGCGCCGTCTGAAACGCGTGCCTGTCGAGCTTGCGTGGCTCGTCCCGATCAAGCTCGTCGTTCACCCGTTGATCGTTTGGCTTTTGCTCGGTTTCGTGCCGGGCGTTGATCCTGTTTGGGTATATACGGCCGTGATCATGGCTTCGCTCCCGGCGGCAACGAATGTGTTCGTACTTGCTCAGCAATACGACGTTTGGGTCGAGCGGGCATCGGCGACCGTACTCGTCTCGACGGCGTTTTCGGTGCTGAGCGTTGCCCTGTTTCTATATCTCATCACCGAAGGACTGCTGCCGACGAGCCCAATCCTTTAGGCGTCTTGGAAGACCGAACAGGCCAGCCCCTGGCGAAACGCCCTCACGCATGGCGAAGCGCCGCAACGGAGAAGATGCCGCCATCGCTGTCAGTCCGGCCGAGCGCCCGAGCTGCACTGGAAGGAAGCCCGTCAGCAATGAGCGGTTCAGTGCGTCCACACCGGCTGTCCGGCTCGAAACGTCTCCGCGACGTTTTGCCTCGAAGCGCAGGAGCGTCGAACGCCGGCCGGGATCGTCCCGGCTTTCTTCAAGACAATCGAGTAGAACGCTGCAATCACGAAGGCCCAGATTGAGCCCCTGCGCGCCGATCGGCGGAAAGACATGCGCAGCTTCGCCGACAAGCGCGAGGCGCACGTCCGTGAGGCGGTCGACCGTCGCACTGGAGAGCGGAAACGCGCTGATCGCGCTTTCGAGCGAGACCTTCCCAAGGATCGAATGCATTTTCTCCTCAATGACGCGCTCGAGCTTTTCGGGCTTCAGATCGACATAGAGTTCAGCGAGATCGGGTTTCTCGACCCAGACGATCGCGGAGTTGCGACCCGGCATCGGAACCTGCGTGAAGGGGCCAGTCCGCGTGTGAAACTCCGTCGAGATCGAACCGTGGGCGACCGCGTGGGACACGTTCAACACCAGCGCTGTCTGCGGATAGCGCCAGCTTCGCGCCTTGATCCCGGCGGCTTCGCGCATCGCCGATTTGCGTCCGTCGGCCGCGATCACGAGGCCGACGCGAATCTCGTCTCCGGTGGAGAGGCGAACCGTCGCGTCGTCTTCACCTGCCTCGAACCCGACCGCGCTCGCATCGCGCCGTTCGAGATGTCTTTCGCCGTCCGCTGCCTTATCGAGGATTTCCGCCATATCGCGGTTCAGAATGTTGTAGCCGAAGGCAGGCAGTTCGATCTCGGAGGACTTGAATTCCACCGTGGGCGCCCGGAAAAGGCGGCCCGTGTCGTCGACCAGCCGCATCACGGCAAGAGGCTCGGACTTCTCGCTTACGGCTGCTTCGAGGCCGAGCCGCTCCAGAAACGCCATCGATGAGCCGATCAGCGCCGTCGTTCGTGTATCGGGCTTGCCGGTCGGGGCAATCAGGACCGTATCGAAGCCGGCTTGGGCGAGGGCGATCGCCATGGCAGTTCCGGCCAATCCACCGCCGACGACTGCGATATCGCGCTTTTCCATGACTTCCCTTTGCTTGCAACGCGTCTGGTCTTTGCCTCAGTTGAAAGGCAGGACCGAAAATTCGTTCCCAGACCCTGCGAATTACAGGCCGATGCCGCTATGTCCATAAACAAGATCATGCTTCATGCAGCGACAGATTGCTGCGCTTGAGACCAGGATAAGGGTACCGTCTACGTTATGTCATTCGATTTGAGCCGGTTCGCACAATGGCGAGCCTTCCTCGTCCACATTTTCACGGCCACGGGTGCCTTCTTCGCGTTCCTCTCCCTCATCGCCGCCGGGGAGGGTCGATTCGTCGATGCCTTCCTCTGGCTGGGCGTCGGGCTTTTCGTCGATGGTATCGATGGTCCGATCGCGCGCAAGTTCGAAATCAAACGCCGCTTGCCGAACTGGTCGGGCGACATGCTCGATTCCGTGATCGACTATTCCACCTTCAGCCTCATCCCCGCGGTCGCGCTTTACCATTCCGGTATCATCGGCAGGCCGCTGTCCTTCGTTGCTGCGGCGCTGATCGTCATCACCAGCGCAATCTACTACGCCGATCTGCGTATGAAGACGAAAGACAACTTCTTCCGCGGCTTTCCGGTGTGCTGGAACATGCTCGTCTTCACGCTTTTCGCGATCCATCCGAATGAGCTCACGGCATTCCTCTTCGTACTCTTGTGCGCCGTCGCGACCTTCCTGCCGGTCAAATTCCTGCACCCGGTGCGCGTTGAGCGCTGGCGCCCGGTGAATCTCACGGTCTTTGCGATCTGGTCGATCCTCGGCATCGTCGCTCTCATTCAGGGACTTGAGCCATCTTTCCTGGTCAAGGCGGGACTCGTGGCGTCCGGCCTCTACCTCTTCGCCATAGGCGGCGTTTTCCAGCTTTACGATAAATTCACCGGGGCGAACCCGGAAGCGGAAGAGCCGAGCAAAACCTGAGACTTTGGGAAGAGACCATGACGAAAGCGATGCGCATTTACGAAACCGGAGCGCCAGAGGTGATGAAGTGGGAGGATATCGATCTTCCCGCACCTGGCGAGGGGCAGATCCGGGTCCGGCAGACGGCAGTCGGCGTCAATTTCATCGACGCCTATTTTCGCGACGGCACCTATTCCGCACCCGGTTTCCCCTTCACGCCTGGCAAGGAAGGGGCTGGCGTCGTTGACGCGGTCGGCTCGGGCGTCACCGATCTCAAGGAGGGTGACCGGGTTGCCTATGCGGCGGCGGATGGTTCTTACGCCGAAGAGCTGATCATTGCCGCCGCCAACGTCGTTCCGATACCGGATGGCGTCTCCGACGAGACAGCAGCCGGAATGATGCTGAAGGGCATGACCGCCGAATATCTGCTCAATCGCACCTTCAAGGTGGGCAAGGACACGACGCTTCTTTTCCATGCGGCCGCAGGCGGCGTCGGGCTGATCGCCGGTCAATGGGCAAAACACCTTGGCGCAACGGTGATCGGCACCGCCGGCAGCCCGGAGAAATGCGAACTCGCTGAGGCGAATGGCTATGACCACGTCATCAATTACCGCGAGGAAAATTTCGCCGAGCGCGTCGCCGATCTGACCGACGGCAAGAAATGCGACGTCGTCTACGACTCGGTCGGCAAGGATACATTCGACAAAAGCCTCGACTGCGTGAAGCGCCTCGGCACGATCGTCACCTTTGGCCAGTCCTCGGGCGTCGTTCCGCCTATCTCCACAGGTATCCTGAACCAGAAGGGATCGCTCTTCCTCACGCGTCCGAGCCTCTTCAACTACACGGCGACGCGGGACGAGCTTCTCGACTGCGCGAACCATCTCTTCGATGTTGTGAAGTCCGGCGCGGTGAAGATCGAGATCGGCCAGACCTATCCGCTATCGGAAGCTGTCCAGGCGCACCGCGATCTGCATGCGCGCAAGACGACAGGAACGACGGTTCTGACGATCGGCTGACGACCGCCGTCCACAAATTGTGCGGGGAGGGCGTCCAACGCCTTCCGCCGGCAATCTTTTTGCTTTGCACCATGGAACGTCGAGCCGCAGAAGAGATTGAAGGCAAGTCACTAATCTTGCGCTACGGGGCACCCGGTTGACCATCCACATCACACCCAACACCAAGGCTTCCTACCAGCGAGGTGCCGGTCGTCCGGCATCGCGGGTTCACGAAGGCAGGCCGTACCCACTCGGCGCGACGTGGGATGGCCTTGGCGTCAATTTCGCGATTTTTTCCGCCCATGCCACGAAGGTTGAGCTTTGCATCTTCTCACCTGACGGAAAGAGCGAAGTCGAGCGGATCGAGCTGCCGGAATATACGGACGAAATTTATCACGGCTATTTGCCGGAGGCCCGGCCGGGCCTCATTTACGGTTATCGTGTTCATGGCCCCTACGAGCCTGATGTGGGCCATCGCTTCAACCCAAACAAGCTGCTGATCGACCCTTACGCAAAGCAGATCCGTGGTGAGGTGAAGTGGGACCACGCGCTGTTCGGCTACACGATCGGCCACAAGGACGAAGACCTTTCGTATGACGAGCGTGACTCCGCGCCGTTCATGCCGCGCTGCGTTGTCGTCGATCCGGCGTTCACTTGGGGTGCGGAACGCAAGCCGAACGTGCCATGGGACCGGACGATATTTTATGAGACCCATGTGAAGGGTTTCACCCAGCGCCATCCATCCGTGACGGATCTGGACCGCGGCAAATTCACCGGTCTCATGAACCGTGACGTCGTCAACTACATCCGATCGCTGGGTGTGACCTCGGTCGAATTCATGCCCATCCATGCGCTCGTCGACGACAGTTATCTCGTTGACCAAGGGCTTCGGAACTACTGGGGCTACAACACGATCGGCTTCTTTGCTCCCGACCCGCGTTACCAGGGCTCGACAACCATCAACGAGTTCAAGGAACTGGTGGCGACCTATCACAACGCCGGCCTCGAGGTTATTCTGGATGTGGTCTATAACCACACCGCCGAAGGCAACGAGAAGGGCCCGACGCTCTCCTTCAAGGGCATCGACAACGCTGCCTATTACCGGTTGCTGCCTGATCAGCCGCGCTACTACATCAACGATACCGGTACCGGAAACACGGTGAATACCAGCCATCCGCGCGTGATGCAGATGGTGACGGACTCGCTGCGCTATTGGGCCGGCGAAATGCGCGTCGACGGCTTCCGCTTCGATCTCGCCACCATTCTCGCTCGCGAACCGAGCGGCTTTTCGCAGGAATCGAGTTTCCTCCACGCCTGCATGCAGGACCCGTTGCTCTCCCAGGTCAAATTGATCGCGGAGCCTTGGGACTGCGGGCCCGGCGGCTATCAGGTGGGGCAGTTCCCGCCCGGCTGGGCGGAATGGAACGATACCTATCGCGACATCGTGCGCGGCTACTGGCGTGGTGACGAAGGCTTCCTTCCAAAACTTGCCGGCAAGCTTTCAGCGTCTGCCGACCTGTTCGACAGCCGCGGGAGAAAGCCTTGGGCGAGCGTCAATTTCATCACCGCCCATGATGGCTTCACGTTGAAGGATCTCGTCACCTATAACGAGAAGCACAACGAGGCGAACGGCGAGAACAACCAGGACGGTCATGACCACAACATCTCGTATAATTACGGGGTAGAAGGCGAGACCGACGACGAGGAGATCAAGGAAATCCGCTTCAGGCAGATGCGGAATTTCTTCGCGACGCTCCTATTCTCGCGCGGCACGCCGATGATTCTCGCGGGCGACGAATTCGCTCGCAGCCAGGGCGGTAACAACAATGCCTATGCCCAGGACAACGAAATTGGCTGGATCGATTGGGACGCTCCCGAGGAGTCTCGGCAACTTGCCCGCTACGTTCAGCGTCTCATCAAACTGCGCCAAAGCCTGCCGATTTTACGGCGCGGAACATTCCTCCATGGCACCTATGACGAGGAACTTGGCGTCAAGGACGTCGCCTGGATACGGCCGGACGGAGAGGAATTCGAGGACGACCATTGGGAAGACCCGACAGCCAAATGCTTCGGTGTTCTTCTCGACGGTCGCGCCCAGTCGACTGGTATCCGCCGACGCGGATCGGATGCGACCATGCTGCTCGTCATGAATTCCCATGACGACGTGGTGAACTTCAAGCTGCCAGAGGCTGCAGGCGGGCTCAAATGGCAGCGCATCTTCGACACGAACGCCCCAGAGGAGTTCGAGTTCGAGCCGTTCGAGTTCGGCCACGACTACATGGTCACCGGCCGGTCATTCCTGATGTTCCTCGTCGAACCGGATAACAATGAAGACGGGCAGGAAGAGGCGATCCGCTCTTTTGCGTATATCCGCGAAGCTCTTGCACAGGCCGCCGGCGATCCGCTGCCGCTTCGGTAAAATCTCAAAGCAAAAGCGCCGCCCGTGATCTCGGGTGGCGCTTTACGAAGTGTCGTCAGGCTTCTGCCGAGATCAAAATTCTCGGTTGCCAGCTCAGCTGACGAGATGTGCATCGGCGGCCAAATGGGGTAGGTGGATTACCGCAGGCTGCGCCAGCCCGGCGAGAACGATGCTATACTGTGTGCGGACCATCTCGATATGGACGCCCAGAGGCGCGAGATTGGCGGCGACTTTATGGAACCCGCCGCGTCCATCCTTCGACGTGATGCTGGTATCGACGATATCATTTGCATAACGTTCGCCCTGTGCCTCATCGAGGTTTAGGCGGGAGGCAGCCCAGAGCCCGACCTGACGATCGGCTTTGACGCGAGTGATGAAATCGCAGCGCTGCTCAAGGACGAAACGCAATTCAGCGAGTTCGGTCCGGCTTTTCACGATCTTTTGCATGAAGTTTCCCCTAAAGTGTGTTGACAAGGGAAATGTGCGCCAATCTCTTCGTTGAGCCGTCAAAATTATCCGACAAATTTTAGATATCAGCCGCGAAACAGCGCTGCCGGATATCTCGCCTCTTGTTATTGTCAATTCTCTGTGAATGCGGTGTGAGGCTGACATGCCGGAAATGATTTCCCGCGAGCTGTCAGCAGACGATGCCGAGGTTCAATTCGAATGGCGGCGAAAGTCGATTTCGAAAATGTTCATGGATCAAAAAACCACGGATACGCTGCCCGGTTGGACCGGCCGGACGGCGTATCAGAATGTTGAAAGCGGTGTTTTCAGATATCCCTCGGCACAGGATCAGGATGCTGCGCCGGAAGCGTCTTCGAATTCTGCGGGATCGAACACATATTCAGACGAGCAGAACTCGCAGGTGACTTCGATCTTTCCGTTCTCGATGCTCTCGCGAAACTCGTCTTCCGAAAAACTTTCGAGCACACTGCGGATCCGCTCACGCGAGCAGGAGCAATCGTCCGCCACGGTGTTGGCCGGAAAGACGCGCACGCCACGCTCGTGAAACAGACGGTAGAGCAGGCGCTCGACGCCGATCTCGGGATCGGTCAGCTCCGAGGCATCCACCGTATCGACAAGCGCGCGGGTTTCGAGCCAGGTATCGTCGAACTCGATCGTGTCTCCCGTCTCGTCACTTCCCTCCGGTGCATCGCCGCCTGGAAGATCGGGCATGCGCATGCGCTCCGGTGCTTCCGGCAGGAACTGAACCACCATACCGCCGGCACGCCAGGTCTCCTTGAAACCATCTTCGCCGCGCCGCGCGATGCGTGCGACGGCAAGCTTGACGGTAGTCGGGATCTGCTCGGACTGGCGGAAATAGGCTTCCGCAACCTCTTCCATGGAGGCGCCGTTCAGCTCGACGATACCCTGATAGCGTTGGGTATATTCGCCCTGATCGACGGTGAGGGCGAGAATGCCCTGGCCGAGCAGTGCTTCCGGCGAGGTCGCGCCGCCTTCGACGGCAACGGCCAGCTTTTCCTCGTTGTAGCGGGCATAGGCTCGAACCGAGGAGGGCGTCGTGAAATCGACGACGAGAAGATCGACCGCGCCATCGGTCTGTGTCTGCGCGATGAACTTGCCGTCGAACTTCAGCGAGGTGCCGAGAAGCACGGTGAGAACGATCATTTCGGCAAGCAGCCGAGCGACCGGCTCTGGATAGTCATGCCGATCGAGAATGGAATCGAGCATCGGCCCGAGCTGCACGGCGCGGCCACGCGCATCCAGCGGCTCGACGTGGAATGGAACGACGGCATCGTCGCCCGCGAGTGTCATCTCGGCGAGCGTGGTTTCCTGATCAGCCATATGGTCAGGCCTCCTATGCGAGCCCTATCTTGTTGTTGTCGAGCGCTCCGAAGACCCACGCCATCACCGACTTCTGCGCATGCAGCCGGTTCTCGGCCTCGTCGAAAACCACCGATTGCGGACCGTCCATGACGGCGTCGGTGACCTCCTCGCCGCGATGCGCCGGCAGGCAATGCATGAAGAGGGCTTCGGATTTCGCATGACGCATCAGATCCTCGTTGACCTGATAGGGCATGAACACGTTATGGCCGCGCGCTTGGTCCTCGCGGCCCATGGAAACCCAGGTATCGGTAATGACGCAGTCCGCGCCGCTCACCGCTTCGACCGGGTCGTTCGTAGTTAGGATCTCCGCGCCCTCGTTTCGAGCCCAGGTGACGAACCGTGCATCGGCCTCCGATCCTTCCGGCGTCGCGATGGTCATCTTGAAGTCGAACCGGGCTGCCGCCTCGATCCAGGATGCCGTGACATTGTTGCCGTCGCCGACCCAGGCAAAGGTCTTGCCCTTCACCGGCCCGCGCTTTTCCTCGAATGTGAGAATGTCGGCCATGATCTGGCAGGGATGAGTGTCGTCGGTTAGGCCGTTGATGACCGGGACCGTGGCGTTCTCGGCAAGCTCCATCAGGCGCGCATGCTCCGTCGTTCGGATCATGATCGCATCGACATAGCGCGACATCACCTTGGCCGTGTCCGCGATCGTCTCCGAACGGCCGAGCTGCATCTCGGTGCCCGACAGGAACAGCGTCTCGCCGCCAAGCTGGCGCATGCCCACATCGAAGGACACGCGCGTGCGCGTGGAGGGTTTGTCGAAAATCATCGCGAGAACCTTGCCTTCGAGTGGCTTTGGCTGCAGGGCGCCCAGGGACTTGCGATGCGACGCATCGGCAATGATGGTCCGAAGGTCGCCGCTGTCGACGGCCGCGATATCGAGAAAGTGTTTCACAGAGGTCATCGTCGAGTCTTACGGCGCTCAGGCGCTCTTCTTGTGTTCCGAGAGGGCGGTGAAGGCGTTTTCGAGACGCTGCATAGCCTCCCGAATTTCCTCCGGTGTGATGATCAGGGGCGGAAGCAGGCGCACGACGTTGTCGCCGGCGGGAACCGATAGAAGGCCTTCGGCGCGAAGCGCCGCGACCGCTTCCACATTCGGACAGACCATCTTCAGGCCGATCAGAAGGCCCGATCCGCGAACCTCTTCGAGAACATCGGGAAAGCGGTCTTTGAGAGATTCAAGCGATTGCTTGAAGAGGATTGCCTTGTCGCGAACGTTCTCCAGAAAGCCATCGTCGAGAACTATGTCGAGGACCGCGTTGCCGACAGCCATGGCAAGGGGATTTCCGCCATAGGTCGAACCGTGCGTGCCGGGCGTCATCGCGGACCCGGCAGCCTCCGTCGCAAGGCAGGCACCCAAAGGAAAGCCGCCGCCGATGCCCTTCGCGGTGGCGAGGATATCGGGTTCGGCACCACCGGCATTCTGGTGCGCGAACAGGCGGCCCGTCCGTCCGATGCCCGTCTGCACTTCGTCGAAGATGAGAAGGATACCCAGTTCGTCACAGAGCTCGCGAAGGCCCGTCAGGCAGGGCAGGGGCAGTTTGCGAACGCCGCCTTCGCCCTGTACCGGTTCGACGAGGATTGCTGCGACATCCGGCTCCGCTGCCGCCTTGCGCAGGGCATCGTGATCGCCGAAGGGCAGGGATGTAAAGCCCGGAGCCTTCGGGCCAAAACCTTCCAGATACTTCGCCTGTCCGCCCGCCGCGATGGTTCCGAGCGTCCGGCCGTGGAAGGCGCCTTCGAAGGTCAGGATGTTTACCCGCTCCGGTGCACCGTTGGCATAGTGGTAGCGCCGCGCAGTCTTGATCGCGCATTCGAGCGCCTCGGCGCCGGAATTTGTGAAGAAGACGCGATCCCCGAACGTCGCCTCGCAAAGCCGATCGGCGAGGCGTTTCTGGCCCGGAATCTCGAAGAGATTGGAGACGTGCCAGAGCTTGTCGGCCTGGCTCTTCAGCGCCTCGACGAGATGCGGATGGGCGTGGCCGAGCGAATTCACCGCGACGCCGCCCGCGCAATCGAGATATCGCTTGCCGTCGTTTCCATTCAGCCAGACGCCTTCGCCCGACTCGAAGGAAAGTGGAGCGCGGCTGTAGGTCGGGTAAATGGAGTTGGAAGTCTCGGCGGTGGTTGACGGCATAAGCTCAACGAGGGGTCAGAGGTAAGGTGTGGCGCGAACCAGTCCTTTAAAAGCGACAAGCCCGCCACGAGGGGCAGGCTCTTCAAAACCAGGTCGCAACCGATGGTATTTCGCGGCTATTTCACGCGAACGGGCATTTTTGTCAACGAAACGCGGCCCGCCTGAGTACAGGGAGCCAATCTCGACCGTGCCGGAGACGAGCCGGAGTTTGCCCATGGCCCTGATCCGCCTCGGGTGCACATGAAGCTGGTGTGAAGGTGTTGCCGGGATGCAAAGGTTGGGGAAAAGCAGGATGTCCAGGCCTTGAAGCCGCCGTTTCCCTTGTCTCTCGATTCGTCGGCATTATAGATTGATAAGAACAACACTATATTTCGTAGTGAAGCTCGGCTTATTAACCAGATGCTGTGTGCGTGGCGCAATCTTTGATGTGCTGGCCCCTCTGGACTTGGCCGAAAGCGGCGAAAGGACACGGATTATGAGCTGGACCGACGAACGCGTCAGCACCCTCAAGCAACTCTGGACGGAGGGGCTCAGCGCGAGCCAGATCGCAGACAAGCTTGGCGGCGTCACCCGAAATGCAGTGATCGGCAAGGTTCATCGCCTCAAGCTGGAGTCCCGCGGCAAGACGGCGACTGTCGAAGCGGTGACGGCGGAGGCAGAGCCGGTCGAAGAGACCGTCGAGGCGGTCGAGGCCGTGCAGCAGCAGCCCGAGGTCGAGGTGGTCGAGGAGACTGTGGTCGCCGGTCGCTTTGCAGCAGCGGCTTCAGCCGCGTCCGCGCCGCGCCCTCAGTCCTTCGGTGCGACGGCTCTCAAGATGGAGCCGGAAGAAGAAGAATATGACGCCGAGCCCGAAACGCGAACGGATGCGAAGACCGGCGAGGTGGTTCCGATCGCACGCAAGCTGACCCTCGTGCAGCTGACGGAGCGGACCTGCAAGTGGCCGGTTGGCGATCCGATGCATGACGATTTCCACTTCTGTGGCAATTCCTCGCGGGACTCCTCACCCTATTGCGAGTTTCACGCAAAGCTCGCCTTTCAGGCTGTGGAACGCCGCCGGGTTCGCTGAGAAGCGATGGATGAAGTCGCCGGCGGCTTCATGCGATGATGCAGAAAAACCTTCGAAGGCACCGCTTTCGAAGGTTTTTTGTTCTTTAGCGCTTGTCCGGCTGCGTCTGTCGGATTCGATGTCAGGCGCGGTGGGGTAGCCGTCTGCGGATCGCGTAAAGCGCGACGGCGGCCGCATTCGAGACATTGAGCGAATGGATCGCGCCCGGCATTTCAAGTCGGGCGAGGGCGTTGCAGGTGGACCGCGTCTTCTGGCGAAGCCCCTTTCCTTCAGCCCCCAGAACGATCGCGATCTTTTCGCCCTCGACCGCCGTCTCGAAGTCGCTTTCGCCTTCCGAGTCGAGACCGATCGTGTGAAAGCCGAGGCGCGAGAGTTTTTCCAGCGTCTCGGCGAGGTTGCGGACCTCGATCTGCTTGACGTGCTCCAGCGCGCCGGACGCGGCCTTGGCGAGAACGCCGCTCTCGGCCGGGGAATGGCGCGAGGTGGTGATGAGGCCATCGGCCGCGAAGGCGGTCGCCGATCTCAAGATCGCCCCGACATTGTGCGGATCGGTGACCTGATCGAGAACGAGAATGAGGCTGGCATCGCCCAGTTGATCGAGGCGAAGCGGAGCCAGAGGTTCTGTTTCCAGACACGCGCCCTGGTGCACGGCCTCGCCGCCCAGGAGCTTGTCCAGATCTTTTGGCTCGACAATCTCGATGGGGCAGGGAATCGCCTCTTCCGCCATATCGAGCCGGCCCAGCGCATTGCGGGTGACGAACAGCCGATGGCAGATGCGATCAGGATTTTTGAGAGCAGCCGAGATCGTGTGCAGACCGTAGAGCCGAAGCGGCTCCGGCCCCGACGGCTCGCGTTCGCGCTTTCTGTCGCGGTGCGCTCGCCGGAGCGTCGCGTAATGGGTGTCTTTGGGGGTGCGGGAAGGCTGATCCGTTGTCATGGGGCTGCCTTATCGAACCGCGAGAGCGCCGACAACTCGGTGCCTTGAGGAGTGCGTGTGAAAAGGTCTGAAAATTGACGCGGGTAGGCGTTGACAGACAAGCGCTGTCCGACCATAACGCCACCCGGATGCCAAGGGCGCTGCCTTTTGCATCCACCGGTTCGATGCCTGAGAGAAAGGCATCGGAAAGGCGGCTCGGAGGGGTGTCCGAGTGGTTAAAGGAGACGGACTGTAAATCCGTTCGCTATGCGTACGCTGGTTCGAATCCAGCCCCCTCCACCACCGCCGTCTTTGTCCGGTTCCGCGGGTATAGCTCAATGGTAGAGCAGCAGCCTTCCAAGCTGAATACGCGGGTTCGATTCCCGCTACCCGCTCCAATAAGCCTTTGAAATATATGCTGTTTTACCATTGAGCTCTTGGCCCCGTGTCACTGTGTCAGTCGCGTGTCACTGGCGTATTTTCTGCCTCGCCAATGCAGTGGCCCGGTTGGCTTCGAGAACGTCACTGCGGACGTAGCGAAGCGTCGTGTTGGCATTTGAGTGGGTGGCAAGCTTCCTTGCTGCTTCGATTCCGCTCACCGACCCGTTTCGCTGATCGCCCCAGCCCGCGTATCCATGGACCATACGTGATCCGGCACCCCTGCCTTCTTCGCGATTTCACGCCATGCCTGGGCATAGTAGTTTTCCCGCCTGTCCGTCGTCAGAACATTTCGCGCAGATCGCGGAGATGATAGCGGAGGACCTCCGGGACCTCGGGTTCAATCTCGAACTCAAGACAGCCGAGTGGAACGATTACCGCATCAACATGCAGGATGGAGGGGTGACACGCGCTCTCTACGGTTGGACCGGTGACAATGGCGGCCTCGCCTACTTCGCCTATGAGACGAACTATCTGATCGATCCGTCTGCAGCGAAATTCGAGCTCGCGGGATCAGAGACCGGCACACCGGGGCCGCGAACGTCACATCTGTTAATAGTTAATTTCGAAAGTCTTGCCATGAATTCGTGACGCAACGATCCAACTGATTTCAAACAGGACTTCGGCAGATGAACTTCACCATCACCCGCAAACTCGCGGCGTTGATCGCCCTAGCCGCGATCTGCAGCATCGCCGTGATGTCCCTGCAGCTCTACTCGCTGCACGAGAGCATCTGGAAGGATCGCAAGAATCTGATCGTCTCGCAAGTCCAGAGCGCCATCACCATGCTTGGCGGCTTCCAGGCCCGGGTCGAGGCCGGCGAACTGACGGAACAGGAAGCAAAGGACCGCGCTCGCGAGGCTGCCCTGCCCATCCGCTTCGGCGAGAACGATTACCTGTTCATGATGGACGGAGACGGCATGCGCGTCATGCATCCCGATCCCAAACTGATGGGAACGGACTCCTTCGAATCGAAAGATGCCACTGGTCTCCACTACAACAAGGAGATGGTCGAAAACGCTCACAAGGGCGGCGGCTTCACCGAATATTACCGAACCCGGCTCGACGGTTCGGGCGGACTGTCCACGAAGCTGTCCTATGCGCAGCTGTTCGAGCCCTGGGACTGGACTGTGGCCACCGGTCTTTATGTCGATGATCTGCAGACGCAGTTCATGGGCGAGGTCTACAAGACGCTTCTCTGGTTCGGCGCCTTGGTCATCGGTCTCATCGCCTGCGCGATCCCGCTTGCGCGCTCGATCTCCCGCCCGATCGACAAGATGACGGCGGCGATGCGCTCGCTCGCAGCCGGCGACAAGTCGGTCGAAGTCTCCGCACGGGGACGGTCCGACGAGATCGGCCAGATGGCGGGTGCCGTCCAGGTGTTCAAGGAACAGGCGATCGAGCGCGACCGGCTGGAACGCGAAGCTGCGGCTGCACGGGCTTCGGAAACGGAGTTGAAACAGCGTCAGGCCGATCTGGATCATTCCAAGGCAGAGGATCTGCGCGCCTTCATGGGCATCGTCGATCGCAGCTTCGACCGTTTGTCCGCGGGCGATCTCACGGTGCGCATGGAGAACGTGGTGGCTCCGGAGTTCGAGCCGATCAGGGCCAAGTTCAACGCCTCGATCGAAGAGCTGGAAGCAGCGATCGGCCACGTCGTCGAGGCTATCGGCACGATTCATGTCGGGCTGGGCGAAATTACCGTCGCCTCCAGCGATCTTGCGAAACGCACCGAACAGCAGGCGGCGAGCCTGGAAGAGACGGTCGCCGCGCTCGGCGACGTGACGAGCGGCGTGAACTCCGCAGCCAGGGACGCTGGTGAAGCCAGCCACACGGCGGAATTGGCACGCGCCAAGGCCGAGAAAGGAAGCGAGATCGTCGCCCAGGCCGTGACAGCCATGGGCAAGATCGAAGGCTCGTCCCAGCAGATCAGCCAGATCATCTCCGTCATCGACGAGATCGCCTTCCAGACCAATCTCCTCGCGCTGAACGCGGGTGTAGAGGCGGCGCGTGCTGGCGAATCCGGCAAGGGTTTCGCGGTTGTGGCACAAGAAGTCCGCGCGCTAGCCCAGCGTTCGGCAGAAGCTGCCAAGGAGATCAAGAAGCTCATCACCATGTCGTCGGAACAGGTGGAGTGCGGCGTCGAACTCGTCACGGCCTCGGGCCAGTCGCTGGACGAGATCGTCGCCGAAGTCGGGGTCATGGCTTCGGTCATCACGAAGATCGCTCAGTCCGCGCGGGAACAGGCCGTCAGTCTGAACGAAGTCTCGAGCGCTGCCGACCAGATGGACAAGGTGACCCAGCAAAATGCTGCGATGGTGGAGGAGTCCACCGCGGCGGCACAGACGCTGGCGACAGAAACCGACAGTCTCGCGCAGGCGGTGAGCCGCTTCAGGACGAAGCGCGCCGCTCGTGAGAATGTCTCTTCCGCGGTCTCGTCCAAACCGGTGGCTCAGCCGAAGGCGCGCGGTTCAAGCGCGCAGACCTCCAAGGCGGTGGTGCAGCTGCGCGCAGTCGGATCCGGTGGTGCCGCTCTCAAACCTGCCGCGAACGACGACAGCTGGGAAGAGTTCTAAACCCAGCTGACAGGGCGCTATCTTTACCCGGTCGAACTTTGCGTCGAAGCCGCCTCCATAAGGCGGCTTTGGCGTGAGTCGATTTGGCGGACGCGCAACAGGCTGTGGGTAAAGACGTTCATTTGATCCCCTAGACGGTAAATCGCAGCAAAGTAATTATTGAATGGTTCCTGAGGATTAACGACCTTCAAGATATCGCGTCGCGGTATCCGGGTTATGGACATAGCCAGTCCGCTTCGTGATCTCGCGTCTGACGAGATACCAGAGGCGTCCGTCCTGGGGCCGGTTCGTCTCGCTAATCCGGGCCGTAAACCATGCCTCTGGCGGCGACATGCAATTGAGATATGCCGTCGTCTCCACGTCGATGCGATCAGCAAGTTCGCGACGGGCGGCAAGATAGCGGCGGATGCGAGTGATCATCCGCTGCACCATGGGTTTCCACTGTTAAGCCAAGGCTGCGCCAGTCCCTCATTTATCAAGACCGTGCAGGCATCGCGTCCATCGTTCAGTTGGATCCAAACGAGCGCGCGGCCATAGCGATCCTGGCCGCTTTGCGACAAGGAGTAGCCTCCGGCCATCATCTGGCGAAGCCGATCGCGCGCTGCGTATCCCGCGTTCGCTTCAGCTTGGCATTCGGGCTTGCTTATCTCGGGCGTGTCGACTTCACCGGACTTGGTTACCGAACGCCACCGTATGCCATTTTCCCAACCCGTATCGTCGTTGATGACGCAGGTAACCATACGCTCGGCGCGATCGCCACCGGAGCAAACAGGCAACGAAGCGGCAAGGGTAGGGGAAGTGGAGAGGAAAAAGTGCGGTAGCAGCAAATCTGATTACGGGCGCCACGTAACAGGCCACAGAAAATCGCGAAAGATCGCGACTGACACGGCATGAACGAAAGCGGAACTGATTTGTGACACGCGGCTCGAACTGTGACACGAGACCATTGATATCGCCGTATATTTTAGAGCCTTCCAAGCTGAATACGCGGGTTCGATTCCCGCTTCCCGCTCCAGACTTTTCAAACATTTGCTATCGCTGCGTTTAACTCGTGTCAGAGCCATGTCAAGACCTTAAAGACTGACGGGCAAGGGCCGTAGCCCGGTTCGATTCAAGGACATCTGACCGGACGAGCGAAGCCGAGGTATTGGATCTTTGAAATCCGTCGCCGCGAAGTGATCAAATGAATTTCGGCTCAGTGGAAGTTCCTGCCCTTCGGCCATGGGCCGTTGGCGACCTTGCCTTCCTCCTTGCTCGGAGTGCTCCGGCGGGTTTCCGGAGCTTCCCGCAGCAACTGGCGTAGTCTCGCGGCGGGTTTGATTTTGCGGCGGATATCCTCGACCGGGCGGCGCACCTCGTCGGCGCGGGCAAGGCTGTCGATCGGACGGTCGCTGTCGTAAAGCACCGCCAGCATCGGCGTCAGATCCTCGATATGCCGCGCCACGACGTGAACGACGTCGTCGACGTTCTGCACCCGTCCTGTGACGCCGATGCAACGAGCCCCCAGAACCAGACTGCGATATTGCTCGAAGACCTTGGGCCAGACGACGATATTGGCGATGCCGGTCTCGTCCTCCAGGGTTTCGAAGATTACGCCCTTTGCCGAACCGGGGCGCTGGCGCACCAGAACAAGCCCTGAGATATTCGCGGTGCGCCCGCTCTTCAGCATGCCGAGACCGACATTGTCGCCGTAACCGCGCTGGCGGAGTTCGTCGCGAATGAAGCTCATCGGATGAGCCTTCAGGGAAAAGGCGAGCGACTGGTAGTCGATCATCACGTGCTCGCCGAGCATCATCGGCGGCAGATGGGTTTCGGGCTCTTTCTGCAAGTCCCGTTGATCGACCGCGGCGAAGAGTGGCAGCCGTTCCGAGCTCGAAAGCGGGTCGAGGGCCTTCACCGCCCAGAGCGCATCACGCCTGTCGAGCCCGATCGAGCGAAAGCAGTCGGCGTCGGCAAGCTTCTCGATGGCGCGACGCGACAGGCCGGAGCGCAGCCAGAGATCGCGTACGCTGTCATAGCCTTGGCCTCGCTTTTCAGTGAGCGTGGCTGCATCCTCTTTTCCGAGGCCTTTGACCAGCCGCAGGCCGAGACGCACCGCATGGGTGTTTCCCATCTCATCTCGCATGTCCTGGAAGCGCGGCGAGATGGGCTGGATCTTTGCATCCGGCTCCAGCAGGCAGTCCCAATCGGAAAAATTGACGTCGACGGGACGTATCTCGACGCCATGCTTCCGCGCATCACGGATCAGTTGCGCGGGCGCGTAAAATCCCATCGGCTGGGAATTGAGGAGCGCCGCGCAGAAAACGTCTGGATAATGGCATTTCAGCCAGCACGAGACGTAGACGAGCAGGGCGAAACTCGCCGCATGGCTTTCCGGAAAGCCGTATTCGCCGAACCCCTCGATCTGGCGAAAGCAATGGTCGGCAAAATCGCGGTCGTAGCCATTGGCGACCATGCCCTCGACCATCTTGGTGTGGAACGAGCCGATCGTGCCGACACGGCGAAAGGTTGCCATGGCGCGGCGCAGCTTGTCGGCCTCGCCCGGCGAGAAGTTCGCGGCGACGATGGCGATCGACATCGCCTGTTCCTGAAACAGCGGGACGCCGAGCGTTTTCTTCAGAACTTCCTCCAGCGCCTTGCTCGGATAGGCAACGTTCTCCTTCTTCTGGCGCCTGCGCAGATAGGGATGAACCATATTGCCCTGGATCGGGCCAGGGCGAACGATCGCAACCTCGATGACGAGGTCGTAATAGCAACGCGGGCGAAGGCGCGGCAGCATCGACATCTGCGCGCGGCTTTCGATCTGAAACACACCCACCGTATCGGCCTTGCAGATCATGTCGTAGGTGGCGGTATCGCCATCGGATAGAGAGGAAAGCGTTTCCGGGCGATTGTAATGGTTTGCCAGAAACTCGAAGCTCTTGCGGATGCATGTGAGCATGCCGAGCGCCAGAATATCGATCTTCAGCATGTTCAGGCTTTCCAGATCGTCCTTGTCCCATGAGACGATCGTGCGATCTTCCATGGCGGCGTTCTCGATCGGGATCAGCGAGGAAAGGCGGTCACGCGTGATGACGAAGCCGCCGACATGCTGCGACAGGTGGCGCGGAAAGCCGATGATTTGCCGGGCCAGATCGAGCATCTGCTTCAGATGCTTGTCGGTTGGGTCGAGGCCGGCGCGGCGGGCATCCTCGTCATGGATCTCGCGCGACCAGTTTCCCCATTTGACGCCGGCGATCGCCGCGATGGAATCCTCGCTGAGGCCGAAGACCTTGCCGACTTCACGAATGGCCGAGCGGGCGCGATAGGTAATGACGGTCGCCGCCAGCCCGGCATTTTCCCGCCCGTATTTCCTGTAGATGTACTGGATCACCTCCTCGCGCCGCTCGTGCTCGAAATCGACATCGATATCGGGTGGCTCGCCGCGCTCCTCGGAAATGAAACGCTCGAACAGGAGATTGACCTTCGAGGGGTCCACTTCGGTGATGCTGAGGCAGTAGCAGATCACGGAATTGGCGGCCGACCCGCGCCCCTGACACAGAATCTTCTGGGAGCGCGCGAAGCGCACGATGTCGTAGACGGTCAGAAAGTAGGGCGCGTAATCGAGCTTCTTGATCAACGCTGTTTCGTGAGCGACGGCGTCCAGAACCTTGGGCGGCGCGCCATCCGGAAAACGGCGTTTCAGGCCGATCTCCGTCAATCTCTCCAGGGCGGTCTGGGCGTCCATCGCCGCGTCGCCGAGCTCTTCGAACACCGGGGCGTCGGGATACTGGTAGGCCAGCTCGTCCAGGGAGAAGTCCAGCTTGCGAACGAGGCGCAGCGTTTCGCAAACCGCCGCCTCGTAACCCTTGAAGGCGGCGAGGGCTTCGGCGGGCGAGCGCAGGCGCCGCTCGGCATTGGCCTCGAGCCGGGCACCGATGCTCTTGAGCGTTTCGCCCTCGCGAATGCAGGTGAGAACGTCCTGAAGGGGACGGCGGGCGGGATGGTGATAAAGCACATCGCCGAGCGCCAGAAGCGGCACGTCGTGCCGGGCTGCGATCTCCGCAGTTCGCGCCATGTCGCGCTGGTCATGGGGGCCATAGGCGCGCACGAGACCGCAATAGAGCGATTTTCCGCAGTGGGGCGCCAGCGCCGCAAGGCAGGTCTCCAGCGCTTCGGTGTCGCCCGTCAGGGGGTGGACGGCCATGAGAAGCCCGTCGCTATGGGCAAGAAGGTCGTCGAGGACGATATGACATTCGCCTTTCGGTGCGCGGCGCTTGCCAAGGCTTAGAAGTTCGCAGAGCCGGCCCCAGCCCTTCCGGTGCATCGGCCAGACGAAGGTGTCCGGCGCAGAGTCCTGAAAGACCAGCCGGCAGCCGGGTACGAACTGAAGCCCCGCTTCTTTTGCGGCCATGTGGCCGCGCACCAGTCCCGCGACCGAATTGCGGTCGGCCAGACCAAGAGCGGAAAGGCCAAGCTTAGCTGCTTCGGCTACCATTTCCTCCGCATGGGAGGCGCCCCGCAGGAAGGAGAAATTGCTGGCCGCCGCCAGCTCTGCATACCCAGTCTCTTGCGGCTCATGGCTTGCACGAAAACCGGGCTTCGTTCGTGAACCCGCTTCAGGCGGCAGGTCGGTCATGCGAACAGCCCTTGCACGAACCAGACCGGCCGCCCCGTCTCGCGCTCGTAAAGGCCTTGCCGGAACAGCCAGAAGCGATGGCCGCCGGACGTCTCTATGCGGAAATAGTCGCGCGTCGGCGCAGCGCGGCCATCCACCCACCATTCGCAGGCGATCCGCTCCGGTCCCTCGGCGCGGGTGACCTCGTAGAGCATCTTGCGCCAGCGAAATTTCAGAGGCGGGCCTTCCGGCAGTTCGGCCACCACCTCCGCGCCCTCGGGACGTTCGAAAAGAACGATAGGCCTGATCGCCGGATCGGCGATGGACGCATCTGTCTCCTGAGACCGGTTTCGGCGCAGCGCCGGCACCAGCCCGTGGCGACGTTCCGGTATATGCGTGTCGGCCGACACGAAAACTTCCACCCGGTCCGAACCGAGACGCGCCGAAAGCCTGTCGATCAACGGATTGAGCGCTTCTTCAGGGGGGATGCCCGACACCATGTCGACCTGCGCGGCATCGAACGGATCGGTCCGCGACACCGACAGGCGAATGACATCGAAGCCGAAACCGGCGTCCCATTCGTTATGCAGGGCGGCAAGACGCTCGTCGAAGAGGCGCGCCATCGCGGCCGGATCGCGCAGGGGCGCCGATGTCTCCACGCACACGCCCGAGACATGGCCGTCGCAGCGAAAGAGCGTGAGCTCGGCCCGTCGCATGCCCATGCCGCTTCGCTCCAGCGGTTCGACCAGACGGAGGCAAAGCGAGCCTATGACGCTCTTGATCGCCTCGTTCTGAACGATGGGATCGAAGAAGCGTCTCTCGGCGATGAAGCTGACCGGCGGCGACAGGGGCGAGAGAGCTTCACCGACATCGCCCATCGCCTGATCGAGCCGCTGGAATACGGACGGGCCGAAACGGGCCGTCAGTGCAGCGCGCGGAATTGAGAACAGGCAGCCGATGGTCTTGAGGCCGAGCCGGGCAAGTTCGCGAACCTGTCCGGCCTCCAGCCTGAGGGCCGAGAGCGGAAGGGGTTTGAGCCTCTCGCGCTGACGGCCCGGCGGTGCGATCGCGTGATCATGATGGCGCGTCAGCGCCCAGGCCGCGCCGGCTGTGTCGGCAAGCGCGATGGCTGCGTGAAACCCTTGAGCTTTCAGGCGAACCGCCAGATCCTGCGTCAGATCGCTTTCGCCACCGAAAAGATGTGCGCAGCCGCTGATATCGAGAAACAGCGTGTGGTCCTGCCCGAATGCCACGAAGGGCGTATAGCGTTCACACCAATGGGCGATGCGGCGGAAAAGGTTTTGGTCGGCCTCTTCATCCTGCGGCACGCAATCGAGATCGGGCCGGATCGCGCGTGCATCGCTCAGCGATTGGCCTGTCTGAATGCCGGAAAGATCGGCGACGGGTTCGACCGCGATCACGCGCAGTGCCTGCCGATGCTGACCGGTGACGATGATCGGAGGAACGTCAGGACGCCCGTTCAAGCGCCAGGATGCGCCCCATCTCGTCCGCGCGATGCGTTCGATCCGAAGATGCGGCAGACGGCAGGCGAGGATGCGTTGACGCGGCACCGTATTCGACATGGTCAAAACTCCTCGATTGCGGGTTCCAGGCCACCTTCCACCGGCCGGTTTCACCATTGCGATTGCGTTCCAGTTCGAGGGTGAGGCACATCGGGCCGAGGCTTCGGGCAAAATGGCCGTGCGGGACCGAGACGGCTGGCGCCACGCACCAGCGCGTCGCAGCGCTCGATGCCTCTTCCGCCCCCTCTTGCCTGAGGAGGAACAGCGGCACGCCGCTTTCCTTGGCGCGCAGTGTCAGCTTGCGGCTGACCGAAAGATCGAATGCCTTCGGATTGCCTCTGACATGCAGGATCACGGCGCCAAGACCTGCGGTCCTGACCGCTTCGCCCGCCGCCCACAACGTGTCGCGCAAGTGGACCGGGCGCACATGGACGAGACGTCCGGCCGCAACGCCGAAGCTCCTCATCCCGTCGGGAAAGACGCGGCCTCCATCGACCAGCGCCGAAACGTCACGCAGCCACAGGATCGGCTGGGACGCGCGCTCCCTGCTCAAAAGCGCAAAGACCAGTCCGTAGAGAGCGGCAACGTTCCGCGAGGACGTGCAGCGCAATTCGTGCAGGCCATTCCGCACCAGACCGCCTCCGAGACAGGCGTCGATTTCGGAAATGCCAAAGTCTATACGACCGCCAGAAGCCGTCGGCCTCGGAGGATGGTTGCGCGCCGTTTTGATGGCGGAAATCGAATGTTGTAACGCAGCTTTCGTGGCGGCGAAGTCGGTCATGTCAGAGCGCTTTTGTTCATGTTATGTTCTAGATAAGACTCAAGCCGGAGAAAGAGTCAATTCGGCCTGTGCTGGTTTCAGCGGGCCAATTGAAAGCGGTGGAAAACGTCGCCCGAATGGAGGCTATCCATCTGTTTTTGCTCAAAGATGGAAGAGTCGAAGAAGACGGGCGCTTGCAGACATGATCGGCGAGATATCCCGGAAATCCGGGCTCGGAGGCCGTTGACCATTCCTGAAAAATCTTTGCATGCGGCAAGCCAGACCGCTGCCACCGATCTGTTCGATCCGGGCAAATGGCATCCCGCGAAACTCGCTTGATCGCTTCACGAAAACGGATGTCAAAGACACGTCTGCGCCGTGCAATCTACGGCAGGCTCTTCAGTCGCTCGCAATTCGTGAAGATGGGGTGGCTCTGCCGCCGAACGCACGATCCGCAAGCCGTCATGGCCGGGCTGTCAGAACCAGCGTTCGCGCACATAGATTGTATCGCCGGGCAGGAGCGGGTCTGAGGTTACGACACGGCCAGTGACCACCTCGTCGCCGATCTGCCGGGTGATGTCGACGGTGCCCTGCTCGGCGCGCGGCGTGAACCCGCCCGAGACGGCAATCGCCTTCTGCACCGTCATGCCGGGGACATAGGTGTATTGGCCGCCCTGATTGACCTCGCCCATGATGAAGAACGGGCGATAGCGCTCGACCGCAACCGTGACGTCCGGGTCCTGAAGATAGCCGTCGCGCAGCCGCGAGGCGATCGCCTGCTGAAGTTGGACCGATGTTCGGCCGCGTGCTGGTATGTCGCCAATCAGGGGCATCGACAGATAACCGGCCTTATCGATCGGATAGGCTTGCGTCAGCTCTTTCTGTTCGAAGACCGTGATACGGGCAATGTCTCCACTGTCGAAACGGTAGGGCTGATTGAGAACGGCGTGAAAAGCTGGCGGGGCAGGCTGGTAGGATGAGCAGGCTGCAGTCGTCGCCATCGCCACGCCCAGTATCAGCTTTGCAATCGTTTTCATTTCCCAACTCCGTCCGTCCCGCCTGCCGCGCTTGAACGAACCCCAAGCACGTGAAATCGCTTGACGAAGCAATACTGCAATTAGGGTTAATCAATCGTGAAACCCCCGTCTTGAAGGCGTTGGGCCAGCGGCCAGCGCCGCTTGAGGGTTGAAAGTCTTGCCATATGGCAACTGAAGACGGGTTCTTTAACGACCTGGTTACCAAAAAGAGCGACCGTTTAGTTACCAAATCCGGGCACGTGGCCGTGTTTCAGCTGTGGCGGCCGGGCTCGACAATCGGACGGTGACGATATGAAGAATCAAGGCACCCCATATACGCACAGCGCTTCCGAAGACGCTGCGGCCAGGCAGGACAAGCCTCTCGACAAGACCGCAAGGCTAGCAATCGAGGCCGGTCCGGGACACGGATTTCAAAGGGCAATCTTAGATATGGCGAACGCGAGCGTAGACGGCGTGAACAACGAACCAATCGAGACCGGCGACCAGGGCAGCGACGAGCAGGTGATCGAGCGGGTCGGCGTCGACGATCTGGCCTTCGCGGCCAAGGAAATGAGGATCAAGCGGCTGGTCGTCGTGACTCCCTTCGCCGACAGGGCCTCGCTCGAAACGGTGCTGACGCTATCGCGGATCCTGACCGAAGAGAACCATCCCGTCGCACTCATCCAGCTCGATGGTTCGCCCGAGGTTCCGTTCTCTACTGACGGGAATTCGCTTGCAGGATGGATCGATCTTCTGGGGGGTGGTCGCCCGGTTGGTGAAATCATCCACCGGGATGCCGAATCGCGCCTTCACATCGCGCCTTCCGGAGACGTGGACCTTGCTGCCCTGGAAGACGATCAGCTTGAAGACCTCGCGGTCTATGTCGAGGCGTTCCATCAGAGCTATGCTATGACTGTCGTCCACGCGCCGCTCGAATGCCTCGACCGGATCAGCGGACTGGGGGATGGCGAGACGGCGATCATCGTTGCGGCAGGCGAGGACAGGGCCGGGGAGGTCGACCAGATTGCGCAGGCCCTCAACGCTCGCGCCACCTACGACGTGCTTCACCTCGTGTCCGAAGGCGAGACACCGATCCTCCACTGAGGAAACGAAATCTTATCCCCGAATGATCGAAGCCGGATGTCGTCAGGCCTCCGGCTTTCGGCTGCGACATCGCTTCGTCTGTTGACGCATCGACACAGATCCTAAATTGGAAACGAATTTGTTGCAGCTCTTCGAGGCTGCGATCTCCGACGAAGGGTCACCATGTCCAGCTTCCTGACATTCCTGGCGCTGGCCGCATTGATCGCAACCGCGATCGTCCTCCTGATGGGTCTGTTGAACCTGATGAAGGGCGGGCCGGGCAGCAAGTCCCAGAAATTCATGCGCTATCGCATCATGTTTCAGGCGATCGCTCTCGTTCTGATCGTGGCCTTTCTGCTCCTCGGCCGTTGACGCGTGATGATCGCGTCCAACTTTCCGGCGAAAGCGAAGGAGCGTTCATGGTCAAGCTGAACAAGATCTATACCCGCACCGGCGACAAGGGCGACACGATGCTGGGCAATGGCGAGCGGCGTCCGAAGGACGATCTGCGGGTCGAGACCTACGGCACGGTGGACGAGCTGAATGCCGTGATCGGGCTTGCGCGCCTCCATGCATCGGGCGATCTCGATGACATGCTCGCGCGTATCCAGAACGAGCTCTTCGATCTCGGCGCGGAACTTGCGACACCCGACACCGGCAAGGACCTCGGTTTCGAGCCGCTGAAGCTCGTCGACAGCCAGGTCGATCGCCTGGAACGCGAGATCGACGGCATGAATGAGAAGCTCGAACCGCTCAAGAGCTTCGTTCTTCCGGCAGGAACGCCCGTTGCGGCGCATCTTCATCTTGCGCGTACGGTCTCAAGGCGCGTCGAACGATTTATGGTCGCGCTGGCGAAAAAAGAGCCCGTCGCGGAGACCGCGCTTCGCTACATCAACCGCCTGTCCGATCATCTCTTCGTTTGCGGGCGTATCGCCAATGACGATGGCAAGGGCGATGTCCTGTGGGTTCCGGGAAAAAGCCGCTAGTCGCGCGCGATGCCTTTGACGAATTATCTGGCCTGGCGAGGCTTTGACTGGAGCTCATTCTTGAAAAGCGCTCGTTTCGGGGCCAAAACCTCTGCTGAATTCATGTGCAGCCTCGAGGCGACTCGACTGCCGACAAAAAATCTCGGGAGCAAAGCCCCATGAAAATCCTCGTCGCCGTCAAGCGCGTGGTCGACTACAACGTGAAAATCCGGGTGAAGCCGGATGGCTCGGGTGTCGAACTTGCCAATGTCAAGATGAGCATGAACCCGTTCGACGAGATCGCCGTCGAAGAAGCCGTTCGTCTGAAGGAAGCGGGGACGGCCACGGAAGTCGTCGCGGTCTCGATCGGCCCCAAGCAGTCTGCCGACACCATCCGCACGGCGCTTGCAATGGGCGCTGACCGGGGCATTCATGTCGCAACCGACGAGATCGTCGAGCCGCTCGCCGTCGCCAAGATACTGAAAGGCATCTGCGATGCCGAATCGCCGGATATGGTCTTTCTCGGCAAGCAGGCGATCGACGATGACTGCAACCAGACCGGACAGATGCTCGCCGCGCTGACGAATTGGGGGCAGGGCACCTTCGCCTACAAGGTCGAGCCATCGGCCGGAAGCGTGAAGGTGACGCGTGAGGTCGATGGTGGCCTCCAGACGGTCGATCTAAAGCTTCCAGCCGTCATTTCGGTGGATTTGCGCCTCAACGAACCACGCTACGCTTCGCTTCCCAACATCATGAAGGCGAAGAAAAAGCCGATCGACGCGAAGACACCCGATGATTTCGGTGTCGACATCGCCCGCCGTCTGGAGGTCCTGAAGACCGAAGAGCCCGAGACCCGGAAGGCCGGCGTCAAGGTCGCCTCGGTGGATGAACTCGTCGACAAGCTCAAGAACGAAGCCGGCGTCCTTTAAGGCGCGGGAAGGATATTCCACATGACCACTCTTCTTCTCGCCGAACACGATAACGCCGCGCTCTCTGCCGAGACCGCCAAGGCGCTCAGCGCGGCAAAGGCACTCGGAGCCGAGATCCATCTCCTGATCGCCGGTGAGGGCGTCGCCGCAGTCGCTGAGGCCGCCGCGAAGCTTGATGGTGTTGCGAAAGTCCTGACGGCCGAGGCTCCCGCCCTGGCAAACAGGCTCGCCGAGCCTGTTGCCGCCTTGCTGGTCGAGATGGCTGGCGACTACGACGCGATCGTCGCTCCCGCGACGACCATGGGAAAGAACGTTCTTCCGCGCGCCGCAGCTCTTCTCGACGTGATGCAGATCTCCGACGTGATGAGTGTCGAAGGCCCTGACACGTTCAAGCGTCCGACCTATGCCGGAAACGCGGTCCAGACCGTGAAATCCTCCGACACGAAGAAGGTGATGACGATTCGCACATCGAGCTTCGAGGCAGCCGGCGAAGGCGGCTCTGCGCCGATCGAAGCCGTTTCGTTGTCGGCCAGCGATCCCGGCCTGTCGAGCTTCGTCTCGGAAGAGCTCGCTCAGTCGGAACGTCCGGACCTTTCGAGCGCGAAGATCGTAGTATCGGGTGGCCGGGCTCTCGGCTCGGACGAAAAGTTCCGTGAGATCATGATGCCGCTCGCCGACAAGCTTGGCGCTGGTGTCGGTGCTTCCCGTGCGGCCGTCGATGCCGGCTACGCGCCGAACGACTGGCAGGTTGGCCAGACAGGCAAGGTCGTTGCGCCTGAACTTTATATCGCCTGCGGAATTTCCGGTGCGATCCAGCATCTTGCCGGCATGAAGGACTCCAAGGTGATCGTCGCGATCAACAAGGACGAGGAAGCGCCGATCTTTCAGGTCGCCGATTACGGCCTCGTTGGCGATCTCTTCGAACTGGTGCCGGAACTGACCGAAAAACTCTAGCGGTTGCCAAGGGGCTGAGAAGCCCCTTGGAACGCCAGTTCGTCCGTTCTACGCTGCAGCGCATATAAATTTGGCCTCTCTTCCTTGCCGACGTTGAGGCCAAAGAACTGGATCGGGAGGTCATCATGGCGGAAATCAAGAGCGTTGGCATCATCGGAGCCGGTCAGATGGGCTCCGGTATCGCCCATGTCGTCGCACTTTCGGGCATCAAGGCCCGGCTCTACGATGTTGGCGATGACCAGACCAAAAAGGGACTGTCAGTGATCGAGAAGGGGCTCGACCGGCAGGTCTCGTCCGAAAAGATCACGGAAGTGGCTCGCAGCAACGCGCTGAAGCTGATCGAGACGTCGACCGATCTGACGACGCTCGGCGACCTCGATCTCGTCATCGAGGCGGCGACTGAGAATGAGGATGTAAAGCGGAAGATTTTCCGTGACGTTTGTCCCCATCTTTCCAAGGATGCGATTCTCGCGTCGAACACCTCGTCGATCTCGATCACGCGCCTTGCCGCAGCGTCCGACAGGCCCGAGCAGTTCATGGGCATCCACTTCATGAACCCGGTTCCGGTGATGAAGCTGGTGGAACTGGTTCGCGGCATCGCGACCGCCGAGGCGACCTTCGAGGCTTCGAAAAACTTCGTGGACAAGCTCGGCAAGACAGCGACCGTGTCTGAGGACTTCCCCGCCTTCATCGTCAATCGTATCCTTCTGCCGATGATCAACGAGGCGATCTACACGCTCTATGAGGGCGTCGGTTCGGTGACCTCGATCGACACGGCCATGAAGCTCGGTGCGAACCATCCGATGGGTCCGCTCCAGCTCGCGGACTTCATCGGGCTCGATACCTGTCTTTCGATCATGCAGGTGCTGCATGACGGTTTGTCGGACTCGAAATACCGGCCGTGTCCGCTGCTCGTGAAGTATGTCGAAGCTGGCTGGCTCGGTCGCAAGGCTGGACGCGGCTTTTACGATTATCGTGGTGACGAGCCGGTTCCGACCCGCTGACGCTCATTCGAATTTTCTTATATTTTGGATAAGGATTCGCGCGCA
The DNA here is from genome assembly GCF_039652615.1 of Fulvimarina fulva. NCBI lineage: Bacteria > Pseudomonadati > Pseudomonadota > Alphaproteobacteria > Hyphomicrobiales > Aurantimonadaceae > Fulvimarina > Fulvimarina fulva. Next base: position 63,298 of record NZ_JBDJAC010000016.1, read on the forward strand.
TGATACTGATTGGACAATATGATTCGCCTTTCGTGCGCCGCGTCGGAATTGCGCTGACGCTTTATGAAATGAACTTCGAACATCGGCCTTGGTCGGTGTTCGGCGACAGCGAGAAGATTGCCGAATACAACCCGCTGCGACGTGTTCCGACGCTGGTGCTGAACGACGGCACGGCGCTTCTCGATTCGACGACCATCCTCCTTCATCTCGACGAAGAGGTCGGATCGGAGCGAGCCCTTCTGCCGCCTCGCGGCAAGGAACGGCGAGACCAGCTCAGGACCTGTTCGCTCGCCCACGGCCTCTGCGAGAAGTTGGTCGCGCTCATCTACGAACGCGTCCTGCATGAGGTGACTTCGGATATCTGGGTGGAACGCTGCACCCGGCAGATCGGCGAAGTCCTTGCCGTGCTCGAGGCGGAGGTCGCCGGCCTGAAGCGCGAATTCGTCTTCGGCGAAAAGCCCGGCCACGCGGATATCGCGGTCGCGGCAGCGTTTCGCTTCCTCACCGACGCCCATCCGTCTCTGCGCTCAGCCGAGCCCTATAACGCGCTTTCAGCTCACATGGCACGATGCGAGGCATTGCCCGCATTTCAGACGATTAGTCAGGAATTCATCCCGCCGGCCTGAGGTGGCCTGCCCGAAGCCGCCCCATCCCCGGGCTCTTGCTGAAGGGTCTTCGGCGGTCTTCGTCGACGGCAGACCGATGGGGCTTATTGGCGACGCGATCGATTGCGGCGGCAGTGCCGCTTCCGGCTCGGGCGATATGTTCGCCGGCGGCTGAGCCAATCCGCTCGAAAAGGTGGCCGAGGACGGCAAATCGGTCATTCGGTCTGACAGTGTCGACATCCCGTCGACGTCAGCAAGATACACTGCATTTCAGGTGATTTGGCGTCGTGGCCGCTTTTACCGCGGTACACTCCAAGTTGTCCTCTTAAGGTCCGCCGGGCACGTGAGAGCATGGCTTTCAAATGTCCATGCGCAACACTTGGAGTGAGCTGGCCACTGTCAGTGAGTGAGCGCGTCACCTTATGCGCGGACCGTGATGCCGTTCGTGAGCCTGAGGCACCTCTGAGCCCACGTCCTATGTCAGGCGGCGCGACCTGGCCTCACACATTGAACTTGAACAGCATCACGTCACCATCCGCGACGACATATTCCTTGCCTTCGTCGCGCGCCTTTCCGGCGTCCTTCGCAGCAACTTCACCGCCAAGGGTAACGTAATCGTCGTAGGCGATCGTCTGGGCGCGGATGAAGCCCTTCTCGAAATCGGTATGGATGATGCCGGCCGCCTGCGGGGCTTTCGCGCCCTTGTGGACGGTCCAGGCACGGGTTTCCTTCGGGCCGGCGGTGAAATAGGTGATGAGGTCCAGAAGTTCGTAGCCGGCGCGGATGAGGCGGTCGAGGCCGGGCTCGGTCAGGCCGAGGGTCTCCAGGAATTCTCCGACCTCGGCCTCGTCGAGCTGGGCAATCTCCGATTCGATGGCCGCCGAAATGACGACCGCGCCGGCGCCCTGAGCCTCGGCCATCTTCGCGACGTTGGCGGCATGGTGGTTGCCGGTGGCCGCATCACCCTCTGCGACATTGCACACATAGAGGACCGGTTTGGAGGTGAGGAGGTTGAGCGTGCGCAAGGTTCGCCGATCCTCGGGATCGAGATCCTCCACGATGGTGCGGACAGGCTTTCCCTCGTTCAGGGCTTCGAGCGCCTTTTCCATGACCGGCAGTTGAGCGAGGGCTTCCTTGTCCTTGCCGGTCGCCTTCTTGCGGGTGTTGACGACGCGCCGTTCAAGGCTTTCGAGGTCCGAAATCATCAGTTCGGTTTCGACCGTCTCCGCGTCGGCCACGGGGTCGATCTTGCCCTCGACATGGGTGATGTCATCGTCCTCGAAGCAGCGCAGGACGTGGACGATGGCATCCACCTCGCGAATATTGGCGAGGAACTGGTTGCCGAGGCCTTCACCTTTCGAAGCGCCGCGCACAAGGCCGGCAATGTCCACGAAGGTGATGCGCGTCGGAATGATGTTTCCCGATTTCGCGACAGCAGCGATGTTCTTGAGCCGCGGATCGGGCACGGCGACATCACCGGTGTTCGGTTCGATCGTGCAAAAGGGATAGTTCGCAGCCTGGGCGGCAGCGGTTTTGGTCAGGGCGTTGAAAAGCGTCGACTTGCCGACATTCGGCAGGCCGACGATGCCACATCTGAAACCCATGGGGTCGATCCTTCGAAATCATGGTCGAGGCGCAGGAGAGGGTGCGCCACGCTTGTTGGTGCGCTCAATGCAGCGCAATCAACGTCGGGTCAACATTTCGAAGGCTGCTCGGGAGAGCGAAACTGGCTATTCTCCGGAATCGCCGGGCTGCATGCCGAGGGCCTGCAGATAGAGATCGAGGATCGCCTCCTGCTCCTGACGCTCGTTCTGGTCCTGCTTGCGGATGGAAATGATCTTACGCAGCACCTTGGTGTCGAAGCCGGTACCCTTGGCTTCGGCGTAGACGTCCTTGATGTCGTCGGCGATGGTTTTCTTTTCTTCCTCGAGCCGCTCGATGCGCTCGACGAAGGAGCGGAGGTGGTCGCCGGCAACGGCGGTAACGTCGGACATCAGAACAATCTCCTGAAGAAAATGGGCCATGGAGCGCGAACGAGCCTAAGGGCGCGGCGCGCGTGGAAACCGGCAGACGAGACAAGCCGCGCTTCCAGTTCCCGGCAACAGGTGGCATCACAGGGTTAACAAGCGGTTAGCCCCAAACCGGCGATGCGGCAATTCGGGGCTCTGCTTCAGTGCTGAGGCTTGTTCGTTTCGAAGGCTGCCTGACTATCGGCAGAGGCCTCGCGCTGATGTTTTTCGCGCCATTCCTCGTAAGGCATGCCGTAGACGATCTCGCGGGCCTGATCCTTGCTGAGGTCCTCGCCGCGTGCGTTTGCGGCCTCCTGATACCAGCGCGACAGACAGTTGCGGCAGAAACCGGCCATATTCATCAGGTCGATGTTCTGAACGTCGGTGCGTTCGCGTAAATGATCGCGCAACGCCCGGAAGGCGGCGGCCTCCAGCTCGATGCGTCGTGCGTCTTCCGATTGGTTTTCGGTCGCGGACATTGGCTTCAACCCCTTGCGTGCTAGCTCACTATCGCGCCATATCGCTTCCTCAGGCTGCAGCTTCAAGTCTTGCGGCGGGCCGAGCCGCGCTCAAGGGTCAGGCCGCGGCTAGGAAAGAATGGGATTCGTTCGCTCTGTGATCGTTTTGACAGGATTCCAAGCTATGCCATCGTCGCGAAACACGACACTGTCCGATGAGAGCGGACCCATAATGCAACAAGCGTCGAGCGCAGAGGTTTTTGTGAAATCGTCCATGTGGCCACGCGCGCTCCTCGGTGGCGCCCTGACCCTCGCAGCCTTTTCCTTCATGGGTGCAGGCTCTGCGAAAGCCGACTTCCGTGTCTGCAACGGAACGTCGAACCTCGTCGGCGTCGCCATCGGTTATCGCGCCGAGGCAGGTTGGACCAGCGAGGGCTGGTGGCGTATCCCGGCCGAAAGCTGCAAGCCGCTGATTACCGGGCAGCTCAAGTCTCGCTACTATTATCTTTATGCTGAAGACGCGAACGGCGAATCCCGCTGGGCAGGCGACATCAATCTGTGCGTCGCGGAAAACGAGTTTCGGATCGCAGGCGTCAGCGAATGTCTCAAGCGAGGCTATCAGCGCATGGGATTTCGTGAATTCGATACCGGCGAACAGGAAAGCTGGATGGTCCAGCTGACCGAGCCGCCAAGAACCAATACGGAGACTGAATGAGACGGAACCGAAGCGTAAAAATCCTCGCGACCCTCGGGCCGGCCTCGTCGGAAGAGCACCAGATCGCCGAACTCCACAAAGCCGGCGCCGATGTGTTCCGCATCAATATGAGCCATTCGAGCCATGAGGTGATGCGCCAGCTGGTCGCGCGGATCCGCAAGGTTGAAGCCGATCTGGGGCGTCCGATCGGCATTCTTGCCGATATCCAGGGCCCGAAGCTTCGCGTCGGCAAGTTCGCGGAAGGATCGGTCAATCTCGAAATTGGTCAGGAGTTCACGCTCGACGACAATGACGAGCCCGGCGACAATACGCGGGTCTACCTCCCACATCCTGAAATTCTTGAAGCCGTCCAGGTCGGTCACCGGCTTTTGATCGACGACGGTCGACTTTTCCTCGAGTGCATCGAAACTGACGGCCGGATGGTCAAGACGCGGGTCGTTGCCGGCAGCAAGATCTCCGATCGCAAGGGCGTGTCACTTCCTGATACGACGCTGAAGACAGGGGCGCTGACGGAAAAAGACCGATCGGATCTCGATGCGGTGCTGGAAGCCGATGTCGACTGGGTCGCGCTCTCGTTTATTCAACGTCCGAGCGACGTGGCCGAGGCGCGCAAGATCTCCAAGGGCCGTGCCCTTCTGATGTCGAAGATCGAAAAGCCTCAGGCTGTCGAGCAACTCGATGAAATTATCGAACTTTCCGATGCAATCATGGTCGCGCGTGGCGACCTCGGCGTCGAACTGCCGCTTGAAGAAGTGCCTGGTATCCAGAAGCGGATCACCCGCGCCTGTCGCCGGGCGGGCAAACCCGTTGTCGTGGCGACCCAGATGCTGGAATCGATGATCTCGGCTCCGGTGCCGACGCGCGCCGAGGTCTCCGACGTTTCGATCGCCGTTTTCGAGGGCGCCGACGCAGTCATGCTGTCGGCCGAATCAGCGGCGGGAAAATATCCTGTCGAGGCTGTGGCAACCATGAACCGCATCGCGGTTCAGGTGGAGAAAGACCCGCTTTATCCTGGAATTATCTTCGCCCAGCGTCCCGAGCCCGAGGCGACGGGGGCCGACGCCGTCTCTCTGGCAGCAAGGCAGATGGCCGAAACCCTCGATGTCGCCGTGATCGTTACCTATACGGCAACCGGAACGACCGGTTTGCGCGCCGCCCGCGAGCGTCCCCGCATCCCGCTGCTGGCCCTCTCGCCGATCACGAAGACGGCGCGTCGACTGTCGCTCGCCTGGGGCCTTCATTGCGTGGTGACGGAAGATGCCCAGGACCTTGACGACATGGTCGATAAGGCGTGCCGGATAGCGGTCGAGCAGGGCTACGCCGTTTCAGGCGAGAAACTGATCGTCACCGCCGGTGTGCCGCTGCGCCAGCCTGGTGCAACGAACATGCTGCGGATTGCCTATATTGGGTCTGACGGGCTCTCGGCGGTCTGAATCTGGTCCCGGTCGCATCTCGGGCTTGCCCGTAATGCGACCGGGCCATTCCCATCCATCAATCGGTTTCGAATTCCACATCCAGCGAGCAAAGCCGGCGGCTTGTCGAAGTGTTCCCCGGCACTCGACTTTGGCTGCGCGCTTCGGTGATGCCCTTGCCCTTTTTGGATCGCCGCTTTACATCGCGCCGGAACTTTGATCCCGCCAATCAGGAAAGAAGGCAGCGGAGAGGCTAATGGCCAAGAGCAAATTCGAGCGCAACAAGCCGCATGTGAACATCGGCACGATCGGTCACGTCGACCATGGCAAGACGTCGTTGACGGCTGCGATCACCAAGTTCTTCGGCGAGTTCCGCGCCTATGACCAGATCGACGCGGCTCCGGAAGAGAAGGCACGCGGCATCACGATCTCGACGGCTCACGTCGAA
>NZ_JBDJAC010000017.1:0-62521 GCF_039652615.1 Fulvimarina fulva
AAGCGGATATCGAGGCGGTCATTCCTGCCAAGCGGAACCGGATCGATCCGCCGGCGCATAACGCTGAGAAGTACAAATGGCGCAATCTCGTCGAGCGCCTGTTCAACAAACTCAAGAACTGGCGACGGGTCGCTACCCGATACGACAAAACCAGAGAGTCCTATCTCGGCTTCGTCTCCATTGCAGCAATCAAACTTTGGCTACCCTTTGTCCACGAGGCCTAATAGAATTTAAGATCGCTAGGAGTTCTTTAATCCTGACCCACTCCTCCGTCAGCCGCACTACCGGCCAAGCGCTGATTGGAAAAGTTCTGTATGCAGGGATCTCTTTGATCACCGCAAGACGAGCACCTATCAAACTAGCGGCATCCGGATTATTTGACCACGTCTCGTAGGCTGCTCGCCTTAATTGAGTAGCAACTTGGTCTCGCTGAGAACTATAAAAATTACCTCTCAACGCATAGCGGTACATTCCTTCCATCACCGGATACGCGTCGCCGTAGACCGTCCCTTCGAAAGGAGGCCAATACCATTGATCGAAATCTAGCATCGCAACGATCGCTTCGACGCGTGCCGGAATTTCAGTGGGCTCGATAATAGGTTCGTCCATTCCTCTAGTTCAGATCAATTTTTGAGGCTTTTACCTTCGTCGAACCAGTCGTTTTGACTGAGAGGGTCCTTCCGCGAATTGTTATATTACCTTTCTTATCGGTCTTAATGTATCCGCCAGCGTTGCCAATGCGTATATCACTGTCGGCAGTCACGATAATTCGATCGCCGGAGGTGATGTTCGTCATCCGTTGCGACTTTAGCGTCAATCGTCGTCCAGACAGAAGATCAAGATGGGCGGTGGCCTGGATATCTAAACTGCCGCCTGCGTTTGCGCTAAAATCGTGTCCGGCGATGAGCGAAATAGCTGAAGCAGCTTGAACGCGAAATGCGCCGGTCGGTGGCTCCCAGTGACGTCTGTAGATCTCATAATCGTAAGGATGCTTCTGAAAATTTTTCGGTGTCTGCAGCAAATTTGCATTCGTCATTAAAGTACTTCGCGGCCCTACACTGATGTCCATGTCACCGTTGACTTCTGTTCGGCGATTTTCGTCCACTCTCTCGAAGAATTCTCCAACTACCCGGTGGATTCCATCGCGAAGCGCAACAGTGGTCATGAGAAGCGGATTTTGACGTCCTTGCCAAGCTCTCTGAGAAGGGCCTGAAACGGGGTTATGAACCCGAGGCATTTCCGCGGTGTCGTGTTGAGGGTGATGACGGCGTCCTGCAGATCGGCTTCGTCGATCTGGTCGAGATCGAGCCATCTTGGGAGCCATCGTCGCAAGCGACCATTGGCATTTTCGACGCCGCCCTTTTGCCAGGAGGCATAGGCATCGCAGAACCAGGTCGACATGCCGAAGATGTCGGTGAGCAGGCCATGACGGGCAAAGGCGGTATCATTGTCGAAGGTCACCGAGGATCGCAGGCCCGGCGTGATGCGTCGGAAGACGGCGGTCATGGCGGCAATCGTCTCGGCGGCCGTCTTTCCGGTGAGACGGGTGGCAAACGTCACCCTTGTCTTTCGCTCATGAAGAACGAGGACCGGCCGAGCCCTTTTGCAGATGACGAGATCGGCCTCCCAGTGGCCGGCTTCGCCGCGATCCGCGATCTCGGCGGGGCGGTCATGGATCGAGCGGCGGCCTTTTATGGTATCGCGCGAGGGGCGCGCCTTCATCGGGCGGCGGATCTTGCGACGCCGCAGGAGGTAGCGCCAGAGTTCGGCTGCTTTCTGGGAAGTTCGGTAGATGAAGGCGTAGATCGTTTCGGTGGCAAGCGAACGAAGCTTTGCCTCGTTGCCACCCTTCAGCCAGCCGGCGATCTGCTCGGGCGACCAGCCTTCGGCCAGGCGATCGGTGACGAACTGGTGCAGACGCTCGTCACGCTCGAGCACGGCATCGCGCTGCCTGCGCTCAAGATAGGCTCCGTCAGCTTGCCTCGGCGAATAGCCCCCGCTCGCCAGCGCGTTGCGGCGAAGCTCCCGACTGATCGTCGAGCGCGAGCGGCCAAGCTCTTTGGCGATGGCTGATCTCGAATGGCCGGAGGCACGAAGAATGGCGATCCGCTCTCTTTCGGCGGACGACAGATGCTCGTAGGATGACACGGTAACACTCCCAAAGGTCTGCAAGCCCAAGCCGATCCTACATCGGCAAGGGGGTGTTGCACTTCGCTTTGGAACTCAGGCGTGTTCGCGACCGAGCGCTTTTCGATCTCGCTATCGACAGCAAGCTTCGGGGCTGTGACGTCGTAAAGGTCAAGATCGGCGAACTGACGTCAGGAGGCCGGGTCCGAACTCGAGCGATCGTCGTGCAGCGAAAAACGAAACGGCCGGTCCAGTTTGAACTGCTCGAGCCGGCTCGGTCGAGCTTGCTCGTTTGGCTCGAATTGCGAGGCGGGACAATCGACGATTACGCCTTCCCAAGCCGGATCGATCGGACAGGCCACATCAGCACCCGGCAATACGCCCGTCTGGTCGACGAGTGGGTGACGGCAATCGGTCTCAGGAGAGAGGACTACGGGACGCATTCGCTTCGTAGGACGAAGGCGTCGATCATCTACAAGGCGACCGGTAATCTGCGGGCGGTTCAAATCCTCCTTGGTCATACGAAAATCGAGAGCACCGTTCGCTACCTCGGCGTCGACGTCGACGTCGAAGATGCTCTGACCCTCGCCGAAAGGACCGAGATATAGGATCGCCATAGAAGCGAAACGGCCGCTTCTGAGAAATCGTGGCGGCCGGTTCGGTGTCGATGTCGGGTGGCGAGACGACGGTCAGCTTTCGGTTCACTTTTCAGGATTTCTGCCGTTGCTGTCTGAGTTCGTAGATATGATCGCGCTCTGAAGGACATTCGACAATCTGGAGTCGGCCATCTGTGTGACGTTGAAGCGCATCCACTCCGCCGCCGTCTGACCCGCACTGAATACGTTGCCGGGCGCAAGCAAGACATTGTCGGCGAGGGCTGCACGGGCAGCCTCCGCCGCATCGACGCCCCTGGGCAGGCGGCACCAGAGATAGAACCCGCCAAGGGGCTCGACCCATGGTTCAATGTTTAAGGATGCGAGCAGCGCGGTCGCCTCGCGGCGGCGCTTCGCAAGTCGCGTACGCAAGGCCGCGAGGTGCCTGCGATAGCTGCCGTCCGACAGGACGTGCGCAACGATCTCGGCCGCCATGGGGCTCGGGCCGCCGAAGTTCGTGGCAACCTGAAGATCGACGAGTTCCTCGATCCAATCCGCCTTCGCTGCGATGTAGCCGCAGCGCACGGATGCCGACAGCGTCTTAGAGAAGCTGCCGACCCGAACAGTCCGATCGAGCCCGTCGAGAACGGCGAGACGCGGCGAAGGATCCGACTCGAAGCCCGCGAAGATGTCGTCCTCGACGATCATTAGGTCGTGACGCGACGCAAGCGTCAGAACGCGGTGCGCGCATTGGGGAGAGAGGGTCGTTCCCGTCGGGTTATGAATGGCGGAATTCGTCACGTAGAGGCGCGGACGGTGGACCTTTAGAGCCGCCTCAAACGCGGCAAGGTCCGGTCCGTTCTTGGTTCGCGGCACGCCTACAACTGTCACCCGATGCGCGGCCATCAGGGCCTGGAAGTTGAAGTAGCAGGGATCATCGAGAAGGACCGTATCGCCCGGCTGGAGAAGCAGGCGACAGACGAGATCAATGGCTTGGGTGCCCGAGGAGGCGAGCAGGATTTGGTCCGCGCCGACGCTCAAGCCTTCGTCGGCGAACTGACGGACCAAAAGATTTCGAAGGCCAAGTGCGCCGCGAGACGGCCCGTAATCGGTAAGCAAAGTCGCATCAGCCTTAGCGAGCGAGCGCATGGCCTTGCGGATTGCAGCTTCCGGCATCCATTCGGGAGGCAGCCAGCCGCAGCCGGGTCGGATCATCTCGATCCCGCCGTCCAGCGATTGGCGTGACACCCAGAGGGGATCGACCGAACGATCGGTCCGCGGAGCGACCTCCCGAAGGGCGAGGGGCAGGCTTCCGGCCGCGTAGAAGCCGGAGCCGGGGCGCGACCGGATCAGACCTTCGGCACCGAGCCGCTCATACGCCTCCGCGACAGTTGAGGGCGAAAGGCCCATTATTTTCGCCATCGCGCGGATCGAGGGCAGCTTCTCGCCATGGGCCAGCGATCGATTGGCAATGCGTCGGCGGATGGTTTCCATCACGAGCCCTATCCGGGAACCGCCTGAAGTTGTCTCCCGCTCGCTCGCGCGCATCCGTATTGCTCCTCAAGCCCGTACAGTTCGGCCCAACTGTATTCGACCATCCCTGTTCGGGCGAGTCCCGATTGCGCTATCGAGCCGGTTCAAACAGGGAGCGACGACATGGAGCGGACTTCGGCGGGATGGGGCAGTGGATTGCTTGGCGTGCTGATCTTCAGTGCCTCGCTTCCGGCGACGCGTGTCGCGGTCGGCGGCTTCTCGCCCCTGTTCCTCACCTCGGCGCGTGCCGTCGTCGCGGCGCTTCTCGCGGCTGCGCTGCTGTTCACGCTCCGGCAGAAGCGACCGGAAAGCACCGATCTTGGATCGCTGTTCATCGTGGCGCTCGGCGTCGTCGTTGGTTTTCCGCTTCTGACGGCTCTTGCTCTCCAACACATCACGGCAGCTCACTCGATCGTCTTCATCGGGCTGCTGCCGCTGATGACCGCGATCTTCGGCGTCGTTCGAGGCGGCGAACGGCCAAAGCTTCCCTTCTGGATCTTTTCCGGATTCGGAGCTGCCACCGTCGCCGGGTTCGCCCTTCTCCAAAGCAGCGACATTTCGCCGATTGGAGATGGTTTTATGATTGCCGCGATCGTCCTTTGCGGGCTCGGCTATGCGGAGGGCGCGACGCTCTCCCGGCGCCTAGGCGGATGGCAGGTCATCTCATGGGCGCTGCTAGTGGCTCTACCCGCTATGTCCATGATCGCCATATTCGTTCTGCCGACCCGCTGGAGCGACATCACCGGCCCCGAATGGCTGGGCCTCGCCTATGTCTCGATATTCTCGATGCTGGTGGGTTTCGTCTTCTGGTATCGTGGCCTTGCCCTCGGCGGGATCGCGGGCGTCGGCCAGCTTCAGCTCCTCCAGCCCTTCTTCGGCCTCGCTTTGGCGGCCTTGCTCCTCGGCGAGACCGTTCCCCCATCCATTATCGCCGTCACGATTCTGGTGGTTGCCTGCGTCATCGGCGCCAAGCGATTCGCCCGATAACCGCCTATGATCGCGGTCGATCACACGCGGCTCACGACCGCTTTCGCGGAACATCAAATCGACCTTGATCGTCTTGGAAGGGTCGGAAGGATACTGACGGCTTACAGTCATCAAGGGGCAGATAGTGTTGAAAAAGCCGTTCAACGCATCTCTCAGCGCGATTGAACAGAAAGGCGTAGAATAGCCTTTCGGATGAGGGTGTTTTAAGAAATGTCTATGCGATCCGGCTTGAATACCGCCGGTGTTTCGGAAAGCCATTCCATGCTTGCTGCGGGCAAATAACGTTAGGCGAGTTTTTCAACGGAATAGGCAGAATGCTGTCATTCAGCGGAGTGATCAACGGCATTCACTGACGAACGATTTTTCAATCGCCACCATTAACCCTTTTCTCACCAGACTTCGTCAAGGAGCGTAAGCCAGTTCTCGCCCATGATCCGGCGAATTTTCGTCTCCGACCAGCCGGCGCGGTCCATGGCAGCTGTGAGGTTAGGGAAGTCGGCGATCGAGCCGAGGCCGTCGGGGAATTTCACGTCCCAAATCTCAGTGAGCTGGCGGGCATAGCCCTTGTCGCGGTTGAGATATTCGAAAAACTTTGCGCCGTAGCCCATGGTGAAGTCGGTTCCGAAGCCGACCCGCTCCTCGCCGACGAGGTTCACGATATACTCGATCGCGGCGACATAATCGTCGATGGTCGCGTTGTTGCCAGCGGCTAGGAACGGCGGGAACATGGTGACGCCGACGAATCCGCCATGTTCGGCGATGAACCGCAGCTGCTCATCGCTCTTGTTGCGCGGATGGGCCTTCAGGCCGGCAGGCAGGCAATGGCTGTAGGCGACGGGCTTCTTGGATGCGAGAATCACATCGTGCGAGGTCCGGGCGCCGACATGGCTTAGATCGCAGAGCATGCCGACCCGATTCATTTCGGCGACGACCTCGTGGCCGAAATCCGAAAGGCCGTCGTCGCGGCTCTCATAGCAGCCCGAGCCGACCAGATTGCGGGTGTTGTAGGTCATCTGCACAATGCCGACGCCCTGCTCCTTGAAGAGTTCGACGAATTCCAGCCGATCTTCGAAGGCAGAGGTGTTCTGGAAGCCGAATACGATGCCGGTCTTGCCCTCCGCCTTGGCCTGGCGGATATCCGCGACAGTCTTCGCTTTGACGATCAGGTCGGAGTTGTCGCGGAACTCCGCGTTCCACTCACCGATCGCGAGCATGGTGTCGCGGAAATTCTCCCAGACCGAGCAGGTGCAGTTGGCGGCCGTCACCCCCCCAGCCCGCATCGCCTCGAAGACCGGCCGCCCCCAGTCGGAAATGATGAGCCCGTCGAAGACGATCAGATCGTCATGCAGCGTGGTCATGGGTTTGTCCCTCGTTCTTAAAGATAGATACTGCGCACGATCGCGTCGTGATCGCCCGCCATGGCGCGGACATCGCCGCCATCGATGACCGCGCCGTCACGTAGCACGATGAAGCGATCGGCAAGGCGAAACGCAAGATTGAGATTCTGTTCCACCATCAGCATCGTCACGCCGTCTTCTTTCAGGCCGTCGACGATCAGGGCGATCTCCTCGCAAAATTGCGGCGAGAGCCCACCGGATGGCTCATCGAGCAGGAGAAGGCGCGGCCTCGACATGAGAGCGCGGCCGATCGCAACCATTTGCTGCTCGCCGCCGGACAGCGTGCGCGTCACCTGCCGCCGACGCTCGTGAAGGCGGGGGAAGCGCTCGTAGAGGTCGGCAAGCGTCTTCGCCATTTCGCGCCCGCCGCGCCGCATGGCGCCGAGCCTGAGATTATCCTCGACGCTGAGATCGGGAAAGAGATCGCGGGCCTGGCTGACCTGGGCGATGCCGAGCGCGAAAATGCGATGGGGCGCGAGACCGGCTGTCTCCTGCCCCTCGAACAGGATCGAGCCGGAGTACGGCTTCACGAAGCCGCAGATCGCGTTCATCGCGGTGGATTTGCCCGAGCCGTTCGCACCAAGCAGTGTCAGGCATTCACCCGGCACGACATCATAGGAGGCGCCGCGCAGGATCGGCTTCTGGCCGTAGCCCACGTGAAGATCGCGGATTTGAAGAAGGGGCGCTGTGTCAGGCATGTCCGAGATAAGCCTCCAGCACGGCGCGGTCTTGGCGGATCTCGTTGGGCGTGCCTTGGGCAATGCGCTTTCCCGCCGCCATGACGAGAATGCGATCGGCCGCCGCCATCACCAATTCGACCGCGTGTTCGATGAGAAGGATCCCGACGCCCTTCTCGCCAGCGAGACGCCGGATGATGTCCATCATCTGATCCCGCGCGACGGGGGAAAGGCCAACGGCCGGCTCGTCGAGCAACAGGACCGGCGGATCGGAGGCGACCGTGCGCACGATCTCGACGATGCGCTGCTGGCCGCCGGAGAGATCGCCGGCAGGCGTGTCGGCCATATGCTCCATCGACATGAGCTTCAGAAGATCACGCGCCCTTGCGACATTGTCGGCCTCGGATTTGAGCGCCCGCCGTCGCCCGATCAGAAGATCGAAGAAATTCCCATCCGTCTGGGCATGCAGGCCGGTCAATACGTTTTCCAGAACCGTCAGCGCCGGAAAGAGCCCGCCATTCTGGAAGGTGCGGCGGATGCCCCGCTCGGCGATCGCATGGGGCGACAACTCAGTCAGCGGCTCGCCGTTCAGATGAACGGTGCCCGCGGTCGGCCTGACATAGCCGGAGATCGCGTTGAACAGTGTCGACTTGCCCGCGCCGTTCGGGCCGATCACCGCGCGCACCTCGCCTCCGCCGAGATCGAAGGAAACGTCTTCCAGCGCGGTGAGCCCGGAAAATCGGACGCTCAACCCTTCGACATTTAAAAGATCACTCATGACGCCTCCCGGTAGAAACGTTCGACGAAAATCGGCGATAGACGGCGAAGGAGGCTTGCGAGCCCCATCGGCAGGACGACGAGCACCGCCGCGACGATGAGGCCGAAGAAAAACTCCTCCATGCCCGGGAAGGCCCGGAGATATTCCGGTAGCGCGGTCAGGAGCACCGCTCCGAGAACTGCGCCCAGAACGGAGCCAAGTCCGCCCACTAGCACCATGGCGAAGGAGGCGATGAGATGGAGCATTCCGAAGCTTTCGGGAAAGACATGGCCGATATGACGGGCAAACAATGCGCCGGCGCAGCCCACGACGAAGCCCGACCAGATAAAGGTGACGAGGATCACCCGCGACGTTGGGATTGCGAGCGAGGCCGTCGCGACCTCGTTCTCGCGGACGGCCATCACGGCGCGCCCGAAACGCGATGCGAGAAGGTTCGACGTCGCTTTCACCAAAAGCACCGTAACGGCGAGGAAGATGTAGAATTTCAGCGTGTCGTCGGTGAGCGAAACACCGAACACCGTTTCGCGCGGCATGGGCAGGCCATCCGTTCCCCCGGTGAGCGGCTTGGCGTGGAGATAGGTCCAGCGCATCAGTTCTCCGAAGGCGAGAGTGATGATGGCGAGATAGTAGGAGCGGATGCCGCGGAGCGCGGCGGCCGAAGCGAGAAAACCGCCGATTGCGCCGAAGGCACCGGCGATCGGGATTGTCAGCAGCCAGGGCACACCGAGCTTCACGGCGAGCACCGCCGAGCCATAGGCGCCGATGCCAAAAAAGGCGGTGTTGGCAAAGGCGAGTTGGCCGAGATTGCCAATGACGATGGTGAAGCCCAGCGTCACAAGCGTCGAAATCAACATGCCGTTGACGATGAACTGGGTGTAGGGGTTGGTCGCGAGCGGCAGGAGGAGAAGAAGGGCCGGCACGGCCCAGAAGAGGATGGTGCGCAGTCGGCGTTGACGAGAGTTGGGCATCTGCATGGCGTCACACCTTCACCACGGCCTTGCGGCCGAGGAGCCCTTGGGGACGGACGAAGAGAACGAAGACGATGATCACGTAGGCGGTGATTTCGATCAGGGCGCTGTCGAGATAAGCGCCCGCATATTGCTCGCCGATGCCAAGGAGCACGCCGCCAAGAACCGCCCCGCCGAGTGAACCGAAGCCACCAAGCGTCATAGCGGCGAAGCCCTTGATCAGAAAGGATGCGCCAAGGTCTGGGTGAAGCAGCGTGACCGGCGCAACCAGAATGCCGCCCAGCCCGCCGAGCGCAGAGCCGATACCCCAGCTCATATCGTTGAAGCGATCGACGTTGAGCCCGATCAGTCTTGCGCCGCGCGGGCTCTGATAGACCGCCTGGACCATCTTGCCGAGATCAGTCAGCGCAAGAAGACCGAAGAAGCAGAGAAGGAGGACGAGAACCGTCGAAATGATGACGATTGCATCCCCCGTGATCACCAACGAGCCGAAGAAGATCGGCGGCATGTCGAAGACCGGCGGCATAGGCAGCACCTCCCGACCCCAGACCATACGGGCGATGCCGCGCAGCACGTAACCGCCGGCGATGCACATGAGCGCAAGCCCGATATGCGGGCCGCCGAGGATGGGCCGGATAAGCCCGCGATTGAACAGGACACCGAGCACGAACATGGCAATGACGGCGAGCGCGGCCGCCGGCAGAAAGGCAACTCCGGCCAGCACCACCAGCACATAGGACAGGAAAGCCCCCGCCATGACGAAGTCGCCATGGCCAAAATTCACCACCGTGGTCGAACGATAAACGACCGTGAGCGAGAGGGCGATGAGCGCGTATATCGCGCCCTGGGCGAGCCCGCTCAGGGTGAGCTGCAGGAACATGCGTCTCTCCGTCGGCAAGGCCGGACGCCGAAAGTGGCGCCCGACAAAATGCGATTAATCGAAGCTTGCGATTAGTAGGGCTGGTCCCAGGCCTTCAGGACCGTCGGCTTTTCGTCGACGAACCCCGCAACGGCCGAGCCCTTGACCCCCTGATGGTCTTCCGGGGTCCAGGTGATCGGATCGGAAAGAACTCCCGTGTCGAAATCGTTGACCTCTTCGAGCGCCGAAATCAGCTTGGAGCGCGTGAGGTCTGGGCCGATCTTTTCGAGCGCGGAGACCAGTGCCTCAGCCGAGCCGATGGACACGAAGGAGAAGGTCGAAAGCTCTTCTTCGGGATAGTAGTTCTTGATCATGTCGGCCCACTTTTTCATTTTCGGGCCGTCGAGATTGTCGACATAGGAGTGGATGACAAAGTAGTTCTTGACCGTGTCGAAATCGCCGGTGCGCTTAAGCGTGTTCTCGAGGTCGGTGCCGGCGGTTCCCATGACAGGAATATCGCCGAGGCCGTATTTCTTCAGGTCTCGGAGAAAGATCGCAGTTTCCGCCTCGTACAGCGCAGCGATGATGAAGTCGGGCTGCGCCTCGCGAAGTTGCAGAACCTGGGCGGTCGCATCGTTCTGGCCACGTTCCATTGTCAGTTCGAGGGAAGGCGTGACGCCTTGGTCCTTCAGATAATCCCGCGCCGGGTCCGAATAGCTGTGGGCCCAATCGTTCGAATGTTCGATGATCGCGACATTCTTCGTGTCTGGCTTCGAGAGAACGAAGGACGCCATGGCGCGGCCATTGGCGCGGCCGGTGGGTACGCCGTGGAAAATATTTTCCGCTAGCGGCTCGGAGATCGAGTCACTGACGGCATGGGCGACGATCCATGGAATGCCGGCTTCTTCGACGACCGGCCGGATGGCCAAGGCGACACCCGAGCAGGAATTGCCTTGAAGCATGAAGACTTCATCCTGAGAAATCAGCTTCTTGGCGGCTGCGAGCCCCTTGGCGCTGTCGCAGGCGGTATCCTCCTGTACGGCGACGAGTTTGCGGCCATGCACGCCGCCCTCATCGTTGACCTGCTGATAATAGGCCATCATGCCCACCATCGCTTTGCTGTAAGACGAGGCGTCGCCCGAAAACGGCCCCATGACGCCAATTGAAATAGAATTATCGGTTAGACCTAGGGTCTGCGAAGCGTCATCCTGTGCGAAAGCCGGCGATGCCGTGAAGGCGAGCGCGGCGAACAGGGCGGTGAACTTTCTCATCTGCAACTCCTGTTAATCATTTTGACGAAGGTCACGACTTCTGCCGCTTGTGGTTGGGGCTTTAGGCCCGATAAAAACCGATCAGACGGTTTGTTTTTGAATCACTTCCCAATTTCAACTGGTCGAACGTGGACGGCGAGAATGGCTTTGAGTGCCGCGAGCATTTCGAGAAAATACTTCTCGTCCTGTCGCAGCACTGCCTGGACGGCCATTCCGCGAAATACGTTCATCATCAGGTTCATCGCGACGCGTTCGTTGACGATGGCGGGATCAACTGCGACGAAAGTCAGCGCCCAAGCCGCCTCGAAGCGCTCATGAAGAGCAAGGATCAGCGGCGCGAGATGTCCCCTCAGCTCAGCATCCCCCCGGGCAGCGACGATGATCTCAAGGGACGAATAGAACCACTCACCCTTAAGAACATCTGTCCACATGGCATCGAAGAAGTGGTCGTAGGTCACGCGCTTCTCGCGCAGGTCCTCGGCAAGCCGTTCGAGGTCGCCGGCGAAATTGTCGAACATTTCTTCCGTCGCGCAGACGATCAAGGCCATCTTATCCGGAAAATGATGAGTCTGCGCGCCCCGCGAAACGCCGGCGCGGCGGGCGATCCCGGCGGTGGTTGTGTTGGCGTAGCCGACTTCCATCAGCGACTGGACCGTGGCGGCGAGCAACAGCTTGCGCGTTTCCGCACTGCGTTGTTCCTGCGATCTTCGCTCGATGGTCGACACGGCAGCTCCTCATTTGAAAACAAACCAACCTGTTTTTTTGATTATGTCAAGGGCATAATGAGGTAGCGCTTATTTTTGCAGCAAAACGTCATTTCCAACTAGACCAAGCCGCAGGAATCCAAGATCCCGGCGCTAAGACAATTCAAATATTTTTGCGGCGCCAGAATCTGATCGTCCGGCCATGCCCCAGAAAAGCAGCCCACAGACGAGCGCGGCGGCGAGATAGCTCACCTGCGCCACGCCATCGGAGCGCGCGAGCGTGATGCGTTGCCAGTTGTCGACGGCGAGCACCGCACTCCAGGGGATGAACAGCCAAACCCCGGCGAGGAGCGCGGGCCGGTATTCGCCGAAGGCGAAGAAGGGCCGCTCAGGCGCTGCAAGAGTCGGCAGGCCAGCCATGCAGATCGCCATGGCGAGGATGATGACGCCAGCCTGCACAATGTCCGTTTCGACCGCCGCCCGGTAGCCGCCGATGAGGAGATAGAGCGCGATCAATAGTCCCGAAACGATGACGGCAACGGTCACATCCCCGCCGAGAAACGGAGCGGTCAGAAAACCAAGCGCTGCGAGCTGGATCGCCGATCTGAGGACGAAGACGAAGGCGAAGCAGGCAAAGACGATCCGACGCCCGGTGCGCCCCTCGCTCATCGCGACGAGATCAATGAGGCCGACCGTGCCGTGCTCGCCTGCCACCTTGCGGATGGTGCCCGCAAGCGCTGCACAGACGACGAGGCCCAGCGAATAGGCGAGCGCGATCGAAAAGCCGAGCACCGGGCTTTCGGCTGTGAAGAGATACAGCGCGACGAAGCTGCCGATGCCGATATTGCCGCTCAACGCGCCGGCAAAGGTCGCGAGCGGACCGTTGCGCCCTTGATTGAGGCCGAACTCCGCCGCCCGGTTTCCTGGTTTCGCGTCCCGGCCGAAAGCGGCGAGAACGAGCGGAAGAAGAAGCAGAGCGAGCACCGCAATGCTGGACGAAAGATCACCAGTCAAAGACTGCATCCGGCCATGTCAGGCGATCAGCCCCATGGGTCCGCGCAAGAGGCGCGCCGCGAGCTCCGTCTGGCCGTGGACGCCGGTCTTTTTGAACACCCGGCGCAGATGGGTCCGCATTGTGTTGATGGTGATGCCGAGTTCCTCCGCGACGACCTCTGGAAATTTGCCGCTGACGACGCCTGCGGCAGCCTCGGCCTCCTTGGCAGTAAGGCCAAAGGCGAATTGCAGGAGTTCCAGCTGGAGCGCTGCGTTGGTGTCCGTCGGGCGATCGACGTCGCGCAGGATGACTACCCCCGTCGGACCGCCGCGCTTGAGCGCCGATTGGGCAAGCGCGCGCGGACGGAAGTAAAAGCCGATCACTTCCGTGCCGAGATAGAGAAAGCCCTCGCCCTGCCCCAGGAGGAGCTCCTGCCGGTTCTCCTCGCGCACCATGGCCTGCAGCCGGCGCGACAGATCTGCAAGATCGCAGGAGCCGGCGAGCGCGGGCTGTGCCAGGAGCCGGGCGAGGGTCTGCGTGAAGGCCTCGTTGGCATAGGAGATCGCAAAGTCCGACGCTACGACGGCGGTGCCAATCCCCAGCCTATCGATAACATTTTCGAGGATCGCCCCGAGCGCCGCCGATTGCAGCACCTGCCGGCTGAGCCGATAGGACCGGTCGAGATGGGGCATCAGCGCCAGGAACAGCGCCTCCAGATGCTTGTCGGAGAGATTGCTGTCGGTCGAAAGCGCGAAGGCCATGCGGTAGAGGACCTCGGTCCAGCGGTCCTCGTCCTCGATGGCGTGATAGCACATCTCGACCAGCTCGTCGGCGCTGAGTTCCTGGTCCGGCTTGTTGAGGCCGTAGCGCTGGAGGACGCCGGTGGAGACCTCGCGCATGTCGACCTCTGCGTTTACCGCGCCTGACGCCGCTCCGATCGCCCTGCCCGCGCTCCAGTCGTCGATCAGCCTAGAGAGCCCGAAGCGCTCCTCCTCGATGATCAGCCCGGCGCGTCCCTCGCGCACGCAATGGGCGTCGACCGCGGCAAAACCGATCCGTTCCAGATGCGCGCGCATCGGGCCGACGAACCGGCCACTGGCGGTCATCGGGTCGTCGCCGCCGTAAAGGATGAGCATGCGGGTGTCCCGCTTTATCGTCTTTTCCGCCTGCCAGCGCCAGGCGCTTTCGATGCCGCGAAACATCTCGTGGAAATAGCCAGTGGTCGGGATGAACCAGGCAAGCGGATCAGCGATGAGCGCGTCGGTTACGGCCCGATCCGAGGAGACGACGTCGATCAGGCGATCGCGGCCCTCCAAATGCGCGCCGAGAAACGAATAAAGCTGGTGATGGGTCATCTCGTCGGGCTTGTCCGGCGCATGCAGAAACGACCGCGCCCGCGCGAAGCCGCGTCCGAGCTTCATAAGCGCCGGCTGGTTGGTGGGCGGCGTGACGAAGACGATGTTTTGCGAAAGATCAGGCCAGTCCTTCAGAACCTCCAGAACGAGAAGCGCGCCGATATTGGGAGCGACAACGAGCCGCTCCTCCCATGGCACGGTCTGGAAAGCTTCGCGCAGGGCGAGGGCAAGGTCCGCGACGAGCCGTTCCCAACCCTTGCCGATCTCCATGTGCCCGAGCGGCGCTGTACGGCCCGCAGAATGGCCGTGTCCCCGCAGGTCGGTCCCGTAAGTGGTCCATCCACGCGCGGCAAGACCCGCCATGGAGGCGCTGAGATTGCAGGTGTGCTGGGCGATGCTGTGAGTAACGAAGATGGTCCCGCGCGCCTTGACAACGGCTGGAACCTTGAAACGCGTCAAGGTCACCCCGTCCGCCGTCACGAGATACCCCGTCTGCATCCGCGATCCTATGCACCTTCTCCAGAACGCCCCTTCAGTAGGGTCAGGAGCGTCAAAAATGAATGGCCTTACAGAAAGTAACATGAAGAAGACTGCAGCGCTACGGCAATTCCCTGCCAGTATTGGCGCATTTCCGCCACGTATCCTTGAGATGCCTGAAATGCGTCACAGCCTGAACCGAGCCCATCGATCGCCGTCCGACCGCTCCGGCAGGGCGGCGTACGCAGAATTACTTACCGATATTTCCCCGAGAACAGATCGCCGATGGCGCGGCGCATGAGATAGGTGATCTTGCGGCGGGCGAAATGATGGGGGCGGTCGTGGATCATGTGGCAACGCTGGCAGAGGGCGGCGAGATTGGCCGCATCGTTGTTGGCGACGTCATGATCGAGATGAGCGCAGGCAAGGGAGGGTCTGACTCATTCTCGATGTAGTTTGGTCGCGAGCTGGTGGTTTCCTTGAGGAGATCACCATCATGCCAACGGGTATTTCGCCTTTGTCGCTCGTTCCCATTGGACTTTCGGTCGAACGCGTCGAGAACATCGACGGCGTGCTCGTCGTGACTGCGATGTCCCGAACGCGGGACGCTGAATGCCCTTCCTGCGGGTTCGCCTCGCGTCGTCTTCATAGCCGCTACGCAAGGCAAGTGGCAGATTTACCATCGGCCGGACGTCGCGTGAGGCTGTCGCTTATAACACGCCGGTTTCGTTGTGATCTGATCGGATGTCGCCGCAAGATTTTCGCTGAACGCTTCGACGACAGCATCGTCGCGGAGCGAGCGCGGCGCACCAGCAGGATGGAAGGGATCGTCCATCATCTCGGCCTGGCCCTTGGCGGCCGTCCCGGGGCGTGCTTTGCCAAAAGGCTGATGATGCCGGTCAGCAACGACACGTTGATCCGCGTCGTCCGGCGACGGGCGCAGCCGAGTTCGGAGCCTCTGACTGCCGTCGGCATCGATGATTTCGCCTTCCGCCGCAATCATCACTACGGTTCGATCGTCTGCGATCTCGAACGGCAGCGTATCGTAAGGCTCCTGCCGGATCGTGAGATCGCGACCGTCGCGGCATGGCTGTCAGATCATTCTCAGATTGCAGTCGTGTCGCGTGATCGCGGCGGCGGTTACGGAGAAGCGACGAAGCGGGCGTTGCCAAACGCCATTCAGGTTGCTGATCGCTGGCACCTGATGGAGAATGCCAGCGCGGCCTTCCTGGATGCCGTGAAGAAGTCAATGAAGCCGATCCGTGCCGCGATCGGCGCCACCGTCGTCGATCCGAAGCTCCTGACATCGGCCGAACGCCTGCAATACGAAGGCTTTTTGAGGCGAGAGGAGACGAATGCCGTTGTCGCTAGCCTCGCCGCCGAGGGCGTATCAGTGAAGGAGATCGTGCGGCGGACAGGACGAAGCCGTGGGCTGGTTCGCCAGATCGTTCGCGGCAAACGGACCGACGTCTTTCGGACCCGGCAGGGTTCGCTCGATCGGCATCTGCGCTTTCTCGACGCGCAATGGGACGCCGGTTGCCGCAACGGCGCTGAACTCTGGCGCCGTCTTCGAGATCTTGGCTTCCGTGGCTCGACCCGGGTCGTCAGCGAGTGGGCAACGCGGCGACGGAGATCGGAAACGATAACGACCGCCCGACTTCGCAAGGTCCCGTCGGCGAGATCCATCGCCCGGCTGATGACACTCAAACGAGATCATTTGACGAAGGCTGAAACGATCATGGTCGCGGCCATCGAGAACGGCGTGCCGGCCTTGGCAAGCGCTCGAACGCTTATCGATCGTTTCCAGGCGATCATCCGCGGCCGCGCCGTCGCCGATCTTGATACTTGGATTGCCGACGCCGGACCAAGCCTGCTGGCCTCATTCGTCCGCGGCATCAAGAACGATGCGGCCGCTGTCCGGGCCGCGGTTACCGAGCCTTGGTCAAACGGACAGACCGAAGGCCAGGTCAACAAACTCAAACTCGTGAAGCGCCAGATGTACGGCCGGGCAAAGATAGACCTACTCGAAGCCCGGCTTCTCGGCGCGGCGTGACCTTCATCGAGAATGCGTCAGACCCGAAATTCGACCCCGTCCGAAGCTGCGAATTCAACGAGCCCTCGGGAAAGGCGACCGAGGGAATAAATCAGATGGTCCACGAGGTGCATAGGAACGAAGATAGTTTCCCGTCGCTTATAGTCGAAGAAAAGGGGCTGGCAGCTACCCCCAACCAGAACAGGTCCGAGGAGGACGTCGACCATGCGGCGCCCCCGCCTTCCGGTGGAGAGGCTTCGCTTATCCGGCTGCCCGCACAAGCATCGTCGTTCACGACCAACCGGCCCTTTTCACTTCGCGGCTTTGGAGCTTCCAGCGACAGTCCGCATAGTTAAGTGCATGAAAAAAGGAGCGACAGTCGTATCGCGTCTACATATTCGAAGCGACCATTTCGCGACGACGTTCATGTTCTACCGCAAACCGGGCGTCACGCAAATGTCTTGGACCTCGTCACACTGCAACGCTTCTCTCTGGATACGCAGATGTTGCGGCTGGCGTCCGATGCGAACCGATGTGATAAGCGAGCGGTCAATTCGCGGTAAAGCAAGACCTCGATTTCCACGGGCTCCCCGGCCATACGCCCGTTGAGATTCGGCGCTTCGGTGGTTCATCGCAACCGCAATCTCTGCGGTCGTCCAACCACTTGACTGAGCGTTCTTTCGAAACTGATCGCGCAGTGACCGCAGAACGAGACCGGGATCGGCCCTTTCCTGTCGCAGAAGCCTGCTGAGGATGACCATGGTTTTATGAGATGAACCGGCATTCTTGAGCCGCTGATTGAGCTGGTCGGTAATCCTCCGGATATGATCTGCTGGTCCCTGACCCAAGCTAGAGAGGTCGAGCGTTCTCACCGCTACGAGCCCCCTTCCTGTCCGATCGCTGATTTTTGCAGATGGGACGTACAGAACGTCATCAACGACGAATGCAGTCGGCCACTCATAAGGTCGAAGCCCGACCATCTCCCCGAATGCCAGCAAGTCCGCAAGCAAGATTGACATCGAAGTACGCAAGGACCGCAGCTTAAGCACTGTATCTCGCAGTGCTCGGGGATCTATGCCTTTGCGACGCCCGGAGCCGCACCGATCAGGCAAATCACGCCCGTACTTGAGGGAAGGACCGTTCAATAGTCCGAGCTGAACAAGATATACGGCTATGCGTCGGAGTGTCAGTCGCCCCCGCTGAAATAAGTCCCGTAGGCCCTGCAAAATGCTCGACCTGTATTGCCGAATTGTGGCGTGCCGGAGCGTTGGTGTTACCCCGATAAAGTAGCTGATCGTCGTTGAAAGCCAAGCAGTACCCGGTCGTCCCCCAGCTCGCTTGATAAGCAACACAAGTTGATATCTGTAACGATCTTCAGTCTCCGGTCGACGTCGCAGAACAACCTCTGGTATATTTTTTAAATCGAGCTGAAGAGCTGCGAGAATGTCCTCCTCGGAGTGGTTCATGCTGGGTGCCTCCCTGTTACACGCGGTCAGGGAAGGCTACTGGAGCGCTTTGAAAGTAAGTAACGGAGATACACGCATCAGTCCTGGAGGCCCGGCTTCGCAACCGGCGCCGAGCGCATGAAACGTTGCGGTCATGACTAGGCTCTGTCAGGCTCAGATGTCGCGACAGCGAACGTCTCACCCCAGACCGGAATAAGATCGACCGCTTTCTTCAAGACGGCGATCGGGAATTCGCCATAGTGTTCGCCTTCGGTGCGCGGGGCATGGCCTTGCAGATAGTCTCGAACCTCGGCGTCCATTCCAACACGGCGTGCGACCGTCTTGAAGCGATGCCGAAAGCCATGATTCGGCGCGACGTTCGGGTCGGAAACGCCGAGCTCTCGGATCCAAGCTGCGAGGTTCTCGCCCATTTTCTTGTACGGCGTGAGCACCGCTTTTCCGGACTTTCGGTCACTCGTATAGAAGAGCGCCGACCGTCGACAGCTATGCACGAACTCGATGAATCCTTGCTCAATCAGATGTTCATGCAAGGGTACCACGCGCACTTTATAGTTTTTCACGCTACCCGCCTCGGGTGTGATGGTCAGTGACCAGATGCCGTCAACAAGAGTGACGTCGGCCTTCCGAAGCTGCGTCAGTTCATTCACACGGGCGCCGGTGTAAAGGGCAAGCCAGGGCACCCATCTTCTCGCGTCGGCATGGCAGGGGGCGAGCTTGCGCGGCGGCATCTGCCGCGTGCCGGCAAGAATCATCTCGACCTCAGCGTCGGTCAGCCCCGGCCCCCGAAGCGTCCGCCGCTTTGGGACCCTGACACTGAAACACTCAATCGGATTGGCGGTCAGCTTGCGCTCGCCGACATAGTAGCGGAACAACGCCTTGGCCGAGGCGAGATACACATCTTTGATCGTCCGCTGGGCCTTGCCTTCTGAACGAAGCCATTCGATCCAGTCGCCGACATGGTTGTCGGTAATCCGCGCCATATCGTCGATGCCGCTATGTGCGGTCAGCGTTCGAAGTGCCGGCAGCCAGCGCTTTCGTGTCGCGGCCGACAAGCTGACCGTGTTGGCATAGGTCTCGAAAGCTTGTTCGAGCTTTAAGCTCGACTTCGAGGCGGCTGTAACGGGGCGCTGGTACTTGGCTTCAGTTTGCCCGGGCGCATAATCGTTCTCGAGGATGCGTCTCGTGCGAACGCCGATCGCATCGAAGACCGCCATTGCGATTCGAAGATCCACAGCGCCTTGCATCTCTGGGGCAATCCGGATGCCACGGCTAGCGAAATACGTGTTGATCTGGTCACCGCAAAAACGGCGAAACTCCCGATGCGTGGCAACGTCATTCGGCTTCTCAATGAACTGCGCGGCGACGGACCCAAAGGCACTGTCCCAAAACGGTGACCACTGCCCGCTCTCGATCTCCTGACAGTAGGTCTGGAAGAACTCCGCGCTATAGGCGTTCATCTGTTCGTAAGTCGGACGAACGAGGCCAGCCCGAAGGTTCGACCAGCGTTCGGTGAGTTCGGCCATCGACTTCGAAAAGCGCACCCGCGCTTCGCCGACGTCCTTCGTCCGCAGAGATTGCTTCTCGACGCTCCGTCCGACCAAGCCGACGAGGTCGCCCGGGACGCGAACGCGCAGATAGTAGACGCCGCTCTTAGGATGCTTCCAGGGACGAGCCATTCGCAAAACCACTGTGTACCACCTTTGTGTACCACGCGGCGATTGCGAAACCCTTACGCTATAAGGCGTAAAGTGAAATCAATGACTTAGATTGGTTGTGGCGGAGAGGAAGGGACTCTCCCCCACAATAGCCGAAATCCCGCAAATCCAGCGATCGCCCGGAACGACCACAAAAACCTGCGATACACCGCACGATACACGACGCGATACACAGAGCCCAGCGCTATCGATGGAGCTTTGAAGATCGCGTGCGCCTCGGACGGCGCACGCCCCGGAAATCATTTCCGGACATGGTGCGGTCCGGAAAGCTTAAGAGAATCGCAGTGAGACCAGAAAACGCCGGCGCTCGTCCGCAAAGCCGGCACTCGGGACAGACGGGCCAATTGTCTGACTGGCAATAATCAATATCGGCAAGAAATTTGGCGCATCCCTCTACAATCTGCCTAATGTTGAGGCGATCGATTGGCGTGCTCAAAAACCGATTGACAGCGATGCGCCGTTCGCTAAGCTGAGATCGACATACGGCATCTGCGCCGAACGGCATTCGAGCCCCGATCTTTCTACCGCGTACGCGATAGAAAGATCGGGGCTTTTTTATTTGAAAACGCTACGGATGAAGACCAGAATCGATATCGGCATCCTCTTCTCGCGGTCCGGACCATATCGGCTCCTCGCCGAGGCGTCCTACCGCGGGGCTATGGATGCGATCGCCGCGGTCAACGCCGATCCGGAACGGACGATCGAGATCATCGGTATCGTGCGCGACCCTGCTGGCAACACCGACCGCTACGCGCCGCTCTGCGCGGACATCCTTGCGACCTCGTCGGCCCGTCACATCGTCGGTTGCACCACATCGTGGAGCCGCAAGGAGGTGATTCCGAGCCTCGAAAAGGCCGGCGGGACACTCTGGTATGCCTGTCCCTATGAGGGGTTCGAGGCGAGCGAGCACGTGGTCTATCTCCATGCGTGCCCGAACCAGCATCTCGTGCCGCTTCTCGCCCATGTGCTGCCCCGCTTCGGAAGCCGCGCATTCTTCGTCGGCTCGAACTATATCTGGGGTTGGGAAACCAACCGGGTCGCCCGCGACGTGGTCGGCGATGTTGGCGGCACGGTGCTCGGCGAGCGCTATCTGCCACTCGGCGACACGGACGTCGCCCGGCTCATCGAGGAGATTCGCGCCACGCGGCCGAACTTCATTCTCAACAACCTGATCGGTCCCTCCTCCTACGCGCTCTTCCGGGCCTATGGGGATCTCTGTCGAAGCGACCCGACCTTCTCACCACGGACCTGCCCGATACTGTCCTGCAATCTGACGGAAATCGAGCTTCCGGAGATTGGGCCGACCGCAAACGGTCACCTATCTGTCGGGCCTTGGTTCGCCGCCTCGGCCACCGACGCGGCGCCGACGCCGTCCGACTCCTCATTCTATGCCGCAGCCCACAGCGCCGTGAGCGTTCTCGCCGACCGGCTGACCGACGAGCTCCGCGGCGGCGCGGGTGCGACGGCCTTCTCGGACCGGGCATTCGAGACTTGGCTCGGTCCGATCCGGATCGATCCGAATACCCATCACACCAGCCTGCCTGTTCGCATCGCCCGAGCGCAGGACGGTCGGTTCGAGGTGATCGAGGCGGAAGACAAGCTCGTCGCGCCCGATCCGTATCTGTCGCGCTACGATCCGGCACGGCTGATGGCCCGCCGAACCTTGAGGGTCGTCTCGTGAGCGCGCGGGCCCGCATCCCCAATCTCGGAGGCGCCAAGGCGTTCATTCTCCATCGCCCGCACGCGACGACACTTGCCTTGTCGCGAAGCCTGTCGGCGATCGGTCTCGTACCGGTCGAAGCCTGGCCTGAGCTTCCAGCCGGAGGTCTTGCCGCCGACTTCGTGTTCTTCGACGCCGATCTCGGCTTCGACGAACAGTTCCCTTGGCGCGCCGGCGATGCGCCGATGCCGCAGATCGCCCTCATCGGCTCGGAGGCACCCGGCCGGATCGAATGGGCCCTAGGACAGGGCGCCGACAGCCATCTCGTAAAGCCGGTCGGCGGATCGGGTGTCTATTCGGCGCTTCTGATCGCTCGGCGCAGCTTCGATGCCCGCCGCAATCTCGCGCGGGAGGTGGAAAGCCTCAAGGCGCGGGCGAGTGAGCGCCAGACCATCGTGCGGGCGGTCGTCGCCCTCTCGGAGAGCGGTGTCGGCGAGGAGCAGGCCTACGCCCAGTTGCGCACGCTCGCCATGAGCTGGCGCGTGACTATCGAGGAAGCGGCTCGCCGGATCGTCGAGCTCAAGACGGGAGGAGCCGATGAGCGTTCCCGTTGCCTCTGAACCGGCAGCGCGCAAGGCGGCGAAGCGCCGGGGCGTCGGCGGCCAGCTTCTGCGCCGTCCGCTCGCTCTCGTCGGCCTCTTCATCATTGCCGTCACCGTCGGAGGCGCGGTATTCGCGCCCTACATCGCCGGCTACGACCCGAACGAGCAATTGTTCGACGGCCTCTCCCTTCTCGGCGAACCGATGGCGCCGGGCGGTGCCTTCCCGCTCGGCACCGATCTTCTGGGACGCGATCTCCTAACGCGTATCCTCTACGGGGCCCGAACCTCGCTCATCATCGGCATCGCCGCCAACGGCGTTGCCCTCGTCATCGGAACGCTGGTGGGCGTCACGGCTGGCTTTTATCGCGGCTGGATCGGCACGATCCTGATGCGCTTCACCGACCTGATGATGGCGTTTCCGGCTCTCCTTCTGGCGATCTGCCTCGCGGCCGTCCTCTCACCGAGCCTGTGGATCGTCGCGCTGGTGATCGCGTTGGTGAACTGGGTACAGACGGCCCGCGTCATCTTCACTGAGACGAGTTCCCTGTCGCGCCGAGAGTTCATTGAAGCCGAACGGGCGATGGGAGCCTCTACGGGTCGCATCCTGTTCAGACATATCCTGCCCCATCTGCTGCCGACGATCATCGTCTGGGGCACTCTCGGCATCTCGACGACGGTTCTGCTCGAGGCGACGCTCTCCTATCTCGGCGTCGGCGTGCAGCCCCCTACCCCCTCCTGGGGCAACATCATTTTCGAGAACCAGACCTACTTTCAAGCAGCGCCCTGGCTGGTGTTCTTCCCCGGCATAGCGATCCTTACGCTGGCGCTTGCCTTTAACCTCGTCGGTGACGCCCTGCGCGACATTCTCGACCCGACCCAGCGGGGACGCTTCTGATGGTCGCCTACATTGCCCGGCGGCTGGTTCAGTCCGCCCTCATCCTTCTCGGCGTCTCGGTCATCACCTTTGCGCTTCTCTACATGCTGCCCGCCGACCCCGTGCGGCAGATCGCGGGACGCAGCGCGACGGCGCAGACCGTTGAGAACATCCGGCGCGAACTCGGCCTGGATCAGCCCTTCATCGTCCAGTACGGCCGCTACCTCCTCGGAATCCTACAAGGCGACCTCGGACGGTCTTACCTGCAACGGACCGAGGTTTCGTCGCTGATCGCCGCGCGGCTTCCCGCAAGCCTGCTCCTTATGGCGGGCGCGATCGTCTGCGAACTGATCCTTGGTTTGACCATGGGTCTCTTCGCGGCCCTCAAGCGCGGCACCGCCACCGACCAGGCTCTCATGGTCGGCTCCTTCATCGGCGTCTCGGCGCCGCAGTTCGTGGTCGGTCTTCTGCTCCTCTATCTGTTCGCGGTCCGGCTCGGCTGGTTTCCGATCGGCGGCTACGGCACTTTCGCCCATCTGGTCCTCCCCTCGATCACGCTCGGCATCCTCGGGGCCGGCTGGTATTCGCGCATGATGCGCTCCTCAATGGTGGATGTGCTGCGGCAGGACTTCATCCGTACGGCACGCGCCAAGGGGCTCGCCCGCTCCACCATTCTCTTACGGCATGCCCTGCCCAACGCGATCCTGCCCGTCATCGCGATGATCGGCATCGATATCGGCCTCTTCATGAGCGGCATCGTGGTCGTGGAGAGCGTATTCGGCTGGCCAGGCATTGGCCAGCTCGCATGGCAGGCGATCCAGCGTGTCGACATTCCGATCATTATGGGCGTCACGCTGGTCTCGGCCTGCGCCATCGTCCTCGGAAACCTTCTGGCGGACCTCGTCTCACCGCTCATCGATCCCCGCATCAAGCTTCAATGATCCGCGAAGAAACCACCGAAAGGAAAGTGACCATGAAAGCTCTTCTCGCCTCGACAGTCGCCGGCATGGCGCTTGGTCTGTCGCTCGCAGCCATGCCGGCTCACGCGCAGGACGCCGCCGTTCCGGGCGCGGGCACGGCCCAGACGAACAATTACGAACGCGACCCGAACGCCAAACAGGGCGGCTCAATCGTCATCACCTACAAGGACGACGTCGCAACGCTCGATCCCGCGATCGGCTACGACTGGCAGAACTGGTCGATGATCAAGTCGCTCTTCGATGGGTTGATGGATTACGAGCCGGGCACCACGAACCTGCGTCCGGGCCTTGCCGAGTCCTACGAAATCTCGGACGACGGACAGACCTTCACCTTCAAGCTGAGGCCTGGCGTCAAATTCCACAACGGCCGCGAGATGACGGCAGAAGATGTTAAGTTCTCGCTCGACCGGGTGACCAATCCCTCGACTCAGTCGCCGGGTGCTGGCTTCTTCTCGATGATCGAAGGCTACGACGCCGTCGCATCCGGCGAAACCGAAAGCCTTTCGGGCGTCACGGTCATCGATCCGCAGACGGTTGAGTTTAAGCTTTCGCGACCCGATGCGACCTTCCTTCATGTGATGGCGCTGAACTTCGCCTCTGTAGTCCCCTCCGAAGCGGTCGAAGCATCTGGCGCAGATTTCGGCAAGAACCCCATTGGCACCGGTGCCTTCAAGCTTGCCAACTGGACGATCGGCCAGAGCCTCACCTTCGAGCGCAACAGCGACTATTGGCGTGATGGGCTTCCTTATCTCGACCAGATCACTTTCGAGATTGGCATGGAGCCGATCGTCGCTTTGCTCCGCCTTCAGAACGGTGAAGTCGACATCCCGGGCGATGGCATTCCGCCGGCGAAGTTCCAGGAAGTGATGAACGATCCGGACCAGAAGGCTCGCGTTGTCGAAGGCGGCCAGCTCCAGACCGGCTACATTACCATGAACACCGAGATGGAACCCTTTGACAACAAAGCGGTGCGCGAAGCGGTCAACATGGCGATCAACAAGGACCGGATCGTCCAGATGATCAACAACCGTGCGCTGCCGGCGAACCAGCCGCTACCCCCTTCGATGCCTGGTTACGACGAAAGCTACTCCGGCTACGACTACGATCCTGAAAAGGCCAGGCAGATGCTTGCCGATGCCGGCTTTGGGGATGGGTTCTCGACCGAACTCTTCGTCATGAACACCGATCCGAACCCGCGCATAGCTCAGGCGATCCAGCAGGACCTTTCACAGATCGGCATTGATGTGTCGATCCAGGCTCTCGCACAGGCCAACGTCATCGCGGCCGGTGGTGCCAAGGATCAGGCGCCGATGATCTGGTCGGGCGGCATGGCTTGGATCGCCGACTTTCCCGATCCGTCGAACTTCTACGGGCCGATCCTCGGCTGTGCTGGGGCAGTTCCGGGAGGCTGGAACTGGGCCTGGTACTGCAATCCGGACATGGACAAGCGGGCGGCCGAAGCCGACTCGATCACCGATCCCGCGAGGCAGGACGAGCGCGACCAGATGTGGTCGAAGATCTATACCGACATCATGGCCGATGCGCCCTGGGTTCCGGTCTTCAATGAACAGCGCTTCACGATGAAGTCCGAACGGATGGGCGGCGCGGACGCGCTCTACACCGATCCTGTCAACATTCCGATCAACTACGACTATGTGTACGTGACCGATGTGCAGTAACTGCGACTATACCATCCACAGCCGCCATCATCATTTCGGCTGGAACAACGGCTTCGAGCCGGTGCAGCATGTTGCGCCGGGCTCCACCATCGAGTTCGAATGCCTCGATTCCTCCGGCGGTCAGTTCACCAAGGATTCGACCGTCGAGGACGTGAGAACGATGGACTTCGGCAAGATCAACCCGGTCACCGGGCCGATCTTCGTCGAGGGTGCGCAGCCGGGCGACGCGCTCAGGGTGACGATCGAGAGCTTCAAACCGTCCGGCTTCGGCTGGACGGCGAACATTCCGGGCTTCGGTCTTCTCGCCGATCAGTTCGAGGACCCCGCGTTGACCATCTGGTCCTACGACCCGGACAGCCTTGAGCCTGCGCTCTTCGGCAAGGAGGGGCGGGTGCCGCTGAAGCCCTTCGCCGGGACGATCGGCTGCGCGCTCGCCGAGCCCGGTCTTCATTCGATCGTGCCGCCGCGTCGGGTCGGCGGCAATCTCGACATTCGCGATCTTGCCGCGGGAACGGTGCTCTACCTGCCGGTGGAGGTTGCCGGCGCCCTCTTCTCCGTTGGCGATACCCATGCGGCGCAGGGTGATGGCGAAGTCTGCGGCACGGCGATCGAGAGCCCGATGAACACGGTGCTGACGCTCGACCTCGTCAAGGACGCGAACCTGCGCATGCCCCGCTTCACGACGCCGGGACCGGTGACACGCCATCTCGACGCGAAGGGTTATGAGGTGACGACGGGAGTGGGGCCGGACCTGATGAGCGGAGCAAAGGAGGCCGTCGCCCAGATGGTCGATCTTCTGGCTGGGCGCTACGCCATGGACCCGGTGGATGCCTACATGCTGGTTTCCACCTGCGGGGACCTGCGCATCTCGGAGATCGTCGACATGCCCAACTGGGTCGTTTCGTTTTACTTCCCGAGGTGCGTCTTCGAATGAGCGAGGTGAAGGACGGTGAGCCGGCTCTCGCGAACGGACCGCGAGCCTCCGCAAACGGACGGCGGGATGGCCAGGATCGGGTGCTGGTGGTTTCGAGCCTCACCGTTCTCGTTCGTGGCGAGGACGGGCCCCGCGCCGTCGTAGAGGATCTGTCCTTCTCGCTTTCTCGGGGCGAAACGCTGGCGATCGCGGGAGAATCCGGCTCGGGCAAGTCGATGACCTCGCTCGCGATCATGGGGCTTCTGCCCAAGCCGGGCGCCCGGATCGGCGGCGGATCGATCCGGCTCGGCGACCATGAGATCGCCGGCCTTTCCGAAGGCCGGATGAAGGCGGTGCGCGGAAGGCGGATCGCCATGATCTTCCAAGAACCGATGACCTCGCTCAATCCGGTTCTCTCCATCGGGCGGCAACTGACCGAGGCGATCCTCGCCCACGAGGCTATCGGGCGGTCCGAGGCGAGAAAACGGGCGATCGCGGCGCTTCGTGCCGTTCGAATACCCGACGCGGAAGGACGGCTGAAGCAATATCCTCACGAACTGTCCGGCGGCATGCGCCAGCGCGTGATGATCGCAATGGCAATCGCTCTAAAACCAGACGTGCTGATCGCCGATGAGCCGACGACGGCGCTCGACGTGACCGTGCAGGGCGAGGTGCTGGAGCTCCTGCGCGATCTTCAACGCGATCTCGGCACCGCCGTCATCCTCATCACCCACGACATGGGCGTCGTCGCGGAGATGGCCGACCGGGTCGTGGTGATGAAGGAGGGCCGCGCCGTCGAAACGGGCGAGGTCGGTCACCTCTTCGATGCTCCGAAGGCGGCTTACACGCGCGATCTTTTGGCGGCTGTTCCGCGCATCGGCGAAGGCCGGGGACGGATGGAGACGCGCGCGCTGGAAAGTCGCGCGGCGCAGCCGCTCGTCCGGATCGACGATCTATGCGTCCGTTTCCCGATCCGCAGCGGATTCCTTTCGCGCGTTCGGGCCAATGTCCACGCCGTCGAGGGCGTATCCTTCGAGATCGCGGCAGGTGAGACCCTGTCGCTCGTCGGCGAATCCGGATGCGGCAAGTCGACGACCGCAAAGGCGCTGGCCGGTCTCGTCGACTATTCGGGCGACATCATCCTCGAAGGCCGCAACATGGCCGGTCGCACGAGCGCCGAGACGAAGGCGCAGCGCCGAAAGGTGCAGATGATCTTCCAGGACCCGTTTGCCTCGCTCGATCCGCGCATGACGGTCGGCGATCTCGTTGCCGAGCCGATGGTAATCCATGGCACAGCGCCGCGAGAGGAACGGTTGGCGCGCGTTGCCGGCCTCTTCGACCGGGTGGGTCTTTCGGCGGACCAGATGGCGCGCTATCCGCATGAATTTTCCGGCGGCCAACGCCAGCGGATCTGCATCGCGCGGGCCCTCGCGTTGCGCCCACAGCTGATCATCGCCGACGAAAGCGTCTCGGCTCTCGACGTTTCGGTGCAGGCCCGTGTGCTCGAGCTCCTGCGCGAGCTTCAGGGGGAATTCGGAATCGCCTATTTGTTCATTTCCCATGATATGGCGGTGGTAGAGAATGTGTCCGACCGCATCGCAGTCATGTATCTCGGACAGATCGTGGAGATGGGAACGCGAGACCAGATATTCGGCGACCCGCAGCACCCTTATACGAAGCGGCTGATCGCGGCCGTTCCGCGTCCGGACCCGCATGCGCGGCGCCGCGCCTTCGAACGCGCGGCAAGCGAGATCCCGAGCCCCGTGCGCATGATCGGCGACCCGCCGAACCGGCTGACGCTTAACGATCTCGGCGACGGGCATTTGGTCGCGTCCAGAGCCTGATGCCGAGACGTCGCAATGAGTTCAACGGAAGGCGACACACGCTGCTGCGCGTTGCGGAGCGATGTCGGACCTCGTGTTCAGCAACCATTTTCTGAAAGATCGAAAAGACGAAGCGTGAAACCCGACCAATATCGGGTCTCATGCCTCGTCGTACGTCAGGTGTCGCGCGGGTCGAGCGCGTCGCGCAGACCATCTCCCGGAAGGCCGAAACCGAGCACCAGAATGAAGATTGTGACGCCCGGCAAGAGTGAAACCCTCCTCGACAGGAAGGCGTCTGGTCGTTCCCGCGTCCGGCCATCGCGACGTCGACCGCGGGCCACAAGGTCATCGAGCATGGCGGTCGTCGGATCGCAGACAGCCACAGGACGGTCCGCACCTTCGAGACCATCCAGCCACCTAGCTACTACATTCCGGGAGACGACATCGAACCCGGCATCCTCGCCCGCGTGAAGGGAAGTTCCTTCTGCGAATGGAAAGGCGGGGCCGTCTACTGGAACGTGGTCATCGGCGACACCCGCTTCGAGCGCGTCGGCTGGAGCTACCCCTTTGCTGACGGGGTCCTTCGCCTGCCTGAAGGACCATGTCGCCTTCTACGCACGCGTGTTCGACGCCTATGTCGTCGACAGTCAGAAGGTGACGCCGCAGGTGGGGCCGTTCTACGGCGGTTTAATCACCGATGGCTTCGCGGGCCCCTTCAAGGGCGGACCCGGAATGAATTGTTGGTAGTCTGAACGGCGCGATGGACGATCGCGCGGGGCTGCGACCTTTCGAGCGGTCGTGAGATGTACGAACGCATGTAGCGGAACAGAACAAGGTGAGTCGTGAGCTGGTCCCATGGCCGCCCGTCGATAGATCGCATGCATCGTTCCCGATTACCTTCGGATCCTTTGTATGCTCTACGGAGAGAGACGATCGCAATCGCCCGGAACGATCCATCCGGCCGGGCAGTCTCTTTCCTTCTTCGCCAGCCCTTCTCAAAACGACGATCGGCAAGCGAGACGCCAAACGTGGTCCGGAAATCATTTCCGACGCTTCCGATCCGCTTCCCCGCACAACCAACGAATATCCTCAAATTATCGATTCTCATGCAAACGGCGTTTCTCGAACTTTCGATTCTGAAGTCAGGAGTAATGGGGGCGACCGTCAATGAAGGGCAAACGTCGTTTGATCGGACGACGCTGGATCGATTGGTTTCCAGCGGCCCGGGCAACGGCGGACCGAACACGGCTGACGACCCACCCGGAAGCAGGGTCGCTGGAGCTTGGGAGCGAACGGACTGACGTTGATGCACTGAGGGTCCCGACCGTCGGCCATGGCGATGGAGGCAAAGAACGAGTTCCGGATCAGCTCATCCCGACAGAGGCGAGGTCTGCCAGGACGGCAGCGTTCCATGGTCGGTCGTCACCTTGGTCGCCATCGGGTGACGTTCCCGATGGTGAACGCCGTGCTCATCGGTCGTCGCCGAACATCTCGTCGAAGTCGGGCTTGTCCCGCAAGTGCCCCTTGCCCCGGAAAGTCCATCCCGCTTCGTACCTGTCGTAGATCTCCTCAATCCGTTCGCCCGCCTTCGCCTTGTCGAATCCTTGCTCGACGAGGCGGGGCAGGACGGCGTTATACACCTGGCCGAAGGCGGCGGCCTTGTTGTCGGCGGTCAGGCCGCTGAAGATCCAGTGCAGAAGAACCCTGGCGACGTCGTCCCGGGACGGCTTTCGTTCGATCCGGTGACGTTCCCGTAGAGCCTGCTGGCGGGCACGCTGATCGGCGAGGCGCTTCTCTCGCGCAGCTCGCCTGATCTCGTTTTCGCGAGTGGATGATGATCGGGCCATACTGATGTTCTCGTTGGGTCCCGCCTGCGGCAGCCACGATCGAGGCGACGCTGACGGAAGGCGGTTGTTCGAAAGGGGGGAGGTCGCTAGGCGGACCGAGCATCGAGCTGGACGTCGGCTGCGGCACCACGGCATCAGGCCCCGGTCCCATCGCTCCTGCGATAGGACCGGGGCCCGTTCTCTCTTCGATCAGACGGAGGCCTGCGGCCCCGAGGCGCCGTTCCCGGATCCCGTCCTGCTCCGCGCCACGAACGGGGTCACGTTCCCCATCTCGCGCCGGGGCGTTGCGTCGTCCACATCGTCGTCGTCTTCCTCCGTCTCGCGGCGGCTGAGCTCGAGCCCGTCCTCCTCGTCCACGTCCTGGTTCTCGTTCATGGCCGCGTTCCGGGCGTCGACCTCGTCCGGCCTCGCGGCGGGGTCCGCACCGCCGTCTAGGACGAAGCCGAGCGTCGGCAAAACGTCGTCGGCGACGTAGGCCTTCAGAACGGTTGCCTCCGCCCAGTCGCCGTAGCCGAGGTGGTCTAGGAGTTTAAGCGCGGCCGCCCAGCGCTCGTCGGCGGGCGGCAGGTGGCGTAGCGCCTGGCTGCCCGAGAGCGAAGCCGGGTCGATCTCGCAGACGAGTTCGGTCAGATCGCGGTAGACGATCCGCGCGATCGGGGCGAGGCTTTCAACCAGCTTCCCCTTCTTCAGCCGCCTGGTGCCCGCCGCCTCAAGCGCCTCGATGAGCGGCTTCCGGATCGCCTTGACGTTGGCCGCGACCGCTTTGGTCTGGCGGGTTGCCTTCGCTCGCGCGAGCGCTTTCAGCTCTGCGAGACCGCCACCCGCCGCGCCGTCAACGTTCGCGTCCGGGGCATTGCCCTTCACGAGGTCCTCGACCTCCCGGACCTTCATCGGCGTTCCCGCCTCAAAGGCGCCGATGACCTGATCGACCTGCTCAGGCGTTCCCCGGGTCAGGGCGATGAGCACGGTCGGCGTCACCCTGTGCCGGATCAGGTCCTCGCGGCGGCCGCCGAGGACTCGATGCACTTTGATCCAGTTGTCGGCGCTCTTGTAGGACAGCCCACAGAGCTTCGGCACCGCCTCTTTCCAGTCCATCTCGTCCGGAATGTCTTTCTTGATGACCTCGAACTCTCGGCCGAGATCGAACGTGTTCGCGGCGGTCTTCCGTCCGATCGCGTCGATCTGGGCGACGCTCGTCAACACCCGTTCCTTCGCCTCCGCCTCGAGGCGGTCGACGTCGAAGCTCTCGCGCTTGACCTTCTTCACCTTCGTCTTCCGGGCGGGTTTCCCGTTCGCCTCCTCCTCTTCGCTCTCGCGCGTGCCACGCGCGCGGTCCTTCTTCGCCTTCCGGGCGTCGATGTTCTTGCGAACCCGAGAGGGTTTCGCCTTGCCGTCGGCCTTCCCTTTCGCTTTCGCGGGGGCGCGTGTCTTCCCCTTCCTCGCGGAGACCTCTTCCTCCGCGTTCGTCTTCGCTGCCGCGTCTTCGTCTTCGGTGTTCGCCGACACTGCGGCGTCAGCCTCCGCCTCGTCTTGGTTCTCGTCTTCTCCCTTGCCGCCGACAGTCGCCTCCCCACTGTCGGCCTCAACCACGGCCTTCGTCTCGACCACCTCGCGGGCGGTGTCGTCGCTGGCCTTGTTTGCGTTCGTGTCCGCCTCCCGGGCGCTCTCCCCGCCGTTTGCCACGCCGTCCGTCTGCGCGCTCACGCCCTCGGCTGCGTTCACGTTCATGCCCTCGCTCTCTTCCATGTCCTCTCCCATGTCCTCCGCGGCGATCGGCGTCGCGGCGGCTGCCGCGTCGTCGGTCGCCTGCGCCCGGCCTCACCCGGAGCGCTCAGGTTCTGCTCGTCCTTCATCAAGTCACCTCCTAGTCGTCGCATGCAATTTCCCGCGACGTCTTAAAGGGTGACATGGCTTTTCAGGCAAGTCCAATCGGATTCGAAATCGAATACCCGGCCGATCGCGGCGAATACATGAAGTAATATTTCGAAACGAGTATCGTCCTCCGCTTCGGTTGCATTAAAGCGCCCGAAAATTTGAGTGACACACTGTTCACGGCTTGCGCTATTCGGAGGCTTCGCAGTACCGAAAGTATTGCTTAACCCCGCAGCTCTAGGATTTTGGACATGTCAAGTGGCAGGATTCGACGCAAAATACGGGGATGGCGAATCCTCGTGCGGTCCTGCGCCCGGCGACGCAACGGCAGCCAAAACGGCGTTCAATCTGCACTGTTCGTCAATCTGCGACTGGGCGGCGGTATCGTCCTCAGTTTTGTCCATCCGGGAGTGGTCTGCGCGAGTGGCGCATACAAGGGCGATGTTGTCCCCGAACGAGGAGAGCGGCGGCGTTCCGGATCGGAACGTCCCGCCGCTGCCGTGCTGCCTCTCGTATGTCTATCTGTTGCCGTCACGCTCTGGCGCTCTGGGCTTTGGCGCCGTTCGAACGCTCATGGAGCGCAAGCGAACCGATCCTTGACGCAAACGGCGTGAGCGGTCGAATCGTAAATTCCGAGGTCTGCAACGTTTGTATCGAGTCCTGAATCGAAAATTCGAACCTATGAGTCGGAAATTCCGACATCTGCAACGCAGATGCGTAACTCATTTCAATTGATCTCAAAGTGTCCGCGACCTGAGACGGGTTGCCAGAGACCTACCTTACGATCGAAATATCCCGACGATATGGGCGCCGCAGGTCACGGCGAAGGCTGCCGTCCCGCGACGCGGTGCGGGTACAGAACGTTCGGTCCTGCGGCGGCAGGAATCGCTTCTACCAAGGAGTGAATCGCAAACTCCGAGGTCTGCAACGTTTGTATCGAGTCCTGAATCGAACATTCGAACTAAGGAATCGCATGTTCGGACGTCTGCAACGCAAATGCGTAACGTGTCTCGATTGATCTCAAAGTGTCCACGAACTGAGACAGGGTGCGGAAACGTCGGGGATCGTGTCCCACCATGCCGTGTTGCGCTCGTAGCCTCGGTGGTCCGCGGTGCCGCCGTCATCTCATCGTCTGCGTCCGGTTTCCCCATTGCCAGTCGTCCGGATGCTCATGAGGACGGATGGGAGGATCGGAACGCGCGGAAGCCGGCCCACGACGTTCGGGCCGCCTTCGTATGTTTGGAACCGTCGGCTTGCTGTCAGTTCATCTCGCCCTGCTCACCGAGCCGATAAAGACGACTGAGCGTACGGGCGTAGCCGAACTCGGGCGAGATCGCCCAAACCTCGGAGGTTCGGATCAGTCTGTGATCCGCAAGGGTCGGATGGCCAAGAACCTGACCGACCAGTGAGGGCACGGTACGGTACCCGATCCCCCAATCTTCGAGAACGGGCGCCTGCCAGAGATCGGCGGGCGAGGGTCGCCAGCCTGCCTGGATCGCCCCGAGATCGCGGAGAAGCTCACGGAGCTGGCGGACGGTCGTATCGAGTTCGTCGGACGCCCCGAATGGCGGAAGATGGACGACCATCAGGCTTCTCCGCTTTCGTCTGTCTGGTCGCCGATCGAGACCTGACTCGGCGCCGCGATCGCTTGAGTCGTTCCGTTCTCTCCACTTGTCTCCCGTTTAGGGTCTGTGTCTTCGGGCGGCGCACCGAGGATCGCCGCGATCTCGTCCGCATCGAGCGTTCCGGCTGCGAGAAGCGCGTCGGCAAGGCGGGTCAAGAGAGGCTGGTTTGCCTCAAGCGTCGTTCGGGCGAGTTCTTCGCCCGTACGCAGCCGCTCCTCGACCCGCTCGGCCAGCGGGCCGCCGCGCAGGAGAAGCCCCTGCGCCCATTCGGTGCTGCGCCAGGTCAGCGG
The DNA here is from genome assembly GCF_039652615.1 of Fulvimarina fulva. Classification (NCBI taxonomy): domain Bacteria; kingdom Pseudomonadati; phylum Pseudomonadota; class Alphaproteobacteria; order Hyphomicrobiales; family Aurantimonadaceae; genus Fulvimarina; species Fulvimarina fulva. The sequence goes on from NZ_JBDJAC010000017.1 coordinate 34,099, forward strand.
GCGATCGGATCCGAAGCCATAGGCCGTCTCGAGCAAGACGGCGATACGCGTTGCCTGTGCGAGATCGCTCGTCTCGACGCCGCCGCTTCCCGTCGCGATACTGCCGAGAACGAGCTTTTCGGCGACACGGCCACCGAGAAGCTCTGCGATCCGTCCCATGAGCCAGCCTTCGTCCGCATCGTCATCGCCCTCATGGAGCGAGGCCGTAAAGCCGCCGCTCTCGTCCTCGATCGACAGGGCGATGACGCGGCCGAGCCTCAGGACATGACCGACGATCGCATGGCCCGCCTCATGGATCGCCATGCGGCGGCGAAGCTCCATGGGCAGCTCCTTCCGATCGCTGCCGACGACGACTTCGAGATCGGCAAGAGTGAGAGAACGTCGTGCCCTGCGCGCTCGTCCCCGTGCTTCGCGCACCACCCGTTCGACATCGGCGCCCGTCAGACCGACCATGCGCCGCGACAGACGGTCAAGCGGACTGGCCGAGGTAACGTCCGGCCCGTCTTGCTCGCCAGAATGTAGACTCGTCTGTAACCGGGCGTGTTCGGCCTCATCGTCATTGCCCGCGTCGGCACCGATCTGATCGTCGCCATCATGGCTGCCTGCGTCGCTACCTGCTCCATCGCTGCCAGGACAAACCACAGCGTTTTTGTCGCCCTCGACGACGACCGAGGCACTATCGCCCGCGATCCTATGTTGATCGTCGCCGAGATGATGGGCAAGGATTGTCATCAGTTCCGTCCGATCCGGCCTGCCGAGCGCGATCTGGCGCTCCCAGCGTCCCGACCGCATCAGGGCGGGATCGATGACCTCCGGCCTGTTCGTCGCGCCGATGATGATGACGCCCGAGGTTTTGACCGCGCCGTCCATCAGCTCCAGCATGCGATTGACGATCGCGTTCCAGTAGTCCGAGAAGTCGCGCGAGGCAGGTCCGCGTGTTCCGATGGCGTCGGTCTCGTCGATGAAGAAAATGACGGGCGCTGCGGCCTCCGCCGCCTGGAATGCTGCCGACATCCGCTTCAGCACGCTGCCGAGGTAGCTTGGCTCGAGCCATGTCTGAACAGAGGCGACGTGCAGGGGCAGTTGCAACGTGTTGCAGAGCGCCCGTGCGAAGCTCGTCTTGCCCGTGCCGGGCGGGCCGGACAGGAGCAGACGCGTGCTCATCTCCTCCCATGCGATCTCACCTGCCCGATAGGCTTGGAGATCGGTCTTCAGATCGAGGGCCCAGTCCCGCGCCGTACCGAGCCCCGCCATGGTCTCGATGGTCAGGGGACCGCGTCGTAATGGTGTGCGTGTCGGCGTCTGCTGGGATCCAACCCTGTCGTCGCCAACGCTGTCGCCCTCGCCATCGTCGCCCTTGCTGTCGCCGTCTCCGACATTGTCACTGCCGCTGACGGGATCACTGGACGCTTTTGATTTATTGGAGACGCCGCTGGTCAGATCAGCGTCGGAGCCGACTTTGTGTTCGCGATCCGTGGCGTCTTTCCGATCGCTGTCCCGCAGCGGTTCGGGGTGAATGACGATCGAGCCAGCATCCGCTTTGTTCGATCGGGTCTCGTCCTTCGGCTTCGCGGCGTTCGTCTCGGGTCGCGCCAAGGGTCTGCCTGCCCTGCCCTCGTTGCCGGGCAGATCGCTGGCCGTCCTCTCCGCCCAACTGCGCAGGTCCCGATTGGAATTGCGGTCGCCGTAGTCTGTGCCACTGCCTTTGCCGCCGCCCTCATCGTCATCGTCGTCGTCGTCAGCCTCCTTCGCAGCGGCGGCCTCTTCATCGGCAACCCTCGCGGCGTAGCGAGCCGACCGCTCGAGAAGCGTCAGAATGGTGTCGATCGTCAGACCGGGACGGATGGCGAAGGTCACGTCCTCGAGCGGCAGGGTATCGGGGCGCACGCCATCGGACGCGAGACGCGCCAGACCCTCGTCCGCCGCCGAGCGATCGATGCCCGTCACGACCTCGATCGTCCGGCTGATGATCCCAGCATCGATCGCTCCCCCATCGAGCCTGCACGTTGCCGAAAGCCGCGCGATCGGCGGCATCCGCTTCGTCTTGCCGAGAACAAAGATCGGATGACCCGAGCGCATGGCCGAGGCATATCGCTCGATCATCCGGCGCTCGGCGTCCTTGCCTCTGAAGTCCCGCGGCAGCGATCCCCAGGTCGCACCGAGAGGATCATCGAGCGACTGGACGAGGAGGCTCCAGTCACGCTCCCTGTCGGCAGGGAACGCGAACTGGATTGCCGCGCGCACATTCGTCAGGTCAAGCATGTCGACTCGGCCAGGAAGGATCGCACCGAGCGACAGGAGCTGGCGGCAAGTCTCTCCGAACCCGGTCGCATCTGCGTTGATCGCCAGCACGGTGCCGTGTCGCCGACAGAGACGCGTCAGGTCGTCGGCCGACATCGCCGCGTCTGCCATCGCTCGATCGATAAGAAGCAGCGCCGCGAGAAGGCCGCCATCGAAGCGGACCTTGTCCGGCAGGACGCCGAAGCGCGTTACGGGTCCGGCGCTCTGGACCGTTTGTCCAGTCTGCGAGCGATCGGTGTCGGCACTGGCGTTGGCAGCCGCGCTGGCCATAGTAGCCGCCCGGTTCGATGTCTCGGAAGGTTTGCGGGTCATCGGGCGCTCCTTCCAATCGTGCTCTGCCGTGAGACGCGCTTGCCAACCCATGCCTGGATCACACGGGCGGTCGGATCGCCGCGCGCGGCAAGGTCGTCGAGGGCGGTCCGCACGGGGAGCGGAAGATGGCCGATCTGACGGATGCTCATCATCGCAGCGGCGATGACGATCGCTGGATCGGGGAGCGGTCGCAATAGCGGGTGTTCCGGCTGCATCGAGCCGAAGCGCCGCGCGCCAGCGGCCTTGGCAAGTTCGGTGAGCTGGCGGTCGAAGGGAACAGGAACGAGCGTCAGGGACCGCTCACTACTGCGCTCGGACGGATGGTTCTGTTCGCGGTGGTGTTTGTCCGAGGGGTCGTCTCATCGCTTGTTCAGGCGGTCGTCGTTGTGGTCGTCGTCATGTCCGAAGGTCATGGGGGATCCTTCGCGCGTCCGGCATCCGATCCGAAGATCGGCGGGACTGCGCGTTCGATTGAGTGAACAGGTTCTATGGATTGGTGACGGGCGCGCCGACGCGCGGCCGATCGTCAGGTTCTCAAGCGTGAAGTTGCTTCAGCGTCCGAACACGCCCGCGCTCAGGCGTGAAGACGCCCGCGCGCAAAGCCGAAGCGTATTCGTCGCCCGGCTCCGTCGAAGGCGGCGTGCGAAGCGCTCTGGAAATGATTTCCAGAACGGGGCGCTCGATCGCCTGCATCGTCAGTTTGAGCTTCTGCGAAGTCGTCTGCAGCTCGCGCGGCGGCGCAGGCCGTGCACTCGCTAGAGGATGCTGCTGAAGGCGACGGCGCGAGCCGCAGGATCTCGTCCTCGATCAGGGCCTGCACCCGGTCCGCGAACCGCGCGCGCATGGCGATGATCGCGGCAGCCGCCCCCTCGATCTCCAGAAGATCGTCGATCTCGCTGAGGCTCCAGAGACCCGAGCCATGATCGCTCGTTCCGCTCGAGCCGTCGACGATGGCGATCCCGACGCTGTCGACGGCAAGCCGCTTGCGCTCCTTGTAAAGCCAGTCCGGCAGGATCAGAGAGGCCGCCAGCATTCGCGTTCGGAGCTCACTCAGACGATGGGTGTCGATATAGGAGGCGAGCGAGCGCTTCACGTCGATGACGAGGGCCGAGCGATAGCGGCGGCTCACGGTGACGAGGTCCGGCGTATAGGTCGACTTCGCCTTCGCGTCGGCATCGAACGTTAGGCCGACGAGCGCGCCCGATCGGTTATGCGCGACCGCCTCGAGGGCTGCCGCCGTCACTGGAAGCCGGACGCCGTTGCCGAGGACGACGAGATCGGGGTTCGCTGCTCCGATCGCGATCATCGCGTCCTCGAGGAGCTTGCCCTCGTGGAACGAGACAGAGCGGATGAGAGCCGCGACAGCGATGTAGCGGCCGAGGATCGCGTCCGGGCTCGGCACGGCAGCCGCGACTTGCGCCACCGCTTTGTCGACGAACGGGTCGAGGTCGGCCGCGATGGCGTCGGGATCGAGGCGGCAGGGATAGGAGTCAGGCAGGTCCGCAGGTGCCGACATCCTGTGCGAACGGTGTAAACCGGATGTGCCTCCCGCAGCCGCGACGACACCGTTGAGATCGACGGCGTCCTGGCGCTCGGACCGATCGAAACGCGGTTCGACCTCGCTAACGTCGGCGTTTGCGGTGCGGCCGCTGCCAACATCGGCAGACGAAGCGGGAGAGGTTCGCGTTTGGCGATGCCGCGAGGCGTGGTGAATGGAATGGTTGTTCATGGGGATAGCCCTTCGATGAGGGACGACCGACGTCATGCATCATGGCCTCGCCGACATTCGAACGGCGGACCGTTCCGAAAGCAGGCATGACAGCATGGGCGTCACGCACGATCGAGCCGATGAGATCTCGCGTCTCGCGAGTCTCGCCGTCAGCGATTGGTGCTGGTCGTCTCAGTGAAAGCTGGAAAGTCGAACGAGGCGGAGCGCGCCGGATAAGGCTGTCTCCGCCGGGCAGTCGTTCGGGCCGATCGGATCGATCAGGCGAACGAAACGGCGCGAGCGCGAGCTATTCGGCCTTGACCGACGCGCAGGTTCGTTAAATCTTTCCACGAAGGGGCGAAGCGGATATGGCTCGTCATAGCCTGGGACCTTCCAATCAGGTTCTGGGTCAGGCCCTCGTCTGGTGCGTCAACACCGACGGGGGCCGTTTGCTTCAAGGGCTGCGGATGACCCGGTGGTCCGCTGCCTGCCCGATAACTTGACGCCCTCAACCACCGATCGCAAGGCGTCGATATGAGCAAACTTTGAAACGTGGTTAACGGCGAGCTCGCTCCGGGCAGCGCAGTTTCCCGCTCGACCTATCGGTCATCCGAAAGCTATGCAGTCTTTCCACTCAGGTAGCAGTTATCGAAGCAGACACGGAGTGCGTCGGACATGCTCGTACTCCTGTCGTTCCTGGCGGGCATCTGGAAGGATTGGTGGTGGGTTCCGGCAAGCGCTGGCCTCGTCGGCCAGATCGCGCACTATGTCGGCTCACCGGGCTATCGTTATACCCTTCGCACGGTCGACGGCGCGCTTCTGACGGCCCTCGTATCGATGCTCGCCCTCACGGGGATCGCCTTCGCAGCGTTCGCCGCAGGTGGATGGCTCGCAGATCTTCTTTGAGATCTCGCGTCTCGCCGGAAGCCAGCCTGCCGCTTCCGCCTTGGCCGCCGAGCAGAACCAGCGTTCGCCTTGGCTCTCGTCGATCTTCGTTCGGCCGTAGTTCTGCTGGCCCGGCGAATGGTAGATGCGACCGTTCGATGAGATGTTGCCCTTGATCGGACATCCTTCGGGCTGGCCGACGGCGATGCGTTCGCTCTTCAATCGATCGCCGCGGCGCCACTCTGACGGCTCGACGAACTTGCCCTGCCAGATGCCGCGTCGAGCGGAGCGCGCTTCGGCCTCTTCCTCCGAATATCGTCCATCGCTGTATTGATCGTATTCGACGGCTCATCCCTGCCGGACGAGCTCGGCGTTGATGACGACGTTGTTCGGCGTCACGCACTCGGCAACGATACGTCCGTAGCGATCGCGATCCTCTTCGAAACACTGGACACGGCCGTTCCGCCCGATGATAGCGACAAGCGCGTCCGCGGACCGCGTTCCACACAGGTATCGCCGGCCGTTGGTATCATCGCAGGTCTGACCGCTTTCCGGCGCATCAATACCGTATAGCCTGATCCGAGCCTCAGTTCCGGAAACCCCGATCGTATCGCCGTCGATGACCGTCTCGGGTCCCGATATCTGCGCGACTGCGGGATCGGACGCGAAGGCTAAGAAGGCTGCGAAGGCGGCGCGGAGAGCGGAATGTCCAGCGAGCATGTCCGGGGGCGTAACGTGGCTACGCAGTTTCCACAAGAAGCTGACCGTCTGCTGCGGGGTGAATCGGATGAGAAGCCGCTAGTCTGGATACGACCCTTCATCGCCGTTCAGCGAAACTTTTGTCCTCCCCGCAAGCCGTCATTCGTTTTTCCGCCGGCTTACGGCTTCAGTGGGCCGAAAGCTGACCGTCGGCTCCCGGGGATAAGTCAGTGTGAAACTGCCGTGATCCTCTCCAGTCAATGGTGTGGGTTTCCCCAGTTGGGTATCCTGACCGTATCTGATTGCGATGACAGCCGGGACCTGCTCCAATCTATGGTCAGTGTCTCAAATCGGTCTCGACGGAACTTTGTTTTCGGCGAGCAGGCGCTGCAGGTTTAGCGGAAAGACCGTCAACATGATGATGAAGACGAGATAGAAGCGACCATCAAGTCGGTAATCGAGATGGAATAGTTCTCGCCTTCCTCTCCTTCGCTTCTATGCGCAACTACGTGATTGGCGATCATCGCCGGCTCTTTCGAATGATTAGCCGTTCGACACGGAAGTTCACCTCTGCTGATGCCCGACGCTATCGGCGAGATCGCGAGCGGCGCTGGACAAATCTCCGAGAAGCGGCTGCAGCTTTCCGATGGTCTCCGCGAATTCGCGGTCGACCGTCCGAACCTGATCGCGCAGACTGTCTATCTGGTTCGTCGTCGCAGTCGACAAGGTGGCAACCGTTTTAGGATTCTGCAGAACAAACGAACGACTCCGGGCGGCACGGGGGTCGATTTCGTGCGTCGATCCGAAAGCGATGCCTTCAAATGGACGCCGATTTCATGCCGCGCGAGCCGTGCGGGCTGGCGTGACGGTCTTCATCAATTCGTCGATCGATTCCATGACCTGGCCACGCATATCCCCTCTCCAGAGAGCGAACGCGACGTTTGCCTCCACGAAGCCTTCCTTCGACCCGCAATCGAAGGTTCGGCCTCCATAGGGGAAGGCGGCTATGGGCTGGGTCTCCATCAGCGTCAGCATGGCGTCCGTCAGCTGGATCTCGTTTCCAGCGCCCGGCGCCTGATGTTCGAGGATCTCGAAGATTTCCGGTTGGAGAATGTAACGGCCAGACATGTATGCATTCGACGGCGCCTTCTCGGGGGCAGGCTTTTCGACCATGCCGGTAATCTCGAACCCGTCGCCGAGCGCGCGACCCTTGCCGACGATGCCGTATTTGTTCGTGTCGCGAGGGTCGCAGGTCTCCACGGAGACAACGTTGCCGCCGGTCTTTTCGTAGAGCTTCATCATCGAGGCGAGGCAGCCGGTCTCCGACTGCATGATCATGTCGGGCAGGAGCAGGGCGAAGGGTTCGTCTCCGACGAGTTCGCGCGCGCACCAGACGGCATGGCCGAGCCCGAGAGGCGACTGCTGACGGGTGAAGCTCGTCGTGCCCGGCGCAGGCTGAAGCTCGTTGAGGACGGCGAGCTGATCGATCTTCCGCCGCATGGCGAGCGTGTTCGACAATTCGATCTGGATGTCGAAATAGTCCTCGATGACGCCCTTGTTGCGGCCCGTCACGAAGATCAGATGTTCGATCCCGGCTTCCCGTGCTTCGTCCACGACATACTGAATGACGGGACGATCGACGACGGTCAACATCTCCTTCGGGATCGACTTGGTGGCGGGAAGAAAGCGGGTTCCAAGACCTGCGACGGGAAAGACGGCTTTACGAACGGGACGCATGATTGATCCTCCAATGGCTGCGTTGGTTGTCTTTCGGGGAAAGCGAATGGTTCGGAAGAAGAGCGGCACTCAGCGCCTGAGGACATCGGCCAGGAAGGCGAGCGCTCCGGGAAGGCTCGATCGCCAGTAATCCCAGTCATGGCCACCCTCGCGGATCATGAAGCGATGGGCGACGCCGCGTTCGAGCAGCATCATGTGCAGGTCCGCATTGCCCCGGAAGAAGGGATCTTCCGAGCCACAGTCGAAATAGTGCTGGACGCTGGCGATCTCCTCAGCCGGAACCTTTGCAGCGAGCTGCAACACGTCGTTCTCGCGATATTCGTCCGTGAGGCGGGCGCGGCCCGATAGCCCGACGCCCCAGGCCCTGCCGTAGCGCCGGTCGTAGCCGGCCTGATCCATGGAGACGATGTCATCTTCGGTGCGGAACGAGCCGCTAAGGACCGCCGATCCCGCGAAGAGTTCGGGAAACTTGATGGCGAGCGCGGAGGCCGCGTGTCCGCCCATGGAAAGCCCCAGAACGGCGCGGCCGCGCTTGTTGTCCCTCACGCGATAGGCGGTCTCGACGTGCTCGACGAATTCGCCGACAAACATGTCCTCCCAGCGATAGGCCCCGTCGGCATCGTTCATGTAGTAGGTGTCGTGGTCGGCATTCTCATGCCGCCTGCCGTCCACGGAGACCGCGACCACCGGCGGCATCTCGCCCGCTTCGATCATCCGGTCGAGAAGCCGTGCGGCTTCCCCGTAACGGAACCAGTCCTCGTCTCGCCCGTCCCAGCCCCCATGCATCATGTAGAGAACCGGAAAGCGTCGATTGCCCTCGTCATATTCCGGGGGAAGATAGATCGAATACTGAACATCCTTGCCGAGAACCCGGCTGTGCATGCGCCGTTCTTCGAGAACAGTGCCGCGCTCTGCGGCGAAAAGCGGCCCCGCCGAAAAGACAAGGACAAGCATCGTCAAAAAGATCAGGGTCAGACACCCGATGGCTCGGGATTGTCCGATCGCTACAAGCCGGCTCATGGCGTGATGCCTCCGTTTGGTCGGTTCTTCTCGGGATGTTCATCTTTGCGCAAAAAAGCAAACGCGATCGATCATGCGACCTAGATGGCTCTTCGAGACGATATCTTGTCGATGATGCTTGTACGCCGACAGTAACGGCGACTGCATAAAACGGTAAGTTCCATTTATTAAAAAGCGGTGAAGTGGCAAAGGTTAAAATTGCCTGAAGCCGCGGCAGCGTTCGCGGTAACGACTTCTTGAGGCTAGCGTGAAAAAGCGGCCGCCGGAGGCTTGGTCGTCGGACATATTATAATCTTTGTTTACGACTTCGGGCGAGTTTTCGAACACCGGTCCGGAGATCGGAAAGGCGAGAAACGGCAAGACCGCTCGTCTTCAGGTCGCCGGCCTTTATTGGTCAGCCCGGCTCGCCCAAGCGCCGTCACCCCCCTGCCCGCGCGCAGCAACGAGATGATAATCATGAAAATAGTCGTAGCCGATGACGATATGAGCCAGCGCCTCTATCTTGGCGCTCTCTTGCGCATGGCGGGCCATGACGTGCTCGACGCGGAGGACGGAACGAGCGCGCTCGACCTTCTGGCCCGCACCGATGCGGCGATGTTGATCTGCGACGTCGAGATGCCGGGCATCGACGGGCTGAGCCTCGCATCGAGGGTACGTGAGGCGGCATTCGGGCGCTATGTCTACATTCTCATCGTCACCGGCGCGGAAACGTCCAGCGGCCAGCTTGGCGGACTGAAGGCGGGCGCGGACGACTTCATGACGAAGCCGGTCGATCGCGCTCTGCTCGATCTGCGCGTGGCGGCAGCGGAACGCTATGTCGCCCATGAAAGCGAGCTTCAGGCGAGCCATGCCTGCCTCGCGCGGACCTATCGTGCGCTCCAGGACGACCTGGAGGCCGCGGCCGCGGCCCAGCGCCAGCTCTTGCCGGAGCCGGTGGTCCGAAAGGCCGGTTACCGGTTCACCTCGCGCCTGATGCCGTCGAGCTTCGTCTCCGGTGACGTCTTCGGCTATTTCGACGCCGGCGAGAAAAAGGCCGGCTTTTATTCGGCGGACGTGTCCGGTCACGGTGTCAAGGCAGCCCTGACGGCGGCCGCTCTCGCCCGCCTCGTCACCGAAAAGGACTTCGGCGACGGCAGCGAGCGGGAAAGAGGCGACGGCGATCCGGACTCGCTCTCCCGGCTCGCCGCCTCCCTCGACCGCCGTTTCCGCTCCGAGACCGAGGATGCGACCTATCTCACCCTTTTTGCCGGCATCCTCGGCGAAGACGACGACGTCATGCGGTTCTGCCAGGCCGGCTATCCCTCGCCTCTGATGCTGCGCGCGGACGGAAGCGTCGAGCGGATCGGCTCAGGCGGCCTTCCCGTCGGGCTTGTCTCCGGCGCGACCTTCGAGACCGAGACCGTCGCCTTTCGGCCAGGCGACCGGATGCTCGTCTTTTCCGACGGCATCGTAGAGGCCGAATGCCCTAGTGGAGAGGCCTTCGGGGAAGATCGGCTCGCGGCCTTCTTCGCCGACAACGCAGCGCTTTCCTCATGCGAACTTCTCGACGGACTGGCGGAAGCCTTGCGCGCCCACGCGCGCCAGGACGGGTTCGACGACGACATCACCCTCATCGCGATCGAAAAGGAGAAACCAGAATGATCACGACGACCATGTTCGGCGACCTGACAGTGGCCCGCCTCGACCATCCGCGCCTGATCGCCGCCAACGCGCCGAACTTCCGCAAGGACGTTCTCGACCTCGTCGATCAGGGGCATAGCCGCCTCGTCGTCGATCTTAGCGGCGTCTCCTTCATCGATTCCACCGGTCTCGGCGCACTCGTCGCGCTCTTCAAGCATATCGGCATGCGCGGCGACCTCGCCATCGCCGGCCTCACCCCGCCGGTCGCGCAGATGTTCAAGCTGACGCGGATGGATCGGGTGTTTCGGATTTACCGGACCGTCGAGGAATCGCTCGACGGCCTGAAAGCGGCCTGAGCCATGGCGACCCTGGCTGCCTACACGGTTGAGGCGTCGCTTGAGGCGACCGACGCCGCGACGGTCCGCCTCACCGAGACAGCCAGCCGCTTTCTCGGTGAGATCGGCCTTATAGGGTTCGAGCTCGCAGCCTCCGAAGCGCTGACCAACATCGTACGTCACAGCTATGGAGGCTCTTGCGCCGGTACGATCGGCGTCACCCTGGAGACGTCGCCCGAAGACCTCACTCTGACGCTCAGTGACGAAGGCCGCGCTGCCCCGCCCGGCCTCTTCGAAAGACCCGCCGCGCTCGACCGGGTCGACCACCCGGTTCCGCGCGAGGACGGATGGGGGATCGGGCTCCTGCACCAATGCGCGCAGTCGGTCCGCTACCGCCGCGAGGCCGAGTTCAACGTCCTCGTCCTCACATTCCAGACCCAAAACTAGAAGGAAACACTGATGCTTCGCATGAAAACCCTGACTCTTGCCGCGATGGCGGCGGCCTTTGGCCTTGCCCTTGTCCATCCAACCGCCTCCATTGCCCGCGGCGGCCCGCAATTGCCGCTCGAAATCGAGGCCGGCACGAGCGAGGCCATCGTCCTCGACGGTGAGGCGCTGGCCGCCCTGCCGACGACCGGCTTCGAGACGACGACGCCCTGGACCGAAGGACCGACGCGGTTCGAGGGCGTTCCGCTCAGCGTCCTCATCGACCGGTTCGGGATTCAGGGCGAGACGATCGAGGCCACCGCCCTCAACGACTATTCGGTCACGCTGCCGGCCACCGACGAGAACGGCTTCGATCCGCTGGTCGCCTACAAGGTCAACGGCGAATACATCTCGGTGCGCGACAAGGGCCCGTTCTGGATCGTCTATCCGTTCGATTCCGACGATCGCCTTGCGAGCGAAGCCTATTATTCGCGCTCGATCTGGCAGCTGAACCGGTTGAGTGCCCGCTGAGATGAGCGCGGCCCATCAGCAAAGACCGATGCGTTGGTGGCGGGGCAAAGAACTCCGCCGCCTGCTGACGGCGCTGGTGATGGGCTCGCTCGCCTTCACATTGATCGTCCTTCTTGCTCAGCTTTCCCAGAGCTTCTCCGAATTCCGGAAGGCCCCCGCGCAGAACTTCCAATGGATGGCCTACCAGCTCGGCAAGGAATATGATCGGCTGCGGATCGTCGCGCGGGACAACAGCGACGATCTCGAAGCGATCGACGCCAGTCTTCGCCTGCGCTTCGACATTCTGATGAGCCGTTTCGCGCTTCTCGATGCGCCCGCCTTTTCCGCATTCGATCAAACGATCGAACTTGATCCTATCCGCCGCGATCTCGATGCGCTCGACCGGTTTCTGTCGCAGACACCGCTTCTTGACCGCGCGGCGCTGGACGACATCGACGCCGACCTTTCCGAGGGCCGCGCGGCCATCGATCGTCTGATCCTCGCGGTTCTCCATCATGTCGGTGAACTCTCCGATCGCCGGCGCGCCGAAATCGAGCAAACGATCGTCTCGTCCGTCCTCGTGTTCTCGCTTTTGTGTATCGCGCTTCTCGTGACGCTGCTTCTTGTCTCGCGTCAGCGCGCGCGGCTTCAACAACGCGAGGCCGATCTGGGTGAGACGACCCGGACCTTGAGCGATGCCCAGCGGATCGCGCGGCTCGGCAGCGTGACCTACGATGTGTTGCTCGACCGGCTCAAATGCTCGAGCGAACTGTCGCGCATCTGCGATATCGCTACGGACGACACCTTGAGCGCCAGAAGTCTCCTTCGGCGCGTCCATCCCGAAGATCGCCATATCGTCTTCGAGCTGATCCGTTCCTCGATCCGCGCGCGGCGAACCGAGGAACCTGTCGAACGCGATTTCGAAGTGAGGCTGAAGGACGCCTGCGGTTCGATCCGCCATGTCAGGGGCGCCATTGAGGCTCGCTTCGGGCGCTTCGACGGCCAGACATCGCTTACCGCGACGCTGCAGGACGTGACCCGCGAGGTCGCTTCCGTCCGGGCCCTCGAAGCTGCCCGCGACGAGGCGGACCGGGCCAACGGTGCAAAGAGCGAGTTCCTGGCGATGATGAGCCACGAGCTTCGCACACCGATGAACGGCGTTCTTGGAATGCTTGATGCCTTGAAGGACGACCATCTGACGAAGCCGCAGGAAAGGCTCGTGACGGTTGCCCATCAGAGCGCGAAGGCGCTTCTCACCATTCTCAACGACATTCTCGACATGTCGAAGATCGAGGCGGGCAAGCTGGTTCTGGAGGAAAACGTCTTCGAACTCCATTCCATGGTCGGCGTCGTCGGCTCGCTCTATCGGCAGGAGGCCGAGAGCAAGGAGATCACTCTCGACTGGCACATCGACAATACCTGCCCGAACTGGCTCGTCGCCGACGGCGTGAGACTGCGCCAAGTGCTTCTCAATCTCGTCAGCAATGCCGTGAAGTTCACCGCGAAGGGCGGCGTCCATATCCGGGTGCGCGAACTGACGAAGGACGAGAGCGGCCGCTCGGTTCTCAGGATCATGGTTACCGACAGCGGCGTCGGCATTCCGGACGAGAAGCGGAACCACGTCTTCGCGCCCTTCGACCAGCTGGACCGTTCCTATACACGCAGGTTCGGAGGAACGGGGCTGGGTCTTGCGATCTCGAAGACCCTCGTCGAACTGATGGGCGGCACGATCGATTTCGAAAGCGAGGTCGGCTTCGGGACGACCTTCTGGTGCGACATCCCCTTCGCCAGAGCCCTTGCGCCCGAACGCCTGACCTCGTTCGAACAATCCGCACAGCCGACAGGCCTCGACATCCTTGTCGCCGAGGACGACGCGACCAACCAGCTCGTTGCCCGCCTCGTTCTCGAAGCGCTCGGCCATCGGCCCACCATCGTCGCCGACGGCCATGCCGCCGTCAGCTTCGCGGCAAAGACCCGTTACGACGTGATCCTCATGGACATCTCCCTGCCGGGGATCGACGGGATCGAGGCGACGCGGCAGATCAGGTCCGGCGACGGTCTTTCGAGAGAGACGACGATCTTCGCCGTCAGCGCCCACACCATGGCTTCCGATATCCAGAACTGCCTTGAAGCCGGCATGAACGATTTCGTCAGCAAACCGATCGACCGGGCAAAGCTTGCCGGGCTCCTCGGGACCATACCGACGCCCGACGGAAGCGTCGGAACCGAGCCGCCGAGCGACGCACCATCCTCGGCCGCGATCGTGGATCTTGAACGTTTCCAGCGCCTGCCGATCCTTGCGAGCGAGATCGGCGAGGAGGCCATGACGGCGCTCGTCGCGGCCTGCGTCGCCGATCTGAAGAAGGCTCTCCGGAAAATGACGGATGCAAGCGCGGGTAACGATCCGGCCGCCCTGCGCAAGGCCGCGCACTCCGTTCGGGGAATCGCCGCGATGATCGGCGAGGAGGATCTCATCGCCGAGGCGACCGGGGTGATGCAGGCGGAAAGCCTCGCGATTTCAGGCAGTAAGCCTTTGGAAACCAAGATTTCGACCACGTTGAAAGACCTTGCCGCGATCACGAACGCGTGAGGAAATTGGTAAGGAGTCAAAATCAATATGGCTGATAGATCGTAAGACATACGACACCGGAGTATCCCCATGAACATGCGGCAAAAGCTGCTCGCAGGCGCTGCCTGCGTGCTGGGCGCTATTATTGTGACTGGCGTTCTGGCCAATACGACTCCCGAACGTCTCGAGCGGCAGGGAATCAAACCGGCCCAGACCGATCCTTTCGCCGCGCCCTCAGGGCTCGGGCGAAACGGCGCCCTGAGCGAGCGCGAAATGGAGATGGCGCGGGCCGCCTGGAAATATTTCGAGGTCACCTATCAGGAGACGACCGGCCTCACCAATTCGGTCGGCGCCTACCCCTCGACGACCCTCTGGGACACCGCATCCTATGTCGGCGGCCTCGTCGCCGCCCATCAGCTCGGCATCATCGACAAGCGCACCTTCGACGACCGCGCGATGAAGCTGATCGGCACGATCCGCAAGCTCGACCTCTTTCGCGGCGAACTGCCGAACAAGGTGTACCACACCAAGACCGGCGAGAAGGTGAACTATGCCAACAAGCCCGGTGAAGTGGGCTTCTCGGCGCTCGATATCGGCCGCTTCCTCGTCTGGATGCGGATCGTCAAGGAGCGCTATCCCTATCTCGCCAACGCCATCGACAATGCCCTCCTGCGCTGGAACTACTGCAACGTCATCGACGAGGACGGGCAGCTGAACGGCTCGATCCTCGGCAAGGACAAGGAGACGGTCTACGTCCAGGAGGGGCGTCTCGGCTACGAGGAATACGCCGCCAAGGGTTTCGAACTCTGGGGCTTCGACACGCGCCGGTCGCTCGCGGTCAAGCCGTTCGCCTTCACCGACATCTACGGCGTCGACGTTCCCTACGACCCGCGCGACCCGCGCGTCTTCAAAACCAAGAACTCGGTGCTGATGGAGTCCTATCTTCTCGACGGGCTCGAGATGAACTGGGACACGCCTCAGGACCGCACCGGCGAGAAGGACGTCGCCACCCACGGATGGCGCGCGGAATTCGCCTCGCGCGTCTATCTCGCCCAGCAGCGTCGCTTCGAGGAAACCGGCATCCTGACGGCCCGCTCGGAGCATCAGGTCAACGGCAGCCCGTACTTCGTCTACGACACGATCTACGGTAACGGCTATGCCTGGAACACGCTCGACCCGTCAGGCGTCTACCAGCCCGATCGCGCCGCCGTCGCGGCAAAAGCCGCCATCGGCATGTGGGCTCTTTGGGATACCGAATATTCCGATCGCCTGTTCGATGCGGTGGCCGATCTCTACGATCCAGAAAAGGGATTTTACGAGGGGATCTACGAGAACGGCGACGGCAAGATCCCGCTGCAGACCGCCAACAACAATGGCATCATCCTCGCTGCCCTTCTCTACAAGGCGCAGGGGCCGATCCTGCAGTTCAAAAACACCGACACCCAGTACTGGGACGTCGCCTTCGAGGACATGGCCCTTCGCAAGGACCGCTGCCTGCCGAAGCGCAAACCCGCACCGAACGAGGGCGCGCGCCCGACGATTATGGAAGCGGACTTCAATATCTGCCGTCCAATCCCCGGCGAGACCGGCATCGCGGCCACCGATTGCACGGTCGCCAATCTGCGCCGCCGTCCCATCGGCTCCGATGTCGAGCCGGCGTCCCCCGATCTCGTTGCAGAAGGAAGCGAACAGTGAGCGGCGTCTCGTCCAATGCCAACCGGATGACCTGGTTCGACGCGAACCGGGCCTGGGCCGCCATCGGCGTTGTTCTCATTCATTCGACGACCGATGCCGCCGGCAAGGCTTTCGCGGCCTATGAGCCCGGCGAGCGGATCGTTCCGACGCTTCTGCGCGCTTTGGCAGAGCTTTCGGGCTCGGAGATGTTCATCGTCTTCTCCCTGTTCCTGCTTGCGTCCAAGCTTGATCGCCGACGCCCCGAATATGGCGAGGCGATGCGCGATCAGGCGCGCCGGCTTCTCGTCCCCTTCGCCTTCTGGGCGGTGTTCTACGCGTTTTTCAAGTTCGTGAAGGCGTCGGCCTTCGGCTATTCAGGCGCGATCGCGAGCCAACTCGCCGAGCCTTCGTCCTGGGCCTCCTATCTGGTCCTCGGCTCCTCGCAATATCACATGCACTTCATCCCGACGCTCTTCGCGCTGATGCTGTTCTATCCGGTGATGCGCGTTGCGATCCGCTATCCGATGTTCGGGCTCGCGCTCTTTCCGATGCTCGGCGCGATGGAATACATGCAGGGCTTCGTCTGGGGATATGTCCAGGACGACTATTTGCGCTCCTACATCGTCCGCGCCGTCAAGGTTCTCGGCTATGTCGGCTACGGCTTCGCGACCTTCGCGGTCTTCAGCCTCCTGCGCGATGGCATCCCGAAGGGCGAGTCGAAGCTGATCGGCCGGATCTCGGTGTTCTTCGCACTCTTCTGCCTCGCAGCCACCCTTCCCGATGCCTTCCGCGCCGCCGAAGCCGGCTCCTATCAGGTGCGCCAGGGCTGGGGCTTCTACGCCCACTTCCTGATGCCGCTTTTCGTCTTCGCCTTCTTCATGGGCCGCCAGCATGCCGAGTGGTCGCCGATCTGGAGCCGCGCAGCGAAATATACTTTCGGCGTCTATCTCACCCATCCAATCTTCATCGATCTCTACGACATCGCCCTCGTCAAATCAGGCCTTTCGGTCTCGCCGACGACGATGGTGCTGACGAAGTTCGCCTTCGCCCTCGCATCGGCTTTCGCCGCGGCGAAACTCCTCTCGAAGATCCCGGCGCTCGCCTGGACCGTCGGTCTCGGACCGCTTCCCTTCTCGACCCGGACCGCGCCGCCACGCGCGCTTCCCGCGGCCCGAGCTTGACGACCCTTAGGATCTCGAACCATGGCCTTCTATTTCGAACGCTTCGAGGATCGGCGACCGCCCGAACCCTTGCAGCACGACGAGCGGCGGCAGCTTCTCTTCCAGTATCTGATCGTCTTCTGCCTGGTCCTCGGCGCATCCTATCTCTGGTGGCGCTGGACGGCGTCGCTGAACTACGATGCGCTGTGGTTTTCCGTGCCCGTCGCCCTTGCCGAAACCTGCGCCTATTTCGGCCTCGTCCTCTTTGCCTACAATCTCTGGTCTGTCGACGATTTCGAGATCACCGAAGGCCCCGCAACGATCGGCGAATGCACGGCGGAGGCCGACGATCCGGACCGTCAGGTGTCCGTCGACGTTCTCTTTGCAACCTATAACGAGGACCCGGAGCTTGTCCGGCTCGGCATCCGCGATGCCAAAGCGATGCGCTATCCGCATCCGATCGAACTCAACATCTACGTCCTCGACGACGGCAAGCGCCCCGAGATGGAAGCGGTCTGCGTGGAAGAAGGGATCGGCTACATCACGCGACGCACGAACGAAGGCTTCAAGGCCGGCAATCTGCGCAATGCGATGGACCATACGAGCGGCGACTTCCTCGTCATCTGCGATGCCGACACACGGCCCTTCCCTACCATGCTGGAGCGCACGCTCGGCTATTTCAAAGACCCGAAGGTCGCCTGGGTGCAGACGCCCCAATGGTTCTACGACCTGCCCGCTGGCGAGCGTCTCGACGTAGTGCTCGAAAAGCCGCTCGGCAAGGCCGGCGCCGTCTTCGGCCGCGCGGTTCAGAAGGTCTTCGGCGAGATCCGGGTCGGCGAAGACCCGTTCGTCAACGATCCCCAGATCTTCTACGACGTGATCCTGCGGCGACGGAACCGGCACAACGCCTCCTTCTGCTGCGGTGCGGGCTCGATCCACCGCCGCGAGGCGGTGATGGAAGCGGCCCTCAGGGCCTTCGGATCCCAGATCGATGCGGCCGTCGACCGCGCCGAATGCGAGGTCACGGTGGAAAGCCGCGAGCGGGACATCTCGCCGGATCTCATGGAAGCCATCCGCAGCGAGGCTGCGATCTCCGAGGCCGTGACGCCCTACAAGTTCCATGTCTCAGAGGACATCTACACCTCGATCGTCCTCCACTCCGACCGCGAACGCGGCTGGAAGTCGGTGCTCCATCCCCATGTGGAATCGAAGATGCTGTCGCCGCAGGATCTTCTCACCTGGACGATCCAGCGCTTCAAATATGCCGGCGGCAGTCTCGATATTCTCTTCAACGACAATCCGATCACGCGCTCGAAGATGACGATCGGTCAAAAACTTCTCTACGCGTCGACGTTCTGGTCATATCTTGGCGGTATCTGGAACACGATCTTCCTTCTGGCTCCGATCGTCTATCTCTTTACCGCGATTGCGCCCGTCGATGCTTATACCGGCGAGTTCTTCCTGAAGATTCTGCCGTTCCTCGTCTCCATGGAACTCGCGATGATGATCGGGATGTGGGGTGTCGCCGGCTACAAGAGCAAGGCGAGCTACATCGCCTTCTTCGCCATCAATCTCAAGGCCCTGTCCGCCGTCGTCACCGGCAAGAAGATCTCCTTCCCGGTGACACCGAAGGACCGACAGGGCGGTCGTCATCTGCGCCTCGTCTGGCCGCATCTGACGATCACCGCCTTCACCCTCGTCGGCATCCTCTTTGCCTGTCTCGCACTGGCGTTGGGGTCCGAGGCCTACACGCTCGGCGGCGTTATCGCCAACGGGTTCTGGGGCCTCAACAACATCCTTGCTCTGTCGGGCATCGTCTATGCCGCCCTGTGGCAGCCCGACGCCGAATACGGAGAACTCGCATGACCTTTCTTCAGAACCTTAAAAAAGGCCGCAGCCAGCTCGTCTTCGTGGGTGCGCTCCTTTCGGCCTCAGCCCTGATCCTCGTTCTCGAAAACCGGGGCGTCGACCTTCAGGAGGCACCAGCCATACCGAGGATCAACGCGGTCATCGCCAAGGCCAATCCACTCCCCGTCGCAGAGCCTCGCAAGATCTCCCAGAAGGAGTACGAACAGGCGCGCATCGCCTGGAAGTATTTCGAGAACAACACCAACGCCGAGACGATGCTCGTCAATTCGGCGAACGGCTACCCGTCCACCACGATCTGGGACACGGGGTCCTATCTCATCGGCCTGATCAGCGCCCATCGCCTGGGCATCGTCGATACCCAGGAATTCGACCACCGCATGAAAGGCGCGCTCAACTCGATCGCGAAGCTCGAACTGTTCGACGGCGTCTTGCCGAACAAGGCCTATGACGTACGCACGCTGAAGATGGCGTCCTACGACAACAAGCGCGACGAGCGCGGCCTCGGCTGGTCGACCCTCGACGTCTCGCGGTTTCTCGTGCCGCTCGCCTATGTCCTTCGGAACCACCCGGAGCACGCGGGCTCGGTGGAGACTGTCCTGTCGCGCTGGGATTTGAGCCGTCTCGTCAAGGATGGCGAGATGGTCGGGACCGCCGTCAAGGACGGCGAGACCGTGCTGCGCCAGGAGGGCCGTGTCGGCTACGAACAGTATGGTGCGAAAGCCATGATGATGTTCGGGCTCGATGCGGTGCAGGCGACGCAGGCCGGACGCAATGCCGATTTCCGCGAAATGCGCGAGGTCGATCTTCCGGTGGACAAGCGCTCCATGGGCGGCGGATCGGCGTTTGTCACCAGCGAGCCCTACATGCTCGACGGCCTCGATTTCGGCTTCGATTCGATCTCCCATGCTTTGGCGAGCAACGTCTACCAGGTTCAGGAAAAGCGCTTTCAGGAGACCGGTATTCCGACCGCCGTCAGCGAGAGCCATATCTCCGAAGCGCCCTATTTCGTCTATTCCACCATCTGGGGCGGTGGCGACGAATGGGCCGTCATGCGCCTCGACGGCACCCGCTACGACGAAAAGCGGACCTTGAGCACCAAGGCGGCCTTTGCCTGGGATGCACTTTTTGCGACCGACTACACCAAGACGCTCGTGCGCTCGATCAACACGCTCGCCGACCCCGAAAAGGGCTGGATGGAGGGCCGTTACGAGCTCGACGGATCGCCGAACACTTCGATCACCTGCAACACCAATGGGGTCGTGCTTGCGGCGATCGCGTTCAAGGAGTTCGGTCCCCTCATGCGCCATCGGGTGAAGTAAGATGAGCCACCGGTCCCGCGTACGCCATTCGACGGCATTGTCAGGGGTGTTGGCGCTCTGCCTCGTCGCCGACGTCGTTCGGGCGGACGGCAGGACCGAGCTCTTCGACGTTGCCAAACCCTTCGCGCCCGGCGCGAAGGTGGAAACGACCGACGCCTCGGCGGCAATGTTCTGGGGCAGCTACCAGATCGGCCATCTTGGCGGTCGGCGTTTCCGGATCTTCCCGGACGGATCGGCTTCCATCGGGCTCGGCCCTGCCCTCGACGAGGAGCGGGTGGATGTTGCCTGCGACAGCGAGACGAAGACCTGCCGCATCTCACGGTCAGACGCATCCGATCTCGTCGTCACGCCAAAGGACGGCTACAAGCTCGACCGGGCGGCCTACGACCTTCCCTCCCTCGATATCGCGAAGGGGTTTGCCAGCGAAGTTCTGGCGGTCTACGCCAAACCGAAAGCCGAGAGCGCGCCGGTCGCCGAGAAGGAGACGAAGAGCGCCTCCGCCGCAAAGGGCGAAAACGAAAAAACGAACAAGCCGAACGCCGAACCGGCGTCGAAGGGCAGCGCAGACCGGAAGATGGTTTCGCAGACGCCGAAGCCATCGCCGGAGACGCACGCTTCGAAACCGATCGAGCTAGCGAAGACTAAAGACGTGGCAAGCCCAACGACCGCGAAGTCGGACACGTCACCGAAAGCGGACACCAAGGAGCCCGCGAAGGACGACGCCGTCGCTGCGGCCGATCAAGCGAAACCCGGCACGAAGCGCGACGACAAGCCGGCGCAGGCACGCGCCGGCACGGTTGCAACCGATTGCGCGCCCAAAACCGCGAACGCAAAGCCTGCGCCGCAAGCCTTGAAAGCACCGGCAAAGGCCAACACGGCCGAGAAGACCACAGCCAGGAAGCCGGCCCCGACAAAGCCCGCTGCCACACAGCGAGAGTGTGCGCCCGAGGCGCCGTCGAAGACGCTCCCCAAGGCACCGGGCAAGTTCGCCGAAAGCGCAAAGTCCGCCATCGAGACCGCCAAGACGATCGATCTCGCCGTGCTGAAAACAGCGGAAAAATCGATCATTATCGAGGCTGCGAAGCCGTCTGGAGAAACCTCGCCGGGAGCGGAAAGAAAAGAGGCGACGGCTCCAAGTGAAAGCAAGCCGAACGCAAAACAATCAGTCGCCTTGAAGACGGCGAATGCGCCGGTCAAAGTCACCCAAGCTGCCGTGCCCGATAAGTCGGAGAGCGAGACAAAGATAGCCACCGCAGCGATCAAGCCCGCCGCGACGAAAGCGACGCGTGACGTGGTCGCCATCACAGGCGGAACGGCGGGCACTGGCGCGCCAGGCATTGTCGTTCTCGACAGGAAGCTGGACGCGAAGCCAGCGAAACCCGTCGCGATTGCCAAGGGCGGGAGTGCGCCGAAGGCAGAAACCGTCGAGGCGAAGACTGAGCAGCCAGCGTCTTCTCCGGTCGCCAAGCCGGCTTCGTCCACACCGGGCAAACCGAAGGCTGCGCCAGCCAAACCGAAGGCGGCGGCCGTAAAGCCGAAGCCCGCTGCAAAAACCGATCGGCCGATCGAACCAGCGGCGCCCGGCATCGCGGCGGCGGATTCTCTTCTGACGAAGATCGTCGCCAGTGCACCGACAGTCGAGCCAATTGACAATCGCCCCGCCGCCGCGGGACTGGATCAGGCGATGATCGAGGAGATCGCCCGGCTTCTGCGCGAACTCTCCGCAAAAAAGCCTGCCGTAGCCGTGCCCTCCACGGCCGCTCCGACGCCCAGCGATGCGCGGGTTCTGGTCGAAATCGAGGTCAAGAACGCCAAGTCCCTCGAGGAAAAGACGACCGCTGCCGCCGCACCCTCTGCAACCGCGTCGAAGAGCGCTCCGATCGATCCCTCGACCATCGGGTTTATATCGATCACCCAGCGCGAGCTGAAGCGGATCGGTGCATTCTCCGGTCCCGTCGACGGGCAACTGAACGATGCCACCGTCGCGGCAATCGAATTGTCTGAAACCCTCTCCGGCCTCGAACGTACAGGTCGTCCGAGCCTTGCTCTTCTGGAGATCCTCGCCGTTCGCGCCGATGCGAGACCCAAGGCGCAGAGCAACGCTCGGCCGGTCACCACGCAGAAGCCGTTTGCCGATACGAAAACCGAAGTGAAAGCGAAGGCTAAGGGAAAGCCGGCGGCAGCCCCGACCGAGGCCGCCGCTCCGAAGGACAGGGCCGCGCTAGAACCGGCGGCCGGAAAGACTGACACGGCCAAGAAGCCAGCCGCCGCCAAGCCGCGCTCAACCCAGCCGAACAAGGTCCAGTCACACCCGGATCGGTCAGTTCCTGGTGAGTCAGGCACAGGTGAACCGGGCAAGTCCCAGCCGCTCGCAGGCCCGGAGCGCAGCCGCATGAATTCGGCGGTGCTTGCCTTGAAACCGGTCGAAGCTCCCGAGAAGCTGTTGCCGGCCGTGAAGCCATCGCCAGCGCCGTTGTCGTTCGATTTAACGTCGCCGACGCCGGTCGAGGATGCATCCGCCGAGGGTCAAGCCTCGCTTGCCGCCGTTCCGCGTCCGCGCTGGCGCCCGGACTTCGATCGGCTCAAAAAAAAACTGAAACGCTCTTTGGGAACGCCGGCACCGGCACCGAAAAAGCGCGACCCCTGGGCTTTTCTCGGTTCGCGAAACTGACCCGTGGACCAATGCCCGCCCCGCCTGCCAATTTCGCGGAAGCCAGTAGTCCCGCCATCCGGGAGCTGACGCGGTCGGCCCGCTTTCCGGCGCCTTTTTGCGCGGGCGATACCTCGCCTTATGTCGGCGGCTGGAAGAGCTGCAAGATCGCAGATGATCAGTCCATTTCGCTTCAGGTCGGCAGCCAGCAGAAGCACGCCTCGGCCATCGCGGCGGTCAAGGACCCCGCGGACCATCACATGCCGGACTATCTGTTCCTGACCGCCAATCTGAACGAAAGCCTGCAACTGGGATATTCGCTCTGGCAGAACGACAGCGATCTTGGCCGCGAAAGCGCCAAATGGGACGCCCTCAAGAGTGGATCGTTCAGCGCTTATTACAGGCCGCCCGCGAGCGCGCTGACCGAAGCGCTCGATACAAGAACGGACGGGCTCTCGCCCTGCAAGTTCGGTGCGTCGTACGCGCCTCGCTTTTTCGACCTGAAACGGCTGGGTACGGCGCGCAACAAGGCGCTTTTCAAGATGAAATGCGATTGGAAACCCACCGAGCGCCTCACGCTGTCCGCATCGGTCAACGTCTATCCGTTCCCCGAACAGCAGCAGCCCTGGAACTCCGATTTCGAATACAAAATCGAGTACAAGGTCACCGACGAGCTGAAGGTCGGCTTTACGGATTTTAGCGGCAACCGCTTCCCGTGGAAACGGACGAAGGACGAGACGCCGATCTGGTACGGCGGAAAACTCTGGGCGTCCTTCAAGCGAACGTTCTGAACGTCTGCGACGCGCCCCGTGTTGAACGGGAAGACCGGCCCCAACAATTGGCAGCTGCGACGTGTTCGGCCCGGCGCGGATCGAGCGCCGCCTTCGCGGCGACGTCACCCTGCAGACTATATATGTAGCTAGGAAAGCAATCGGTTAGAAACCGACCAGCAGCGCGCGTCCGAACCGAGCAAATAAGGAAATAGAAACTTTCCCTGATTATAAGAATTGTATATTAATAGCGCTCGTCGGAGTGCTGTTTTTACCCTCGAAAATCGATGGATTGCGGGATCAACGGGCATGACGAACATGGTCGAACAGCGGATGCAGGTCGAGGCGGGCGCCGCATCGGCTGAGTGGGCGAAGAACGAGTTTCTTTCGCTGATCGGCCATGAATTCAGAACGCCGCTATCGATCATATTCGGCTACTCCCGGCTGCTGAGTGCGAAACTTGCCTGCGATTCTGAAAAGAGAATGGCCGCCAGTATCGCCGACAACGCGAAACATCTGACGGACATCTTCAACAATATCATGCTGTTCGTCGACGCGAACGCGACCTTTTGCGATATGAAGACTGAACGCGTGAGTCCCTCGGATTTGTTGGAGACGACGATCCGGTCCATCGAAGAAACGAGGCCAACTTCAGCGATCCGTATTCATTGCGAGACAGATCCCGACCTGCCGGAGATATTTATCGACGAGGAGAGGATTGGCATCGTCTTCAAAACGCTGCTCACCAACGCCCTTATCCATGGCGGCCCGAATATCAAGGCAACCTTGAAGCGAAGCGCCGACGACCAGATCGTCTTTTCGGTCGAGGATGACGGACAGCTGTCGGCCGACTCCCGCGAGGAACTTTTCGAAGCGTTCCGGTGCGTCGGAGAGACCTCGACGCGCCGATCGGGCGGTCTCGGGCTCGGCCTGTCGCTTTCCGAAAGGATCCTCTTCGCCCATGGCGGTTCGCTGTCGGTATCGGTCGGGCATGGCGCAACCGTCTTCACCGCGACGATCCCAGCTTGCGGGTCGTTCCAAGCCCACGCGCCGCGTTGAAATGCGTCTGCATTCAAGGATTCCACTGTTGCTGTGAGTTCGGCTCAAGATCGCGAAGGGCGCGAGATGTTGAGCAAACGAACCCTGACCGATCAGCAGCAGGCACGGTTCGAAGGCCTGTTTCCGGGAAAGCAAAGCGACCTTGGCCGCAGCGGCTTCGACAATCGGCTGTTTGTCGATGCAAATCTTTGGATGAATGGCCTCGAATGCAGCACGTAGGCGCAAGCTTCCGCCTGCTCTCAGAGCCCATCCCGAAATGAGTTCCGCGATTCCAGTAGGTTGTGATTCCGTCTTGTCGTCAACCGAGATGGAGCCAGAGATGCCTAGAGCCTGTTATGAATCGGTTTTGATGGTTTTGCGTTGATTGAGCATGTCAGATTATCGCTCATCTTACCCGACCGACGTTTCCGATGAAGAATGAGCTGTCGTCGCGCCCTGTCTTCGACTTCTCGACGAAGAAGTCGGCCAGCGCGACCACGACCTTCGCGAGGTCTTCAACGGGTTGCGATGCGTGGTGAAGACCGGCATCCCATGGCGCTTTATGCCGCATGACTTGCCGCCGTGGGCGGCTGTCTATCAACAGATGCAGCGCTGGCTCGCGGCGGACTGCTTTGTCGACATCGCCGGCGATCTGCGCGCCGTCCTGCGCATGGCGGCAGAACGCGAACCCGATCCGTCGGCGGCGGTTCTGGACAGTCGCACGCTCCGCTCCTCGCCCGAAAGCGGCGAACGGGCCGGATACGACGGCGCAAAGCGTAAGAACGGCTCGAAGATCCATCTGAGCACGGATACGATGGGATATCTGTTTGATCCCAGGTTTTGATGGTGCAATCTTCTCACACGAGTGGAAGGAAGCACTATGGGTCAGGTTCACCACGGGAGCGCCACGACGACTGCGGCAGTCCGTCGAGCGATACAGCATAGTCAAGAGAGCCTGAGGGCGCTTTCCAGTCCCTACGGGATCAACCCGAAGACCGTCGCCAAATGGAAGAAGAGGACCTCAACGGTTGATCGCCGAACCGGGCCGAAGGAGCCCCATTCCACGGTCCTGTCGCTAGAGGACGAGGCGGTCGTCGTTGCCTTTCGCCGCCATACGCTATTGCCGCTCAATGACTGTCTCTATGCCATTCAGCCGACAATCCCGCATCTGACGCGGTCATCCCTGCATCGATGCCTTCAGCGCCACGGCATCTCGCGGTTGCCGGACGTTGAAGGCGACAAGCCCAAGCGATCCCAGTTCAAGCGCTATCCGATCGGTTACTTCCATATCGATATCGCCGAAGTTCGAACCGAAGAAGGCAAGCTCTACCTGCTCGTGGCGATCGACCGGACCTCGAAGTTCGCCTTCGTCGAGCTGCATGAGAAGGCGACGCGACGTGTTGCGGGAAACTTCCTGCGGGCTCTCGCCGCTGCCGTTCCATACAAGATCCACACCGTCCTGACCGACAATGGAACGCACTTCACCGATCCTTCGGGGAACGGATGGACGCCCGAGGACATCAAGGCGATGCGAGCGGAAAAGGTCCTCTTCCGATGCCATGCCTTCGAGGGCGCCTGTGCCGATCTCGATATCGAACATCGTTTGACGAAGCCGCGTCACCCATGGAGTTCGAGGGGACAAGAAAACGATCCAGTGAATCGTTTTCCCCGAGAACGGCCAGGTCGAAAGAATGAACCGAACGATCAAGGACGCGACCGTCAAACGATTCCACTACGACAATCACGACCAACTTCGGCAGCACCTCACGGACTTCGTCGCAGCCTACAATTTCGCGCGTCGTTTGAAGACACTACGCGGCCTCACCCCCTTCGAGGCCATCTGCAAAGCCTGGACAGAAGAGCCGTTCAGATTCATTCATGATCCACACCACCAAATGCCGGGACCAAACAGCTAAGCCAATAAAAGGAACTTACTTTCGTCCTGGCAATGCTGCAAACGAATGTCGGATTTCGGATCGCCCTCCCGCGCTGCTTAACGACCGCGATGGGCGCAGAGCGGAAATGATTTCCCAGTCTTGCTCCGAATGCATCATCAGCATCGCACAGCTTGACCCAACTACCAGATCCTCGTGCTCAAACTCGCTAATCGGATATTGCTCAGATCAGCTTGCACCCAAACGACGCGTTCGGCATCGGACGCGTCAGTTCATCCAGACAAGCGCATCGTCGTCTTCCATCGCTTCGCTCGCAGCTTGCAGGCTTCGAAGATCCAGCGCCCGAGCCGGGCGAGGCCGGTCGATCGGAAGTTGGGTCCGCACGGCCCCGGTGGGCACCCTGTTTTGAAGGCTTCGCCTGCGCAGTGCATTCAGCGGTCGCATGGCTTGTGTGAAGAGGTACCCACCATGGTCGACGGTTTTTCCTGTGAGAGCCGAGGCGATCGCACATCCAAGGAGCCGCGCCACCGGAGGCGGGAAGGCGTTGGCGATTTGTTTGTAGACCGCGACGTGTCCTCCGGCGAAGGGCCACAGGGACGGGAAGCCCTGAAGCCTGGCGCACATCGCGTTCGTGATCTCGACGGGTCCTTCGTGGTCTTTCTTCGGAAGCTCCCGTCCAATCCGGGTTCCGACGAACCCCATCTCTTCCCAGACCTCCCGCGCGTGCTGCTGACCGAGATCCGCCCCGCACTTCTTGTCGCTGCCACCAGTCAGTGTAGGCGCCGGAACGGCCATGCCCGCCAGATCTTCTTCCGACGGGTTCCAGCCTTTGGCGCGGAAGAAGTCGAGCAATTCACCGTCGACAGTCAGGGGCTCGGACACATAGTGAGGAACGGTCGCGGTCGGCCAGACGAAGCGCGCCATGACATCTCTGTCCCGGAAGCCGACGAGGATTGAGCGGACCCGGTTCTGCGCCACACCGAAATGCGTCGCGGTGACCTTCCGCCACTCGGTCGTATAACCCATCCGCTTCAGACGGGCCTGAATCTGAAAGCGGTCGTAATCGAACGGTGCATGGAACAGCCCCTCGACGTTCTCGATGAGGATCGATCGGGGCTTCACGTGCCCGACCAGACGCAGAAACTCCGGGAACATGTCGCGCTTGTCCGAAGAGCCGCCTCTCTCGCCTGAAATTGAGAAGGGCTGGCATGGCGGACCGCCAGAAAGGAGATCGATCGGACCGAGTTCGGCTCGATTGGGTTTGTAAGAGCGCACGTCCGTTTCGATAACATGCTCGCTCCCGAAAGCAGCGCGCAGCGTTTCGCAGGCATGGGGCAGGTATTCGACGAGCGCAGCGTGACGGAATCCGGCCTGTGCGAGCCCAGCCGCCATGCCGCCTGCGCCCGCAAAGAGTTCGAGAGCGGTCAGGTCGTGCTTGTACGGGTGCTCGAGACAACCGAGTTTCGAAGCGGGACGAGCGACGAAAGCTGCGGACTGAGTGGCACTCGTGTAGTCCTCCTTGCTTTCGGGTTCGGCGTGATCTTCCTCCGTGACCTCAAGCGCGACCGCAAAATCGCCGTCCGCCCAGCGTCTCAGCTTCCCAACGGGCGAACCTGCGTCGCCGTCTTCGCCGATAAGGTAGGATGCGATCGGTAGAAGACGTGCAGCCTCCGAAGCAAACTTGCCCCGATCCTCGTCCGAGCATTCCGGAGAGAGAACGGCCTGCTCCAGCGCCTCGATCTCCGACATGAGACGGTCGGCGCCGCTGCGGGCCGCGCGCTTCAATACGCTGGCCGCCGTCTTGGTCACGTCCGTCAAGCTGGTGTAATTTTCTGGGTGGCCTGAGGTCATGATCAGGCGGCTTTCATGGTTGTGATGGTGAGGATCGGATCGATCTCCTCCTTGTCGATCTCTGCGAAGGCCTCG